>JAFRRJ010000061.1 GCA_017428155.1 Clostridiales bacterium | reverse complement strand
GGTATAAGACTCTCAACCATTCCGGTGGTGATTGCGGTGAGGCCACACCTGTTCCCATTCCGAACACAGAAGTTAAGCTCACTGGCGTCGACAATACTCGGCTGGCAACGGCCCGGGAAGATAGATTGCTGCCGGATTATACAAGTCCCTTTGCGACAGATACGCAAAGGGACTTTTCTTTTGCTTTTTTAGAGCATTTTCTCGCCGTCTGTATATTTGTAATAATTTGTGAAATCGCCTCATAAAAATGTAATATTACAATTTACATAAAATCGATTATTGGTAAAATAAATGTGATCGGAATTAATTCCTTTTCTTTTTGTGAGGTGTGATATGGCGAAGATCCTGATAATAGATGATGATAAAGCAGTTGTTGATTCAACTGCCGATATGCTTAAATCATTCGAGTTTGACGTAATTACCGCAACTGACGGAAAGAAAGGTTTTGAACTCGCAGATATCGAGAGACCGGATGTTATCATCCTCGACTGGATGATGCCCGGATACAGCGGAATGCAGTTCATCAAGGACTATAGAGATCAGGGTTACAAGACACCTGTCCTGTTCCTGACCGGCAAGGGTGATCTTTCTCAGTATCAGGTCGAGGCTCTCCGTGCCGGCGCTGACGATTATGTCTCTAAGCCCTACGAGCCGATGATCCTTGTAGAGAAGCTCAGAGCTATGATCAGACGTATCGAATACAGCAATAAGTCACATGGTGCTGACGGCAACAGACATGAATACTGCGGCGGCGAGCTCATTATTGACGGCGACGTAATGCAGGCATTTAAGCATGAGGAGTCATGTGATCTTACCAACCGTGAGTTCCAGCTCCTTCAGTATCTTGAACAGAATATGGGCAGAGTATGCTCCAGATCAGAGCTCTTAAAGCAGGTCTGGAAGTTTGATTTCTTAGGCGACGAGAGAACTGTCGACGTTACCATCAAGCGCACGAGACAGAAGATCGAACCCGACCAGAAGAATTTTAAGTACATCCTTACAAGACGAGGCTTCGGCTATTTCTTCCCTAACGACTTGGATTGATCTTGGGTAATTCACTTCTGACGACTTTGGAACAGGCATTTAAGAACCCGATTGTATTAGTGGTTCTTGCCTTGATATTGATCCTTTTGGGAATCCTGACAGGATACCTTATCGGGAATACTTCACTTCAGGCTAAGGTTACAGGCAATATCAACAGTCTGGAGCGGGACAACCTTATCCAGAGAGCTGTATTGGACACAGTCGGTCTCGGAATTGCAGTATACGATTCCAAGGGAGCTTTGTTCTGCAACGAGACGATATTCAGACTCCCGGATTTCCTTAAAGGCGGCCTTCCCAAGACACTTAATAATTTCCTTGAGACATTCGACAACGGCAACCAGCTCAAGTCGAACTATATCCTGAGCCTTGAGAACGGCGTCAATCTGATAAGGGTAAATTACATAAACAACAGAAGGATCTATGAGATCAAGATCATAAGAAGACCGCCACAGCAGGATTCCAAATTCTTCGGCAATGACGAGCTTAATATAGTTATCGTTGACGATATCACACAGATCAAGGATGACGAGAGACGTCAGAAGGATCTTGCAGCGAACGTATCCCATGAGCTCAAGACCCCGTTAACCTCCATCAAGAGTTCAGTTTTCTCCATCAAGAGAGCATGCCAGGAGGGCAGTCCGACAAGAGAAGAGCTCATTACCTGGAGCGGAAGGATCGAAGATAATACTGTGAGGATGCAGGATATCGTAAATGACTTCCTCGTTCTCTCTCAGTGCTCACATGCGAGCAGGATGGAGATATTTGATATCAGGGATGCCGTATCCCAGGCGTATAACAATGTCCAGGATTATCCCGGCGCAGCGAAAGTCAGGTTCACAATGCCTGAAGACAATTCATATCCGCTGCTTTACGGCAATTCCAAGCTTATCGTAAGGACTATCGTAAACCTTCTTACAAATGCGATCAAATACATTAGCTTTGAAGGCAAGCTCGTTCAGGATCAGGTCCATATCAGCATCTCGGTAATAGATGACCGTGTTGCAGTCCAGGTGGATGACAACGGACGGGGAATTCCGGCAAAGGATATCGAGCATCTTTTCGAGCGCTTCTACAGAGTTGACAATTCTGGCAACAGGGAAGTAGGCGGATCGGGAATCGGTCTTGCGATCGCAAAGGAGATCGCCGATATGCACGACGGCGTAATAAGCGTCACGTCAACATTCGGTCAGGGTGCGACTTTTATACTAAGCCTTCCGACGGGAAAGACAGTTTTCGATGCCGCGTATAATGACGCGAAAACAGGAATCATCAGCGATAAGCCTCTTCACAGGGCTGCCGCGTATTTTCTGGGTCTTCAGGAGTGCGAAGCAGTAAGATCCCTCGGTTATAAGGATCTTGAAAGCCTTGTCGATGAGTATGAGATAATCCCTGAGGCTGAAGTCGCGGCAAGAGACAAGGCTCTGGCCAAGCTCCTGTCATCTTTCGGCAAGGAAAGATTCGAAGAGCTTGAAGACGAGCTGCTTTATGTTGAAGATATGGACGATTACGAGGATGGTCCCGTAACCGGCCTTGAGAGTGAGAGCGCGAAGGAGACTACGATAGGTGAAGTGCCGCTGATGACGGCGGTTGAGCAGGTTACGATCCCTGTAGACCAGTACATTCCGCAGGAAATAGTTCCCATGGAGGACATGCCTGTTCAGGCTCCTTCTCAGCCGGTGATCCATCCCGTGGCAGCAAATCAGGCACCGCCCGCCCGGCCTGTAACCGGTACCGCGCAGATTCCCATTACTCCAAGGCCCGAACCGCAGGCATTGACCAGTGAGGAAGAGGCAAGATTGATTGCAAAAGAAGAGGCAAGAAAGCTCTTGACACAGCCTGTTGTTCAGATAAGTGCCGAACAAAGGAAGACTGTTTCGCAAATAAATCGTGAATCTCGCGAAAAACGTGTAATTCACCCAATTGACGCTCAGAAAAGGTATAATAGTAGTCGTGCTGTCACAGGCGGCGGATCTGAGACCTCAGAATCAGCCCGCCCCGATAATGGAGATGTTGCGGTCAAATCATCACTGAAGAAGATCCTTGATGATTCTAACCCGCACAAATGAGCAATTGGAGTATTAATGGATCAACCTGAATATAGCGTAGGCAAGAACTACGCTTATGAGATAAAGGGCGGTACGCCGCTTAAAGGCAATATCGACATCAGCGGCAGTAAGAATGCCGCTCTTGGTGTCATAGCCGCTTCCATCATGGTAGACGGCGTATGCACATTGGAGAACGTTCCCGATATTCTGGACGTTCATGTAATGTTCGATCTCTTAAGATCCTTAGGCGCCAAGGTTGATGCAATTGACAGCCACACATATAAGATCGACCCGACTACTATCAACACATATAAGGCATCAGGTCCGCTCGTATCAAGGATCCGCGCTTCCTACTATCTCATGGGCGCACTTCTTGGCCGCTGCGGAAAGGCCTCTATAAGACTTCCCGGCGGATGCAACTTCGGTCAGAGACCTATCGACCTTCATCTCAAAGCTTTTCAGCTCATGGGTGCCAAGGGTGCAAGACCTTCCGATATCAACAGCGGTATCGTAAATCTTGAGGCGGACCCCTTGCACGGTGCGAGGATCTATCTCGACATAGTAAGTGTCGGTGCGACAATTAACGCGATGCTCGCAGCATGCAAGGCACAGGGTCAGACAGAGATCATCAATGCGGCCAAAGAGCCCCACATCGTTGACGTTGCAAACTTCCTCAACTCAATGGGCGCGAGGATCAAGGGCGCAGGTACCGACAACATAAGGATCACGGGTGTTCCCGTGCTTCCGGGTAATTTCACATATTCCATTATTCCCGACCAGATCGAGGCAGGCACATACATGATCGCGGCTGCCGTTACGAACGGTGACGTCACGATCCATAACCTCATTCCGACGCATATGGAACCTTTGTCAGCCAAGATGCGTGAGATGGGATACCAGATCGAGGAAGGCGACGAATCTATAAGGGTATATAGAGACGACTACAATGAGGAGATCTATCCCACAAGTGTAAAGACTTCACCTTATCCGGGATTCCCGACGGATCTTCAGCCTCAGACAGTTGTTCTGCTCTGCTCAGCAGACGGACAGAGCCGTATGCATGAGAATGTCTGGCAGAACAGATTCCAGTATGTTCCGGAGCTTGCCAAGATGGGCGCATCGATCAATGTTTACGAGCGCATCGCCTGGATCAACGGCAAGACGCCTTTCCAGGGTGCAACTGTCGAAGCAACTGATCTCAGAGCCGGAGCAGCCCTTGTATGTGCTGCATTAGAAGCTTCCGGAACAACTTACATCATGAATGCACAGCGTATCGACAGAGGTTACGAGCATATCGTAAAGAAGCTTACTTCCCTTGGCGCCACCATCACAAGAGTCAACCATACTCCCGAGTATGGCGAAGAGGATACCGAAGCATGACGGGACCTGACAGGATAGTCCCACTTTTTTCATCCAGCAGCGGCAATTCGACACTTATCAAGTCCCGTGGCATGTACATTCTTGTCGACTGCGGTATGTCATGCAAGATGATGACCAAAGCGCTCGTTGAGAGCGGAGTATACCCCGATGACATCAGCGCCGTATTTCTTACGCACCGCCATACGGATCACATCGGCGGAGTGCCGGTCTTTTCGCGCAAATATCATACGCCGATTTACGGAACAAGAGCTACTCTTGCCGTACTTGAAGGTCTGTCATCACCTGTCACCGAGATTGAGGAAAACGATATCGTAAAGCTCGAGAACGGCCCTGAAGTAAGGGTTTTCCCGACTCCGCACGATGTTGCAGGTTCCGTGTGCTATAGGATTATCAATTCAGACACGGGTTCTTCTTTTGCAGTCATGACTGACTTAGGACGCGTTAATGACGGAATGCGCGGGTTTGCACGTGCCTGCGACGTTATCCTGCTTGAATCCAATTACGATCCGTACATGCTCGAGAACGGTCCTTATCCGTGGCCATTAAAGAAGAGGATCTCAGGCGGCCACGGCCACATCAGCAATCCCGAATCGGCTGAGACTGCCGGATATTTCATTAGTAACGGAACCCGGAAATTCATCCTGGGACACTTATCGCCCCACAACAACACGCCCGTCCTTGCAAGAGAGACATTCGTCAATCTTCTTGCCGACAGAGGCTTTGTCGAGGGCATCGACTATGAAGTGAAGATTGCCAAAAAGGACGGTCCGACTGAGGGCTTTGTATTATGAAGATAACAGTTGTCTGCCCCGGAAAGCTCAAAGATAAATGGCTTAAAGACGGAATCGATGAGTATAAGAAAAGATTGTCCAGGTTTGCGGTACTGGATTTTATTGAAGTGGCCGACTGTCCGGATTCCGTACCTGTTGCCGAAGCCTTGAAGCGTGAAGGCGAGCTCATCCTGTCACACATAAAACCCGGTGAAGTGGTCTGGGTCATGGACTTGGGCGGCGAGAATGTTACTTCGGAAAAACTTTCTTCTTATCTTTCTTCCGACATCGAAAAAGGCGGCGGCTCGCTTAAGATCGTCATCGGCGGCAGCAACGGCATAAGTCCCGAAGTCCGCGCCCGCGCCGACCGCAGGATCTGCTTTGGCAACATCACTCTGACACACCTCATGACAAGACTCGTTCTTGCTGAACAACTCTACCGCGGCTTCAAGATCGCCAAGGGCGAGAGATATCATAAATAAGGGGCTGACCAGGGCCCTGACTTGGGGGGCGTTGGACATTATATTTTGAGACTAGTCTCAATTTTATGAAAGGCTTAAATTTTGCTACTTTTTGTGGGTCAAAAAGACGAAAAGTAGCAAAAATTACGATTTTTTGCTACTTATACTGTAAAAAGCAGCGAAAAGTAGCAAAGGTGAAGTGAATTATCTGCAAGTAGTAGAAAAGCATTCAGCCCGCTGAATGATAATTCTTTATTCGACTAAAGAAAATGCTTGACATATCAAAAATGTACAATTATAATCCTTTAGTCGACTAAAGAGTCGGTGAAAATGACATGTTATCGTCATTTGTTTTGTGTAAGACGCACAAGTAAAATATGAGCATAATAGAATTGGAGAAACTATATGGGTAATAAGTATTACACACCGGACGGCTTTAATGACCAGTTTCCGGCGATTTGCGGCTTCAAGCGCGAGCTCGAGTCGAAGCTGCGCAACCTGTTCCTTCTGAACGGCTATGAAGAGATTGAGACTCCCGGCGTCGAGTATTTCGATGTTTACAAGGAGTTCGTGAAAGAGGAGGAGCTCTACAAGTTCACAGACAGCAACGGAAGGCTTCTTTGCAACCGTTACGACGGAACGATCCCTACTGTAAGATTCTGCGCAGGAAGAAATGAGACTCTTCCTGCACGTTATTCCTACATCGAAAATATGTACCGCGCAGGAAAACAGGGCGGCGGCAAGCTCTCCGGCTTTACGCAGGGCGGCATTGAGCTCCTGGGCGCTGCGGGCGCGAAGTCCGATGCCGAAGTCCTTGCGATCGCTATCAAGTCAGCGCTTGAGATCGGCATCACTGATCTTCAGGTCTCGATCGGTCAGGTCAAGTTCTATAAGGGCTTCATGAAGCAGCTCGGAATGGACGCCGAAGCACAGATCAAGATCAAGAATGCAATTGCCAACAGGGATACAGTTACTTTAGAAAAGCTCGATATATCCAAGGAAGACAAAGAGACGCTGCAGATGCTTGCAGAAGCAGGCGGAACATATGACACGATCGACATGATCCTGCCGAGGATCACTGATGAGGGCGCGAAGGAAGCTCTGGGCAACCTCAAGGAGATCCTGGACATCATGGAAAGCTACGGTTTCCTTAAGTATGTTTCAGTCGACTTAGGTCTCATCGAGAGCAGCGACTACTATACAGGAATGGTCTTCAAAGGATACACATATGAGGTCGGTTTCCCAATCTTTGCGGGCGGAAGATATGACGGCGTAGCCAGGTCTTTCGGCAAGGAGATCGAGGCAGTCGGCTTCTCGATCTCACTTACGCTTTCGATCACTGCGCTTATGCGGCAGGAGAAGTTCACACCTGCAAAGGGTGCGTCAGTCATCGTCGGAGGCGATTTCGATGCAGCTGTAATAACTGCAGAAGCCTTAAGGGCTGAGGGAACTCCCGCGATCGTTGATACGACAGGTATGAGCGAGGAAGCTCTCGAGAACTATGCAAAGGAAAAAGGGATAGAAACAGTTATGTATATGAACGGAGGTAATGCCTGATGCTTACAATTGCTTTACCTAAAGGCAGGCTTGCCGACCAGACATTGGATCTTATGGAAAAGGCCGGATACGATGTATCCGCTGCAAGGGACAAGTCAAGAAAACTGATCCTTGAAGATAAGGATGCGGGTTTGAGATTCATACTTTCGAAGCCTTCTGACGTGCCCACATATGTTGAGTACGGCGCAGCCGATATCGGTGTTGTCGGAAAGGACACTTTGCTAGAAGAGGGAAGACAGCTTTATGAGGTTTTGGACTTAGGGTTAGGCAAATGCAGAATGTGCGTTGCAGGACCTGCAGAGCTTAAGGATAAGCTCGATGAGATCCCGAATAAGAGAGTCGGAACCAAGTATCCCAATATAACAAGGAGCTATTTCGAGGGCGTTAAGGGCGAGAGCGTTGAGATCATTAAGCTCAACGGTTCTGTTGAACTTGCGCCTCTTACAGGACTTGCGGAAGTCATAGTCGACATCGTTGAGTCGGGAAGAACTCTTTATGAGAACGGACTGGATGTGCTTGAGACCGTCGCCCATATCAGCGCGAGACTCGTGGTAAACAGAGTCTCGATGAAGATGAAGGAAGATGAGATCAAGCCAATGATCGCCAAGCTCAAGAAGACTTTGGCGGAGGAAGCAGAAAGTAAAGAGGAATAAAAAATGCGTTGTAAATTGATAGAAGGAACAAAAGAAAATCTCAAGGCTACAGTACAGAGTCTCGGAGTAAGAGGAAAGATGGACTTAAAGCCCGTCATCACAGTCGTTCAGGACGTAATCGATAACATCAGAGAGAACGGTGACGAAGCACTTCTTGCATACACCGAAAAGTTCGACAAGGTAAAGCTTACTGCAGATCAGTTAAGAGTTACTCAGAAGGAGATAGATGATGCGATCGCAAGTCTTGATCCCGAGCTTCTCACAGTCATGAAGAAGGCCGCTTCCAACATCAGAAGATTCCACGAGGAGCAGAAGGAACACGGCTTCATGATGGACGCCGGCAAGGGCGCCAAGGTCGGTGTCAGAGTAAGACCTATATTCATTGCGGGCGTTTATGTTCCGGGCGGCACGGCACCTCTTCCGTCAACGGTATTAATGGACGTTATTCCCGCATCTGTTGCGGGAGTTGAGAGGATCGTTTTCGCGACACCTCCGAGATCTGACGGAACGATCGCACCTGTAATCCTTGCAGCTGCTTCAATCGCAGGCGCTACGGAGATCTACAGAATGGGCGGTTCACAGGCTATCGCAGCTATGGCATACGGTACAGAGACAGTTCCGAGAGTTGATAAGATCTGCGGCCCGGGCAACATCTACGTTAATACCGCAAAGCGCCTTGTTTACGGACAGGTCGATATCGATATGTTCGCAGGTCCTTCAGAGATCCTGATAATTGCAGACAAGACCGCAAATCCGGACTTCGTCGCAGCAGACATGCTCTCACAGGCAGAACACGACAAGATGGCATCCGCGATCGTTCTTACGGATTCAAGAGAACTCGCAGAGCAGGTATTAGAGCTTGCCGACAAGCGTTCCGAGATGGCTGAGAGGAAAGAGATCCTCGCAAAGTCCATGGAGGATTACTGCGCCATCATCGTATGCGACAGTCTTGATACTGCGATCGATTTCTCCGAAGAGATCGCGCCCGAGCACTTGGAACTCTGCGTTGAGAATCCCGAGCTGCTCTCAAACAGGATCAACAACTGCGGTGCAATGTTCTTAGGCAACTATTCACCCGAGCCCTTGGGAGATTATTTCGCAGGACCTAACCACACTCTTCCGACATCAGGAACGGCAAGGTTCTTCTCACCTCTTAACACAGGTGATTTCTATAAGAAGATGAGCGTCATCAACTACAACGAGGCGATGCTCAAGGATGTTTATAAAGACGTAGCAGCATTTGCTGACAGCGAAGGACTCGGCTGTCACGCAGCTGCAGTAAGAGCAAGATTTGAGGATTGATAACTTTGAGTAAATATTGGAACAAACTGATAAACGACATAGAGCCTTACGTAGCAGGCGAGCAGCCGAAGCCGGGGCAGAAGGTGATAAAGCTCAATACCAATGAGAACCCTTATCCGCCGTCTCCTAAGGTCAAGGAAGCACTGGACAGTTTCAACCCCGCTGACCTAAGACTTTATCCTGATACGAATTCAACCATTGTTATGAAGGCTGCCGCCAAGTTTGACGGCGTGAGCGAGAAGAATATCTTCTGCGGAAACGGTTCTGATGAAGTTCTTGCTATCGCATTCCAGACTTTTTTTGAGAAGAAGGCTTTCACCGGTCTTCCGGTGCTGATGCCGGATTTCAGCTACAGCTTCTATCCGGTCTTTTCGGAGTTTTACGATATCAGGAGAAAGACTATCCCTTTGAAGGAAGACTTCCGTCTTGATCCTGACGATTACATCGGAGTGCCAAACTGCGGTATCGTTTTCGCGAACCCCAACGCGCCTACATCAAGAGCGATAGCGGTCTTGGAAGTAGAGAGGATCGCAAAGGCCAACCCCGATTCGGTCGTTATCGTTGATGAGGCATATGTCGCATTCGAGGAAAACTACGAGTCGGCAGTATCCCTGATCGGAAAGTACAACAACATCTGCGTTATAAGGACTTTGTCCAAGGCATTCTCCCTTGCGGGAATCAGACTCGGTTATGCGGTAGGTTCGGAGGAGCTTATCGAAGGACTTAAGAGAGCCAGAGATTCATTTAACTCCTATCCTGTCGACCGCCTGGCGCAGACGGTAGCCGAGGCTGCGCTCCTTGATGTTGATTACTATAATGAGACGCGCTCGAAAATTATCGCCACCAGAAAGCGGGTTGCTAAAGAGCTTGCCGGGATCGGCTTTACGATGCCGCCTTCATCTGCAAATTTCCTGTATGCAAAACCGCCCGTGGATTGCGGAACACTGTATCAAAATCTCCGTAATAAAGGTATACTTGTAAGATATTTCAATAAGCCCGTGCTTAATGAATATCTGAGAATAACGATAGGCACTGACGATGAGATGAAAGCTCTAATTGAAGCAATCAAAGAGGAGGTCAAAAATGCCGAGAACAGCTGAGATCGCAAGACAGACAAAAGAGACTGATATCAAGGTTTCCATAAATCTTGACGGCAAGGGCGAGAACAATATCGATACAGGTATCGGTTTCTTCGATCACATGCTCACTGCTTTATCAAAGCATTCCGGTATTGACATGGACATCTCCTGCAAGGGCGATCTTAATGTTGATGCTCATCACTCAGTCGAGGACGTCGGCATCGTGCTTGGTCAGGCTTTGAAAGAATCTTTGGGCGACAAGGTCGGCATCAGACGTTACGGTTCTGCTTCCATCCCAATGGATGAGGCTCTCGGCACATGCTCACTCGACATCTCGGGCAGGGCTTTTCTTGTATTTGACTGCAAATTCGCAGACGAGTTCTGCGGAACGATGGATACACAGCTTTTCGAAGAGTTCTTCAGGAGCTTTGCTTTCAATGCGGGGATCACACTGCACATTGCATGCCCCTACGGAGCTAACGATCACCACAAGGCAGAGGCAATGTTCAAGGCACTCGCAAGAGCTTTAAGGCAAGCAACGGAGGCCGACCCGAGATTCGAAGGTCAGGTCATCTCGACTAAAGGCGCATTATAATTTTTGGAGGGTATATAAATGCTTATTAAGGATACTGATTTTATCGATCAGCCGATGCTCTCAAAGGGCAAGGTAAGAAACATCTACGATCTCGGAGATTCTCTCCTTCTGGTCGTTACTGACAGGATCTCAGCTTTCGACGTTATCTTCGACGAGCTGATCCCCGATAAGGGAAGAGTTCTTTCATCGATCTCTGAATTCTGGTTTGATTTCACAAAGGATATTATCCCGAATCACGTCATCACTACAGATGTTTCCAAGTATCCTATGGGATTCGACAAATATAAGGAAGAGCTCGAAGGAAGATCCATGCTTGTTAAGAAGGCAGAGATGCTTCCTGCAGAGTGCATCGTAAGAGGCTATCTCGAAGGTTCGGCTCTTAAGGAATACAAGAAGTCCGGCACAGTCGGCGGCATAAAGATGCCCGAGGGAATGGTTCAGGGCGACAAGCTTCCCGAGCCTTTATTCACACCTTCGACAAAGGCTGACGAAGGTCACGACATCAACATCACATATGAGCAGTTGGTTGACCTTATCGGTGAAGAAGATGCTTCAGCATTAAGAGACGCATCCCTTGCACTTTACAAGAAAGTATCGGAATATGCACTTACAAAGGGCCTTATCCTTGCCGACACAAAGTTCGAGTTCGGTAAGATCGATGGCGTCCTCACGGTTTGCGACGAGATGTTCACACCTGACTCTTCAAGATTCTGGGATGCAAATGAGTATGAGCCCGGCCATGCACAGAAGAGCTTCGACAAGCAGTTCTTAAGAGAGTGGCTTGAGACTCTCGACTGGGATAAGACATATCCCGCTCCGCATCTTCCTCAGGAGATCATCGACAAGACAGCAGAAAAGTACCGTGAGTGTTACTCACGCATAACAGGAAAGGAAATCTGATCCTTTGATAGCAATAGTAGATTACGGAATGGGCAATCTGGGCTCAGTCGAGAAAGCCTTAAGATATATCGGCTGTGACTCTGTCATAACCTCCGATGCAAAGGAGATCAATTCCGCTTCGGGAGTTATCCTCCCGGGCGTCGGAAGTTTTGCTCCGGCAATGGAGGAACTCAATAACAGGGATCTTGTTACGCCCCTGATAGACTGCGCAGGTTCAGGCAAGCCTTTCCTCGGCATCTGCCTCGGAATGCAGCTCATGCTCGAAGGGTCAGAAGAATGCAGCTTCGACAGAAGAGAGTCCAACGGCGTCGTATCGGGTCTCGGAATAATACCCGGTTTTGTAAGACGTTTTCCGGATTCGGGACTTAAAGTTCCGCAGATGGGATGGAACAAGCTGATCGGTGTTAAGGGAAGACTCCTTACCGAAGGCGACTACGTATACTTCGTTCACTCCTACTATTGCCAGCCCGGCAATGCGGAAGACATCGCCGCATGCACCGAATACGGCATAAAGTACTGTGCTTCTTTTGAGCACGGAAACATTTTCGGAATGCAGTTCCATCCCGAGAAGAGCGGCGCGGCCGGACTTGATATCCTTAGAAAATTCGTTTTGGAGACTAAAATATGATCATCTTACCCGCAATAGACCTGATCGGCGGCAAGTGCGTCAGATTAAAGCAGGGCAGATACGATGACGTTACCGTATATAACGACTCACCTCTTGACCAGGCTTTTATGTTCAAGGAGGCAGGCGCCACATGGATCCATGTGGTAGACCTCGATGCAGCCAAGAGCGGTGTGCCAGAAAATCACGAGATCATCAAGGAGATATCCGTCAAGACGGGTCTTAAGGTCGACACCGGCGGCGGTATCCGCAATATGGATACTCTGGCTAAGTGGATCGAGGAATACGGAGTATCAAGAGCCGTTTTAGGTACTGCTGCCGTAAAAGATCCTGAGTTTACAAGAAAAGCTATCGAGAGATTTGGAGATAAAGTCGCGATCGGCATCGATGCACATTCCGGATTCGTTTCGGTTGACGGGTGGACATCAGACTCCGAACTTAAGGCAGTTGATTTTGCATTAAAGTGCAAAGAGATCGGTGCAACGACAGTTGTATTTACCGATATCGCAAGAGACGGAATGCTCACAGGCCCTGCCGTAGAGGCGACAAAAGAGATGGTGGAATCCACAGGCCTTAATGTTATAGCTTCAGGCGGCATAGGTTCTGATGAGGATGTCGAACTCATAAAGACTTCCGGATGCGCGGGAGTCATCATCGGCAAAGCAATATACGAAGGAAAGGTGGACCTGGCAAAATGCTTACAAAACGTATAATCCCATGCCTGGACGTCAAAGACGGCAGAGTCGTCAAGGGCGTTAACTTCGTATCGTTAAGAGATGCCGGTGATCCTGTCGAGTGCGCGAAAACATATAACGAATCAGGTGCCGATGAGCTTGTCTTCCTTGATATTACTGCAACCCTCGAATCCAGAGGCACTACTGTCGAGATGGCAAGACGTGTGGCAAATGAGGTCTTTATCCCTTTCACTATCGGAGGCGGAATAAGGACGGTCGAAGATATAAGAGAGCTTCTTAATGCGGGTGCTGACAAGGTGTCTTTAAACTCTGCTGCAGTCAAGAATCCCGAGTTCATAAGAGAAGCGTCGGAGATGTTCGGTTCACAGTGTATTGTCTGTGCGATAGATGTAAAGTCGAGAGAGGAAGGATTCCCTTCAGGTTATGAGGTGGTTATTGCAGGCGGCACAAAGCCCACAGGCATCGATGCACTTGAATGGGCAAAGAAGGCTGTAGGTCTCGGCGCAGGCGAGATCCTTCTCACTTCGATGGATAAGGACGGCACAAAGTCCGGCTACGACAACAAGATCACATCAATGATATCCGAGAATGTAGGCGTGCCCGTTATAGCTTCAGGCGGCGCAGGTTCCATGAAGGACTTTGCCGACGCTGTCTATTCAGGCAAGGCTGATGCTGTTCTTGCAGCAAGTCTTTTCCACTTCGGCGAGATCAAGATAGAAGACCTTAAGGAATACCTTGAGGGAGAAGGCATCCCCGTAAGGAGAGTCAAATGAGCAAGATAGATACTGACCCCAAAGCATTATGGGCCGCAATGAAGAAGAATGCTGACGGTCTTGTTCCGGCGATCACCATAGATCATGAGAACGGCGAAGTCCTCATGATGGCCTACATGAATGAGGATTCCTTTGTCCTTACGTGTGAGACAGGCTATATGCACTATTTCTCGAGATCGAGAAATGAGCTGTGGAAGAAGGGCGAGACTTCAGGCCACTTCCAGAAGGTGATATCAGCCAGCATCGACTGCGACAGGGATACATTGCTTTATAAGATCGACCAGACCGGAGCCGCATGCCATACAGGCAACAGATCCTGTTTTTATACATCACTTGAGGATTGGGATCCGGAAAGCGACAAGGAGGAGAAATAATGGACATTTTCAAGGAACTTTACAGCGTAATTACCGACCGCAAGGAGCACCCGGTAGAGGGTTCTTATACAAACTATCTTTTTAATAAGGGCACGGACAAGATCTCGAAAAAGCTCGGAGAAGAGGCTGTGGAGGTCGTTATCGCCGCTTCACAGAGGAACAGAAAAGAGACAATTCAGGAGATTGCGGATCTCCAGTATCACGTTCTTGTGCTCATGGCAGATCAGGGAATTACACCTGATGATGTCGAAACTGAGTTAAGATCGCGCAGAAGCTGATATTTTCGTTGACTTTATCCCCCGGTCTGTGATACAATCTTCGCGCTAGACCGTTCAGGTCTTGTTTTTAGTTGCGCGGAAATTGGCGCGAAGGACGCTCAAAGTCCTTGCAACACAACGTTTTGGAGGTATTTGTACCATGGCAAAGGCCGGAGCTCGTGATAAGCTGACTCTTGCATGCACAGAATGCAAGCAGAGAAACTATCAGACATACAAGAACAAGAAGAACAATACAGAGAGATTAGAGCTCAAAAAGTATTGCCCCTTCTGCCGCAAGCACACGATTCACAGAGAATCCAAGTAATTCTTAAGGGTACGTAAGATGGCTGATAATAAAGGTAATATTTTTAAGCGTTTTGGCAAGAAGATCTCCGATGTTTTTGCTGAGTTGAAGCGCGTAACGTGGCCTACCGGCGAGAAGCTCGGCAAGACCGCTGCAGTCGTTCTCCTCGTAATCGCTTTCTTCGCTGTTTACCTCACCCTGATCGGTAACGGCGGCCGTTGGCTTCTTGATAAGGTTGGTTTCTACGATATCGTTGAGACCACTCCCTCTGTAGAGACGACGGAAGCAACAGAAGCACCTGCTGAAACTGTTGAAGAGACTGAACCTTCAGCTGAAGGCTAAGCTTGATTTAGGAGTATATAAATGCCGGATAATAATGAAGCCAAGTGGTATATAATTCATACCTTCGGCGGATATGAGAAGAAAGTTAAGACTTCCATAGAGAATTATGCCAAGGCCCAGGATATGGAGAACATCATCCAGGAGGTCTATCTTCCTACGGATATCGTAGTGGAGACAAAGAACGGCAAGCGTAAGGAAGTTGAGAAGCTGAGATTCCCCAACTATATCTTCTTGAAGCTCGTTTACGGCAACAACGATAAGGTTGACAAGGATCTCTGGTACAAGATCCGTAATACCAACGGTGTTACGGGCTTCGTAGCACCTGACCCTAACAAGCCGATCCCGATGACAGACGAAGATCTCGTCAAGATGGGCTTGATCGTTCCTACAAGTGTTGAGGTGGATTACCGTGTCGGCGATCTCATCATCATCACAGACGGTCCTTTCAAGGACAGCAAGGCTGTCGTTAAGGACATCAATGAAGAGAAGCAGCAGGTTACTGTTACGGTATCAATGTTCGGCCGTGAGACACCTGTAACGCTCGACTTCATTAAGGTTAGAAAAGTTTAATTAAGTTTATTTTTGGCCTTCGGGTCATTGATAATAGAAAAAATTTATTTGGGAGGTGGCCAGTATGGCTAAAAAAGTCACAGGTTATGTAAAACTTCAGATACCTGCAGGCAAAGCAACACCCGCGCCGCCGGTCGGACCAGCTCTTGGACAGCACGGTATCAACATCGCGCAGTTCGTCAAAGAGTTCAACGAGAGAACAGCTAAGGACGCAGGTCTCATCATTCCTGTAATCATTACAGTTTATGCAGACCGTTCTTTCACGTTCATCACGAAGACTCCGCCGGTACCGGTACTTCTTAAGAAGACCGCTAAGATCGAGAAGGCTTCGGGAAGACCTAACACAGAGAAGGTTGCAACAGTTACATGGGAAGACTGCATCAAGATCGCTGAGATCAAGATGCCTGACGTTAACGCTGCTGATGTAGAAGCTTGCGCAAGAATGGTTGCAGGCACAGCACGTTCCATGGGAATCGTTGTAAAGAAAGACTAAGAAAGGAGAATAGAGCATGAAAAAAGGCAAGAGATATGTTGAGCTTGCAAAGCTCGTAGACAGATCCGTACTCTATGATCCTTCTGATGCAGCTAAGCTTGTCTGCGAGACAGGTAAGGCTAAGTTCGATGAGACTGTAGAGCTTCACGTAAGACTCGGTGTAGACTCCAGACACGCTGACCAGCAGGTTAGAGGTGCTGTAGTTCTTCCTCACGGTACAGGCCGTACAAAGAGAGTTTTGGTACTCGCTAAGGGCCCTAAGGCTGAAGAGGCTAAGGAAGCAGGCGCTGAGTATGTTGGTGATGACGATATGGTAGCAAAGATCGAGAAGGAGAACTGGTTCGACTTCGACGTCATCATTGCTACACCTGACATGATGGGTAAGCTCGGTAAGTTAGGTAAGGTTTTGGGTCCTAAGGGCTTGATGCCTAACCCTAAGGCCGGCACAGTTACCATGGACGTTACAAAGGCTGTTAACGAAGTTAAGGCCGGTAAGATCGAGTACAGACTCGACAAGTCCAACATCATTCACTGCCCCGTCGGCAAGGTTTCTTTCGGTCCCGAGAAGATCGAAGAGAACGTTAAGGCATTGATGGAAGCTATCATCAAGGCTAAGCCGGCAGCAGCTAAGGGCCAGTACATTAAGAACTGCTCAATCGCAGCTACAATGGGCCCCGGAATTAAGATCAACGCTACAAAGTTCTCTTAATTCTTAACTTACTACAATTAAATACCTTTCCTGCCAAAGACAGCAGGTGAAGTCATTGCGATATGATTTCTGAAATGTCCGGGTCATCCGGGCGGCCGGCCGAGGAAGGAACCTGTTGATTCTATAAGGATTGATTTGTCCCCCTTGGTTTACCTGTCAGGTTACCCGGGGGGTTTTTAATAGAAATAAAATAAGGAGGAAAAACCAATATGCCCAGTGAAAAGATTC
This sequence comes from Clostridiales bacterium, assembly GCA_017428155.1. Taxonomy (GTDB): domain Bacteria; phylum Bacillota; class Clostridia; order Saccharofermentanales; family Saccharofermentanaceae; genus Saccharofermentans. The sequence goes on along the minus strand of JAFRRJ010000061.1, from coordinate 13,472 downwards.
TGGCAGCTAAGCAGCAGCGTGTTGAAGATCTTACTTCTGCTTTGAAGGGCGCTACAACTTATGTATTTGTAGCTACACGCGGACTTACTGTTGCTCAGGACACAGAAATGCGTGCAGAGCTCCGTAAGGCAGGCGTTAAGTTCGAGGTCATCAAGAACACTGTTCTGAGACGCGTATTTGCTGATCTTGGCTTTGAAGGACTTGATGACGTATTCAAGGGACCTACAGCAGTAGGATACTCTGATGACATCATTGCTCCTGCTAAGGTTCTTGCTAAATACAGCAAGGATATTGAGCCCATGGAGATCAAGGGCGGCATCATTGACGGCAAGGTAGCTTCCATCGACGAAGTTATTGCTCTGTCTCAGGTACCGGATCCGGAAACACTCCAGACACAGCTCGCTTACACTTTGCTTTTCCCTTTTACAAAGCTCGCTATGCTCGTAAAGGCAGTTGCAGAGAAGAAGCAGGAAGAAGGCGGTGAAGCTCCCGTTGCAGTAGCAGAGGAAGCAGCACCCGCAGCAGAAGAAGCACCTGCAGAAGCTCCCGCAGCAGAAGCAGAGGCATCCGCAGCCGAGGAAGCACCCGCTGAAGAGGCTGCAGCACCCGCGGAGACACCCGCAGAATAATTAGCTAAATTTTTATAGGAGGATACTTAAAATGGCTAGTGAGAAAGTTACAAGCATTCTTGAAGAAATTAAGGGTCTCTCAGTTATCGAGCTTTTCGATCTTGAGAAGGCTATTGAAGACGAATTCGGCGTTTCCGCTGCAGCAGTTGTTGCAGTAGGTGGTGGCGCTGGCGCAGGCGCAGCTGCAGCTGTTGAGCAGACAGAGTTCACAGTTATGCTCAAGAGCTTCGGCGATTCCAAGATGGGCGTTATCAAGGCAGTTAAGGATGTTCTTGGTATGGGCCTTAAGGAAGCAAAGGAACTCGTTGAGAAGGCACCTGTTGCCCTCAAGGAGAACGTTTCCAAGGAAGAGGCTGATGACCTCATGAAGAAGCTTGATGGTTGCGGCGCTGAGCTCGAGCTCAAGTAATTCCTGATTTTAGGATCGTAACTTAACAGGAGTTGTCTCAAAAGTGACATCGGTCACAGAGAGGCAACTCCTTTTTTATTATTTAAAACCGGATGCAAAATGCGGCTGCATTCTTTTATCATTTTGAAGGTTTTTGTCTTCCGCCGTCAGGTCTGTCTCCCGGAAAACCTCCCATTTCGCCGCCGGGACCGCCAAAGCTCATTCCCGAACCATAGAGATTATCGTCCAGCGTGATCGTCTCGGAATAAGTGCCACAAGTAACCACATAACTGTTATCCTTAATGAGATCAGGGCTGCTTATGAGGACAGACTGATAAGAGCTTTCTGCCGTAATCTCCAGAATCACATTGCCTGAGCTGTCTTTAACAGAGATCTCAGAACCCTGAGACTGATTGCCGACGCTGATGAGTATGGCTCCCTGTGATGCTCCCGTGAAGTTTGTTGCCATACCGGAAGCTCCGGCCATTATAACTGTTCCACCTGTGATTACAGCACTTCCATTAACGTCAAGAGAACCGTTCGCACCTGAAGTCGGGCCCATGACGATAAGTGTTCCGCCTGTCATTTCAAATGTGCCGTTGGAATCCACGCCGTCGCCTTCGGTTCTGACATAGAGCTCTCCGCCGTTGATATTAAGTGTGCTTGCGCCGTCTGTTTGCATCATTTCTCCTGAAGATGATGCCGATACTGCATTGATCCCGTCATCAGAAGATACAATGGATATCTTTCCGCCATTGATCTCAATATTCTGTCCTTCGATTCCTTCGTAGGATTTTGTGATATTGACAGTGCCGTCATCTATCTGAAGTGAAGATGATGCCGTTAGACCGTCATCGCCTGCTGCTATGTCAATTGTGCCGGATGAGATATAAATGTATCCCTTGGAGATATCGTCTTCGTTATCAGACTGGATACCGTCCTTGCCGCAGGTGATGCCTATGACTGCATTTTGAATGGCAACCGAGTCATTAGCCTGGATGCCGTCTCCCGAACTTGTAATGGTAATACTGCCGCCTGTGATGGTAACATCGTCTTTACCGACTATACCGTGATCTGTTGACCTGATCTCAAGTGAACCTGATCCGTTGATCGTTATGTCTGTCTTGGCAAAGATTGCACCGTCGACATTGTTGTTGTCCTTCGAATCGAATTCTCCCGAACTAATAAGCCGGTTTTGTGTGCCTTCTTCTAAAGTAATGTATATGTTATCGGCATTAAGGCAGTAGAGAGCAGCATAATCGGAAGATGTAATGCTTGCGTCCTTGAAAACGAGTCTTACATCATCTGTATCACCGGCATTGACAACAATATAGCCGTCATCAAGCGTTCCGGAGATCACATATGTGCCTTTTGATCTGATAGTAATTATGGAGCCGTCGATCTTAACGGAAGATGAGGAAGAAACGGCACTGTTTCCGTTAAGCGTTAAGGTTTCAGCCTCGCTGTCATTGTAGATGACCTCAACGTCTTTTTCAGAGAATGCTTCCGTTAAAGTTGTTTTATCTATCGTCACAGAAGGATCATTCTCTTCTTTGACGGTGGAAGGCGAAGAGCTACGCGAGCACGCGGCAAATACCAATATGGCAAAAGTACAGATAATGATTGTTGCAAATAGTTTCTGTTCAGTATTAAAGTGTTTCATTTCCTGTTCCTCCTGTTAAGGATGAGAAAGCCGTCAAAGCTGTTCCGTATTATGTGTCTCATATTCAGATACAGATATCTCGAGATTTCCGTTTCTTGTCCTGAGTTCATCTATGAAGTTCTTCTCAGAGGAAAGATTTTTTAAGACCACCTCGTAACTGAGCTTGAAAAGTGATCCCATATTACTGGTCTTTACCTGCTTAAGTTTGTAGGATGATGTGTACTTTTCGAAGATCTCATCGAAAACATCCGAATAATCGAGATTTTCCGGAATAGTAATCTTAAGATTCTTTTTTTGCGGTTTTTTGCCGTCAAAACCGAATCTCGAGTAGCAGAGGATGGCAAGTCCGATCAGGACCGTGAAAAGGGCAGCGTATCCGACATAGCCCATCCCCAGGATGAGTCCTAAGCCCATAGCAACGAATATCGCGACTATCTCTCTGGCAGTTCCGGGAGCAGACCTGAATCTTACGAGACTAAAAGCACCTGCAACTGCAACTCCTGCTCCTATGTTGCCGTTTACCATCAAGATGACGACGCTAACGACAGCAGGGAGGATCGCCAGTGTCATGACAAAGCTTCTGGTGTAATCGTTCTTATATGTGTGAATCAGGGCAATGATGCTGCCTAAGACCAGTGATATGAGAACGAGGATGATAAATATCGAAGGTGTAATACCTGTTGAAGGCATGATGGATTCAAAAAGATCAAGCATAGATCAGACTCCTTTCTGTAATCTGACATGCCCTGAGGCAGTCTTTGTAATATGTGCCGTACTTTGAGAAAGTAACTTTACTAAGGCTGTTTCTGCTTAGGAACCTTGCCATCCAAACCGGCATGGCGCCCTGTATCTTAACTTCCATAAGTGTTATGCCGGAGGGAAGAAGTGAAGTCCCCCAGATGTCGCTGCCGAGATCCAGATCAGTATCTCTGGCCAGGATGTTCTCGTCTAATGTCAGTCTGAATTCCTCATTCCGTCCGTCTGAATAAGCTTCTCTCTCGTAACTTAAAAATGCTTTTGCCTTTATGCCTTCGTAGAATTTAAGAAAGTAATCTATCTCCGATGTTATCTGTGACCGGAACGGAAAAACATTTCCTTTGTCTATCCAGTCTTCTGCTGATGCTTTCGTCATGGCAACACGCCTTTTGTAGGTAACGTCTTCGAATTTCTTCTTGATCTCAACGAAGACCATGTCTTCGCTTACTGCTCTTTGGTAAGATCTTATTCTCAGTTTTTCTTTGTAGACCGGGTGATCAAGGGAATCTCTTATAAGCCTGAAAGAATCCGTGTCGTAGTAAATATTGCGGATTGTTGTCCTGCCGTACCGGTCAAGACTCATCCTTCCGTTCATCTCTTCCAAAAGCGATCTCTTTTGAGATGCCGTCAGGAAGTATTTGAGTTCATATCTCTCGAAAACATTTTGATAAGACATTTCATCAGACCTCACTGTCGTTTATGGCTTTATGTTAAATGCACAAACTTAAATGAACTTAAAATAGAGAGCAGTTTATTGTAATTGATAAAAAAATTAGAAGAAATGTCCCGTTCAATTTGAGCCATCCCACTTAACAAATTCTTTTATTGTGAAATTGTTCGTGCTATTGTTATCGCATGAGACTCGAAAACGACGACAATTTTAATTTCCTGTTCAACGAGGAGTTCGAGAAGATCCCGTTCTTGTTCAGATGGAGCAGGACTCGCTTTATAGCGGCAACGATAATTGCCGGTGTCCATTTTATTTGCGCAATGATCTTCCTCGCTCTGTTCAATGATTCGTCCGAATATGTGGTCGTACCTAGCGCGCCGGGATATAACTTCGGGTTCAATGATTACAATTACACGTTCCTGATCCTCATGATCGCCTGTGTCACCGTGATCGCAATTCTCGCAGGCTGGATGGTGATCTCCAAATGGTTCGAAAAGCGCGCTTTCGAGAAAGCATCCAAGCTCTCTGCAATGATCTCAATATCAGAGCGCCGTAGGAATGGCGAGATATGGCAGAGATGGAAGATGGAAAACCGCGATTATTAATTGCGCTCGCACAAAAGGGGATCTTTCGCGTAAGCAATAACACATTTTGCAACAGGAAGTTTTCGTGCAATCATTAATTGCATTTTCTTCTTATTTCTATTGACTTTAAAACTTTGAGTAGATATAATTTCAAAGCAACTTTTATGGCGGCATAGCTCAGTTGGCCAGAGCGTCCGGTTCATACCCGGCAGGTCGTAGGTTCGAATCCCACTGCCGCTACCATAAAAGGCCCGTTGGTCAACCGGCTAAGACGTCGCCCTTTCACGGCGGAGTAACGAGTTCAACTCTCGTACGGGTCACCAATGGTACCATAGCCAAGTGGTAAGGCATGGGTCTGCAAAACCCTGATCCCCAGTTCAAATCTGGGTGGTACCTCCAAAATGCGTCGCTTTGTTTTCTTACAAAGCGACGCTTTTTTTGACAGGACAATCAGAGTACAATAGTTGCTGTTAAAATAGGAATCAGGACTACCTGAATAACAGAGGTTTACATGAGAGAAGATATTAAAGAATTACTCGATAGATATGACAAGATAGGTGCTTTGATCCTCGAGCAGAAGCTTGATGAGTTCGGTGACAAGCTGGACCAGAAGCCCGAGGGCGTTGATGAGGCGACTTATGAGGAATATATACAGCGTTTAGCCAAGGAAGAGACGGACATGGCTACGGTCAAGCTCGAGAACGAGCCTGACGAGAAGCTGGGCGGCAAGTCAATGAGAGAGATCTTTGACGGGATGAGCTTCGATGAGAAGACTGAAGCTCTTGAGTATGCTGCCCTCAATCTCGACCGCGGCGTTCCGGGCTCTCTTGCAGCAAGCATTGCTACAGATGACGCAGACACAGTAAGGGATTACTGCGGAAGGATCATCGGTGAATGCGCATGGACTGAGGAAGAACTCTCTGATGAGAATGTTATTTTCGAGATGCAGTTCCAGAAGGCGATCGCATGCTTTGACGTGCTCATCCTTATGAAGGAGCCCTGCTATGTAAAGGCTGTTCTTGACCGATACATGAGCTACGGACAGACACGTGAATTCGTTGCAGAGTCAATAGCCCGCTATGTCGAGGCGTTCCCTGAGATTTCAGAGCCTTTCCTTATCGATATCCTCGAGAGCAATGCAGATACAGGTCTTGAGGGACCCTGTGAGGATGTTGTTATCATGCTCACGGGAATCGGCAAGGAGCATAAGACCGAAGAGATCTATCAGACTTTAAGACATGCATTCAGATACATGACCAACAAGATCTATGCTGTTATCTGTCTTGCTGATTACGGCGATGACAGGGCAGTCTCTATGTTCAAGAACTACATCAACCGCAACCAGAAGACGATCGACAGGGATCTGTTCTATGAGATGATGTCCGCCATACAGAACCTTGGCGGTGACATATCTGACATTCAGGATCCGTTCGGAGATTTTCAGAAGAAGCAGGGCAGAAATTAATGGACTTCAAATATCAAAGATCTGACAAGCTCGAAAATCTTTTGGAGCTCTTAAAAGCCGCTTCTGACGGCGACAGCATCTTATTCGGCCAGCAGAATGCCGGTCACATCGGCGTGTCCATTTCCGTAACCGACGGAACCGAATCCGACTGTAAGAACCTCTGCGGAAGCCACCCGGCGGTCGTAGGAGTTGATACCTTGAGTTTTCTTGGCTACGAAGGCAAGATGAATGACCTCGTAATGGCAGTTAAGAACTTAAGACGCCAGGGCGTCATTGTGACGTTGTCTTCGCACATGCCGAACTTCACATTGGGCGGCGATGAATTCTACGATTACTCGCCCAATATCACCGAAGGTGACTGCGGAAGACGCATTATGCCGGGCGGAGATCTCAACGCGAAATACCGCCGCTATCTTGATCTGATAGCCGAGTTCGCTTCATCCTGTGTCGATGTTGAAGGTGAGAAGATTCCCATGATCTTCCGTCCTTTCCACGAGAACAACGGCAACTGGTTCTGGTGGGGCAGGGAATTTCTTCCGGATGAGGACTATGTCGCGCTTTTCCGCTATACTGTCGATTATCTTATTGGTGACAAGGGTGTTGATAACTTTGCTGTCGCTTATTCGCCGAATGGCGCTATATCAAGCTCTGAGGAATATCTTTCCCGTTATCCGGGCGATGAATATGTCGATATCTTAGGCCTTGATCTTTATCACGATAAGCCTCGAAAAGGTGACGGCTTCTATCACAAACTCTCCTCATCGCTGGATATTATCTACGACATAGCAAAAGAGCACGGAAAGATCACTGCCCTGACAGAGACCGGCTACCGCTCGCTTGAGACGGAGAACGGTTACTTCGAAGGTCTTGCGCCGATGGATAATACAATGCCTGACTGGTTTACCGTTACGCTTGATGCCATAAGATCCACTGAAGGCGGAAGGCGCCTTGCCTACATGTTCGTGTGGGCAAACTTCTCTGACACCCAGTTCTGGCTTCCTTTTGCTACTGAGGATTTCAGGCATGAGATGTGCGATGACTTCTTAAAGTTTGCAGAAGACCCCGGAATCAAGATGGCCCCGGTGTTTGACCTGTAACTGTCGGGTTTGATTTCAATAGTAAGGTCTGATAAGATTTGTTTCAGACCATTTGCGGGTTTAACTCAGTTGGTAGAGTGTCAGCTTCCCAAGCTGAATGTCGCGAGTTCGAGCCTCGTAACCCGCTCCAACAACAAAAGCTCTCTCTTCGGACCCAAGTCCTCGGATGCTCCGCATCCATGCGGAAATGTCCGAAGAGAGAGTTTTTGCTTGTTGTGAGCCCCTGCCATGAAATTTGAAGACAGATTATATTTATCCTCTGAAAAAGTGTAAAATGAATACATTAATCTCACAGGAGGACTTAATTATGCAGAAGTATGTTTGCACTCTTTGCGGCTACGAATATGACCCCGAAGCAGGTGATCCCGATAGCGGAATTGCACCCGGCACGGCATTCGAGGACATCCCTGAGGATTGGGTCTGCCCTGTTTGCGGTGTAGGCAAGGAGAATTTCCAGCCGGCATAAGCTGATAGCGACAAAATGATGAAAGTGCGGGGTCCGTGAATCTTATGCGGCCCCGCTTTATAACTTGAAGGGACATATGCGGGCGGCGTTAAGCATCAGGCCGCATCGGCATTTACAGAATACATAACAGGGTAAATCATCATGGCAGATCAGGATAAAGTCATTTCAAGAGAGAAGACGATAGTAAGGACCGGAATCATCGGTATCGCCGCTAATATTTTGCTGGCTTCTTTTAAGGCTCTGGTCGGCCTTGCCGTGCATTCGACTGCCATGGTCCTTGATGCGGTAAATAACTTCAGTGACGTGCTGTCTTCGGTCGTAACGATAATCGGAACAAAGATCGCTGCAAGAAAACCTGACAAAAAGCATCCGTTAGGACACGGAAGGGTGGAATACCTGAGCCAGATGATCGTTGCAGCGCTCATTATTTATGCCGGTATCACCGCTTTGTGGGAGTCGATCAAGAAGATCATCAATCCTGTAGATGCCGAGCACTCTGCGGTATCTCTCGCTGTCATATCGGTTGCAATTGTAGTTAAGATCATTCTGGGATTGTATGTGAAGGCGAAGGGAAAGGAAGTAAAGTCCAACCTTCTTATATCGTCCGGCACGGACGCGCTTTTCGATGCGGTCCTGTCGACGGCAGTGCTTATATCTGCTGTGATCTTCATGGTCTTCAAGTTCAATATCGAGGCATATGTAAGCGTCGTTATCTCCATCTTCATCCTTAAGGCAGGAATAGAGATAATCCTTGAAGCGGTCGATGATATGTTGGGGCACAGGGTCGAGGGCGAATACACAAGGAATGTAAAAGCGTCTGCGGCAGCAGTTCCGGGCGTTTACGGTGTTTACGATATCGTGCTTCACAACTACGGACCGGACAGATATCTGGGTTCACTCCATATTGAGGTGGATGATACTGTGACGGCGGACAGGATCGATCAGCTGACAAGAGAGATAAATAACAAGGTCTTCGTGGAGACCGGAGTAATACTTACGGCTGTTGGTATCTATTCAAGGAACACATCAAATGACGAGCAGATGAGGATCAGAAATGAGATAACGAAGCTCGTTGTTGAGCATGACCACGTTCTCCAGCTTCACGGTTTTTATATCGATGAGGCAAGGAAAAGGGTTACATTTGACGTTGTTATAGACTTTGAAGCAAGTGACAGGGAGGGGCTTTTCGAGCACATAAAAGAGGATGTAAGGAAGGTCCTGCCGGAGTATGATGTCATCGTTGCTTTGGACAGCGATATAAGTGATCAATAATCGTTAAAAATTTTGAGTTGACAAATCAGGGACTCGACCATATAATAATCAGGCACGCGGGATTAACTCAGTGGTAGAGTGTCACCTTGCCAAGGTGAAAGTCGCGAGTCCGAATCTCGTATCCCGCTCCACCAAAAGCCTTGATTTTTCAAGGCTTTTTTCTTTTTTGCGGGTATAAAGTGACTAAAAAGTGACTGACAAGTGATTTGTATTTGGTTTAGAAGCAAGAAAGAGTCTCATTTGGGACTCTTTCTTATTTTGGTCCAGTAATATCCATTATGATTTTCAAAAAAACATTGAAAGATTTTTTTGTTGTGATATTATTAACATGTACAAGTGTGTACAGATTATAGAGCAGTCCTTCGGGGCTGCTTTTTTATTGAAAGGAGAAATGAACATGAACGCGAACAACATTTTCATTATTAACGGCAACCTCACCAAAGCACCGATTCTTAGACAGACGGAAAACGGAAAGAACTACTGTTATCTCAATATGGCTGTTGATAACGGTTTCGGCAAAGATGCTAAACCGGATTACATCACGGTAACTGTATGGGGCAAACAAGCAGAGAACGCTGCACAATACCTTGTAAAAGGACAGAACATAAGTGTTTGCGGTTCGGTGAGTTCCTATATCGACAAGAACAAAAAGCTGCATCACAAGTTAAATGCTTCCGACGTTCAGTTTGGAAGAAAGCCTCAGATCTCAAAGGATAAGGAACAGCCGATTGAGAATGATAAAAAGGAAGAGACGGTTGAGGAGCCGGTTTCAGAACCGGAACCGATTGAACCGCCTGAAGAATTCTTTTCAGAAGAACCTGAAGAAGGAATAGACATAGAATAAGCAATTTCAAATCCTTCTCCCCATAAAGTGAACCGGCGGCTGTTAACTCCCTCTGACGCTGCCGGTTTCCTCTTTCGTGCCTTGGAAAGGAAAATTACCTATGACACTCACGCAAGAAGCTATAAAGGCCCTTGTAGGCGCTAAGAGAGCTAATGGAATGACTACAAAAGAAATAGAAGAATACTTCAAGGATTCTTTTAAGTCTGAAATGATAGACATTGAACTCTATACAATGGCAATAGCTGAAATATATTGCAGTAGAACAATTAAAGACTCCGCAGACAATAATGAGGTGTCAAATGAACGAGAATAAAAATATTTACATGCCTCTACTTCAAGAAGCAAAAAAAAGAAGACAATCACAGGGAATATCTGCTCTCGCTCTCAGCAAAAAACTTGGTTGGAGTCCTACACAACTATACAGATTTGAGCGTGGTGAATTTGACGTCAAAACATCAACTTTAATTAAGTATCTGGATGCTTGTGGCTATAATCTTGTGATAGAAAAGAAGGAACCAGATTTGTTAAGGGAAAAAAGAGCCAATCAGCAAAGCTTGATAGCCATTCTTACAAGCACAATCAGTCAAGCTTCTGAACAATTGAAGTCATTACAAGAAGAGGTAGGACCAGAAGAACAGCAGACACTTGAATATCAGCTGCTGGCAAGACTTCGTTCCGATTGTGAATATGCTCTTAACACTGGCGAAAACAAGTTGTGGGCTGGTAACGTTCAAGAGCAGATAGATAAGATGCGAGAGCTATATAACGGGCTTGAAGTTAAACCGAAGTGGATCACTCCTGAAGATATTGACGAGTACGAAAGAAGATTTAACGAAGTCGATTCAAGCATTGATGAAATCATCGATGATATAGAAATATAAGAGTCGGATAGAAGGCAAAAAACAATGGAATGGTACGAAGAATTAGGTTTTGTTGACGAGCTAGACGCCCGGATCGAAGACATAAGTTCTTATAAGCAGGATCCGGATTTGTGGCGTGATAAAGAAACAAGCTGACAATCTCTTTAATGCTGTCTTTTTAATATGATGCATTAACCCATTATTACGGCAATGAAAATGATAAGCATTCGCTTAAAGCATTCCTAAATGATAATTGTTTAACTGGAACTCAGCCGCAGCCGGATATTCAGGCAAATGTTCCATAAGTTGATGATGAAATAGACATTTAGCGGCAATTATTTAAACTAGCATATTAAAGCAGTCCTTCGGGGCTGTTTTTTTATGAATAAACAAGCCGAAGCGAACTCGGCAAAATACAAAGAAAGAAGGTAAATGAACATGATGAACTACGAAGAATTCAGAGAAGAGTTAATGGAACTCGTATCGGAAGAAATCAACGAGCGCGGACTTGAGGATCTTTCGCTTAAGTTTACGACCATCGATTCTCCAGACGGTATGACCGACAGACTCATGGTATCTGTAGGGGATTCAAAGATGTCTATGGCTTTCAGACTTGAAGAAATCTACAGAAACGTATGCGACGGCGAAGATATTAACGCTGCTGTTCGAAAGATCGGTAACACCATCGAAGAAAGCATCTCAGTCATCAAATCTAAGGAAGAGACTGTAAAGTCTTTTGTGACGGATTATGACAGGGTAAGAGAACACACTTACTTGAGGCTTATTCCAGGCAATTCACCGATTCTGAAAGATGCACCACATAAAGATGTTGGCGATATGGCAGTCGTTGTAGCCATCCATCTTGAATCTATGTCAGACGACGCTGGCAAGTCTGTTGTCTGTGTAAGCAAGCCTCTTATGGAGATGTACGGCATTGACGAAGCGCAGCTTTTTACTGATGCGGAACTGGCATGCACCAAAAATGATCCTATGCGTTTTGTTCCGCTTGGAGATATGATAAGGCATCTTATCGATTCAAATGAGCTTCCTGACCCTGCTGAGGTCGGCATTACGACCTATATTGCATCTAACGAGAGTGGCTTTCAGGGTGCCGGTGTTATTGCATATCCTGGCTTCTTTGATAAAGCTGCGGCAGAACTCGGCGGTAGCTTCTGGATGCTTCCTTCTTCCGTACATGAGTTTATTCTTATTAAGGATGATGGTGCTGCGAATGCTAAGGATCTCAATGCCATGGTCAGGAACGTCAATGAGACTGTACTCGAGCCTAGGGATTTTCTTTCTGACCAGTGCTATCACTATGATGCGGTAGAAAAGTCTTTTACAACCGGTCTCGATTACGAAAAAGGTGTAAAGAAGAGCATCGAAGAGTATGGATTCAAGACGGAAGCACCAGAAGTAGATAACGAGATCGATGACGATCCGGATATCTGAATGCGGCTATTGGTGGCTGTGCCTGCGTGCAGACCTGTAAAGAATAAATGAAAGGAGAAAACAAAATGGAAAAGGTTGATTTTATTACAACTGTAAACGGCAATCCGATTCTCGTTGAGAAAGTGTCGAAGTCGGACGAGCAGAAGGAAGCAGCAAAGCTTAAGGGTTATGCTGATTCTTTTGTCAAAGCAGATAGTGAAAACGGCTAAAAAGTATTCAAATCAGCCCGTGCAGGCTTCTGTTCGGGCTGATTTGTTTCTTTTCTTATTTCTGAGTTTAGTGAAATGTTATAATGACAGTAACAATAAATAGAAAGACAAGGGATGTTAGTGAAATGAGTGAAAGATGCTTGGTGGATGTTATGCTTGATGAAAGGGAGCATAAGATTTCAGGCGGCATATATAATAAGCTGCAGGTTGATTTTGCTTTTAATTCAAATCACATAGAAGGCAGCACTCTGTCACACGATCAAACTCGCTATATATTCGATACGCATTCTTTAAGTGGTGATAATATAAAGGTTAATGATGTTTTAGAAACAATTAACCACTTTAGGTGTTTTGATTTTGTCTTAGATACATACAATGAAGAACTAACTGAAGCTTACATTAAGAAACTGCATCTTTTATTGAAAAACAATACTCTTAGCGCTGAGTCTAAAGAGGCTGTAGTAGGAGACTATAAGAAGTATGCAAACGAGGTAGGCGATATAAAAACTACTTCACCGGCAAAAGTTTCCGACCAGATCAAAAAACTTATTAACAAATATTATGAACAGACGGAACATTCAATTGAAGACATCGTTAGATTTCATGTAGCCTTTGAGAAGATTCATCCGTTTTTTGACGGAAACGGAAGAGTTGGTCGTTTGATAATGTTCAAGGAATGTTTGAAGTACGATATCGTTCCTTTTATCGTGAACGATAAAGAAAGATTCTTATATTATAAAGGGTTATCTGAAGCACAGCTTGATAACAAATATCAAAGAATTATTGAGTTCTGTTTATTAATGCAGGACGATATGAAGGCTATATTTGATTATTATGAAATCGACGGTGTGAATCCTGATTCTTCAATTGATCCTGAATAGAAAAGTATAAGAAAAAGAAAAGCCCGCAAACCAATTGCGAGCTTTCCCGAAAGCTGAATGAACATAACTTTCATGATCTTAGCTAAAAAGCTAAGGCGAACAGTTATATTATACAGCTTTTATATAGCCTGAGTTAGAAGCGGGGAAATAAACCCGTTTTTAGACGAATTGTTAGTTTTAGAGTTGCAACGGAATGTAGGGACCTGAGCTTGCCAACGCCTTATTTTATTGCGTTT
>JAFRRJ010000060.1 GCA_017428155.1 Clostridiales bacterium | reverse complement strand
GGTATAAGACTCTCAACCATTCCGGTGGTGATTGCGGTGAGGCCACACCTGTTCCCATTCCGAACACAGAAGTTAAGCTCACTGGCGTCGACAATACTCGGCTGGCAACGGCCCGGGAAGATAGATTGCTGCCGGATTATATTCCTCGATAGCTCAGTCGGTAGAGCGTTCGGCTGTTAACCGAAATGTCACAGGTTCAAGTCCTGTTCGGGGAGCCAAAGCACCAGTCAAATGACTGGTGCTTTTTTATGTTTATACTGCGCTTGATATAAAGATGTCTTTTTAATAGAATAATTTCATATAGGAATTTTTTTCGAGCTTTTCAAGGAGGCAAAATATGGGCTTTTTCTCAAATCTGTTCGGTAAGGGCGGCAAAGACATTGATAATGCGCTTGGTAAGATGAAAGACCTCGCTGAGGATATTTCAAACTATGCCGATGAGGATGAAAGAAGGATAAGGAATAATAAGCCTGCTCCTGCAGGTTCTGAGCCGCTTGCTGACAACAGGTTCTCCGGATCTGATAAAGTTATTGACGGGCCGTCCGGCGATTCCTGGGGCCCTGTAATGCCCTCTGAGACTAATCAGTTTAACTCCGGACTTGGTTATGAGGAATATTTTACAAGTTTATTCAATGAGGCTTTTGCCGCTTCTTATCAGATAGATAAGGAGAGATTAAGGGACGGCAAGCACCTGATATTTACTTTCAGCCAGGGTGGCACAAAGAAGCTTATAGTTGAGATCCTTTCTGACAAAACACATCCGTTTAAGTTAAGAAAACAGTGCCGCGATCAGCATATGCCTTATCTTAGGTATTATTACGATCACGAAGGCTGGTGGAATACCAAATCCTACGTGACAAGACGCACTGCAAAAGCCCTTGGTATCTGATGAATCAGGCGGATTTATAATGCATGTATTCGGCAGCGGTGAAGTTTAGGCTTTGCCGCTGTTTTATATGCGCTGATAACTGATGATATAAGTTAATGTTACGTTAAGGTTCGGAGATTTTTAGGTTAAGGTTGCTTATGTAGAATGATACTCGTAAGGAACAGGAAATAAACCTGCAAAAACAATTATTGATTAAATAGATTAGAGGAGAGAATACTATGTGGACAAGGCAAGGTGTAAAGCAGAGAGGTAAGAAGGCATTTACCCTCAATTACTGGAAGTGTGTACTGATAGCAGTTATTCTGTCAATGATCGTCAGCGCATCCGGATCAAGCTTCAACGGAGGAAGCTTCTCGATCCCGGCATTCAGAGAAAGAATACACGAACAGGATTTTGACGTGACAGATCCTACAGAAATAATTGATGATATAACTGATCCCGACAGTGATTTTTATCTCGATATCGATCCTGATGACAAACATGATCTGGCGAACTTCACTATAGGAATGTTTATCGTTCTTTTCGTGATAGTACTGGTTCTTTCACTGTTCATCAGCGCGATAGTACTTGCGGTCAAATACTTTTTGCTCACACCGTTCGAATACGGATGCCGGAAGTTCTTCAGAAAGAATCTTGAAGAGCCTGCGAAGCTTAAGAATCTTGTATATGTATTTGATTCACACTACAAGAATGTTGTTAAGACAGCTTTCTTAAGAGACCTCTTTATCTTCCTCTGGAGCTTGCTCTTCCTCATTCCGGGAATCATCAAGAGCTATCAGTGGAGACTCGTACCTTATATCATGAGCGAGAATCCTACAATGAACTACAAGGATGCTTTGGCTGAGAGCAGAAGGCTCATGCATGGCAACAAGTGGAAGTCATTCTTACTTGACCTTTCATTCATCGGCTGGGATATCCTCTCACTCTTCACCTGGGGTTTCCTCGGAGTATTCTATGTTGAGCCTTACAAGGCTTCAACAGATGCAGCTCTCTATGAGACATTGAAGTATGGTATCGAAGCTAAATAACAACGGGAATAAGAATAGGTTATAATATGTTCACAGCCGGAGGAGATCAGTCTCCTCCGGTCTGCTTAAGAAACGGAGTAATTATGAGCTACAAAGTATTGATCGCAGATGACGAGAAAGAGATCAGGAACCTTTTAAGACTCTATCTCGAGAACGACGGCTTCATTGTCGAAGAGGTTGCCACAGGCGCCGAGGTTGCCGGAGCTATAGGGAGCTTTAAGCCCGATATTGTACTCCTTGATGTCATGATGCCCGGCAAGGACGGCATCCACGTTCTTAAGGATATCAGGGAAGTAAGCAATATCCCTGTAATGATTATTTCCGCGCGCACCGCTGATGCCGAGAGGATATTAGGACTCAATGTAGGTGCTGACGATTATATCTGCAAGCCTTTCAACCCTTTGGAAGTGGTTGCCAGGGTCAAGTCGAACTTAAGAAGATTCTATTCACTAGGCGGCGGAGATGAGCGTGCTGAGAAGATCACATGCGGTGACCTGGTTCTCGATACTGAGAAATGTCTTCTTCTGAAGAGCGGCAGTGCTCTTGAACTTACATCCGTTGAATATAAGATCATGGAGCTTCTGATGAAGCAGCCGGGCAAAGTCTTTACCAAGCAGCAGATCTATGAATATGCATGGGGCGATGATTTCTTCGTTGCAGACAATAACATCATGGTAGCCATAAGCAAGCTCCGCACAAAGCTCGATGAGGATCCTTCACGTTACATCAAAACGCTCCGCGGACTGGGATACAGACTGGAAGCGTAATGATTCCGGTGCTTTAAGAATATACGGAGGTTTTGCTTTTGGGCAGTGAGAAGCAGATAAAGAGTTTTATTCTTTCCAGGTTCTACATGGTCTTTGCCGTCGTGAGCGTGGTGGAGCTTTTTGTCGTTTTCCTTACCAACACGTTGCTTATTCCGTGGCTTATCAGGAACACACCTGTAGAACTGCTGATGCAGATCGACAAGGTAGAGAATCTGTTCCTGGTGTTCTTTGTAATGGCTGCCACGGCAATCGTAAATAATATCCTTCCGATATTTAAAGTATCACCTGTTGAGGTCAATCAGTTCCTTGCAAAGCTTCTTGCTGATCACGGTATAGCAAAAGGCAATACCGATGACGCAAATACCATAATCGAGGTCTTCAGCTCCGATACAAAGTCCGTCGTAACATTGTTACTTTCGGTTTTTCTGATCGCTCTGGTGCTTATTTTGCCTTATATAATAGGCGGAATCCTCTATTCGGTCGCAGTTGCAAGAAGGATCAGAAAACTTGAGCGCGAGAAAGAGGAAGCACGCATAAATGATGAGAAGCGCCGCTATCTTATGATCTCCAACATAGTCCATGATCTTAAGACTCCAATGACAACAGTCTACGGTTATGCCAAAGCATTAAACGACGGGATTGTTCCCGCCGACAAGCAGCCCGAATACCATGAGGCCATAATGGCAAAGACCGAAAGGATGAACGAGATCGCGCTTCTCCTTCTGGATTATGTAAAGCTCGACAGCGAAGGCTTTACGATAAAGAAGGAGCGTATAGATATATGCGAACTAGTCCGCTCGTGCTGCGCACTCTGCTATACGGATGTTGAGTCGGCAGGAGATGAGATCGACATCGATATACCCGAAAAGCCCTTATTGATAAGCGCTGACAGTGTTCAGCTCAAGCGAGTCATCACAAATCTCATAATGAATGCTATAAGGCATAATCCTGACGGCACCAAAATAGGGGTCTTCCTCAAATGCGAATCTATGTCAACAGCTGAAGATATCAGGATCTTCGTGGCTGATTCAGGTCCTGTCATTCCTTCGCCTCTTTGCGAACAGATATTCGAACCGTTTGTAACGGGTGATGAATCAAGAACTTCAGGATCAGGAACAGGACTTGGTCTTGCCATATCAGCACGTATCTGCGAAATGCATGAATTTGATCTTAAGCTGGTCCAGAAGCCGGAGATCTTCCGGTATCACCTTGATGACGCGTACAGGAAGGTATTTGTGGTTGCCATGTAATTGGCATAACAGGAGTATTTGAAGTAAAATCATTAAGTTATCAGTATTTCCGCGTAACAGGGACAGAGAATGAACTTTTTTTGGGAGACGAGTAAGACGTGAAATATGATTGCCTGATAATCGATGATGAGAAAGAACTCGCAAATAATACTGCAGAGTATTTTAACATGTTCGATGTTAAGACTGCCGTTGTTTTCTCCAGTGCGGAAGCAGATGCTTTCCTGGGCAATAACGAGCCGTCCCTGGTGCTTCTGGACATCAATTTATCTGACGGCAGCGGTTTTGAACTCTGCAAGAAGATCCGTCAGACACTTAATATTCCGATCCTTTTTATCTCTGCGCGCAACTCGGATGACGATAAGATAATCGCACTTAATATCGGAGGCGACGATTACATCGAGAAACCTTATTCGCTTGGTGTTCTGCTCGCAAAGGTAAAGGTCGTTTTAAAGCGTTTTGCAAGCGTCGAAAATGACACTCCGAAGAAAGCTGATTTCGATGACGGATACCTTAAGCTCGATACTGTGAACAAAACTGTTTTCGTGCATGGGGAAGAAAAGAAGATAACATCGATCGAGTGGAAACTTCTCGATTACCTTATTGAGAACAGGAACAGGCTTGTTACAAAAACAGAGATCTTCGACAATGTCTGGAATGACAGATTCACTACGGATGGCACACTGAATGTCCACATAAGAAAGATCAGGGAAGCTATCGAGAAAGATCCCCAGGATCCTAAATATATTGTCACAGTCTGGAAGGAAGGCTATAAGTTTGTATCCTCAGAGGAGAACGGATGAAGAAAGCCCCCTTTATCTTATTGATGATACTCACATTTGTTGCCGAAGCTCTGGCATGTTTTTTCATGGTCACAAGAATACAGGATATAAAGACTGATCCCGTTAAGGTAAATGAGTGCATCTATTCAATTAAAGAGAACTTCGGTGATACTTCCGCGTACGACAAAGAACTCGATTATGTCATTATCGATAATGAGGGAAATCTCCTGTATAAGACACGCGACGGGTTATGCGAATCGGTCAATGAGGCGATAAAAACAAGAGGGCTGATACTGGATCTTGAAATTGACGGCGAGCTGACCGGCAAAGTGATCTTCGACTATGACATGGGCACCCGGATAGAAGGATTTAAGAGAAATACCATAATTACATTCGTAATAATCGGGGTGCTTCAGCTTGTGATAATAATCTCATGGTATTTCTATCTTAAGAGAACAATGATAACGCCTTTTGCCAGGCTTTCCGGCTTTGCGGCAAGAGTCGCTGAAGGCAATCTCGACATGCCGTTGACGATGGATAAAGGGCATGTTTTCGGTGCGTTCACAGAAAGCTTTGATCTCATGAGATCCGAACTTAAGAGAGCCAGGATCGCTGAGAAAAAAGCGAGCGATGAGAAGAAAGAAATGATTGCTAAATTATCACATGACATAAAGACTCCGGTAGCTTCTATCAAGTCAACTTCCGAAGTCGGAATGGCCATTACAAAAGAGGAACGCACGAAAGAGATGTTCGGAGTTATCAATGCGAAAACAGACCAGATCAAATCGCTTATTGATAACCTCTTCACATCAAGCGTCCAGGACATCACTGAGATCGATGTAAATCCCGGAATGCAGCCGTCTGACGTCATTTCAGGACTTATCAAAAACGCCGATTATCTTAACCGTGCGGGTGGTTTCAACATTGCTAATTGCAACGTGTTCATTGATAAGTTAAGGCTCCAGCAGGTGTTCGATAATATATTCATGAATTCATATAAATACGCAGATACTTCCATTAATGTGGCTGCCGAGACCGCCGGAGATTATCTCGTTATAAGAATTGCCGACGAAGGTCCGGGTGTTAATGAGGAAGAAATCCCCCTGCTTAAGGAAAAATTCAGAAGAGGCAGCAACGCAAGCGATAAGGACGGCGCCGGTCTGGGTCTCTTCCTTGCAGATTACTTCATGGAAAAGATGGATGGTAAACTCGGTCTTAGAAACCTTGAGAAAGGATTTGAGGTCTCAGTATATATCAGGATTGCTTAGAAAATTCACTGAGTGACAATGAGATCGATCCCGACCTGTCCTGCAGATCGCATTAACCAAAAACAAAAGCAAGAGGTTGTCCAAAAGGGTAACCTCTTTTTGATCTGATTTATAAGCATTTGAAAAAATATAATCTGTAATACTTATTAAGTTTTATTTTATCCATGTTATACTAATATAGTTAAATAGTCGGCGATTTCTCTACACAAAACATTTTTTTGATTAACAGGGGTGACAAGTTTTATGAGCAGAACCATATCCGGAATTGCAGGTGTAATTATCTCATTAGTTTTTGTTTTTGCATTATTCCCGGGTTTTAAGATTAAAGCTGCGGAAATAAAAGACCAAGGTAACTGTGGTACCGATGGCAGCAATGTAACCTGGACATTAGATAGTGATGGAACGCTGACTATTTCCGGTACAGGTGGAATGAAGGATAGGGCTTTTTATGTAAATCAGAATATTAAAAAAGTGGAAATTAAAGATGGTGTAACTTCAATAGGTGCAGATGCATTTTCAAACTGCAAAAGCCTTACGAGCATAAAAATACCTAATAGCGTAACAGTAATAGGTAATAGTACTTTTGAAAACTGCAAAAGCCTTACGAGCATAACAATACCCAATAGCGTAACTTCGATTGGTAATTACGCATTTCTAGGATGCATAAGCCTTACGAGCATAACAATACCTGATAGCGTAACATCAATAGGTTTACAAACTTTTGCTTACTGCGAAAGCCTAACGAGCATAACAATACCTAATAGCGTAACTTCGATTGGTAATAAAGCATTTCAAGAGTGCACAAGCCTAACGAGCATAACAATACCTAATAGCGTAAAATCAATAGGTAGTGCTTTTTTTGGCTGCACAAGCCTAACGAGCATAACAATACCTAATAGCGTAACATCAATAGGTGATAGTGCTTTTGCTTACTGCGAAAGCCTAACGAGCATAACAATACCTAATAGCGTAACTTCGATAGGTCAAAGTGCTTTTGCTTACTGCACAAGCCTTACGAGCATAACAATACCTAATAGCGTAACTTCGATAGGTCAAAGTGCTTTTGCTTACTGCACAAGCCTTACGAGCATAATAATTGATAGAGAAGTCTATGAGAAAACCAGCAGTGCATTTAACGGTATTTCTTCTGATGTATTGGATATTTATTATAATGCCACATACGAAAAAACTGCTGGCGGATCGATCTCAGGTAATGCAAAAGTTCATGGATCGGATGAGATTACAATTACACCTGATCAGCATTATTCAGTTGATAAAGTCCTTTTCATTGTCAAGGATAAAAATAGTAAAGATGTAGAAAAAGAATTGTCTCCTGCCAACGGAAAATACCTTATGCCTGATTACGATTTCAATAATTGGACCGGTGACTGCAAGGTAACTGTATCTTTTAAGCCGGACAAATACCGGGTCGAGTTCCTGGATGCATACGGAACAGTACTTCAGGCGGACGATCTTGAGTATGGAGCTGTTCCATCCTATAATGGAAAAACACCTGAGAAGGAACCTACACAACAGTATAAATATTCATTTGTCGGTTGGGAATGCGGAGCTGACTACTTCGCAGAGGATGAGGAACTTCCCCAAGTAACAGGTCCTGTAACATATATACCTTTGTTTTTTACTAATATTATTTCTTATACGGTAACTTTTACTGATGCTGACGGAGGTGTGATCCAGTCAGGATACTGGGAGTATGATTCAGTTCCTGTATATACCGGAAAGACACCTGAAAAGGAAGAATCTGGAACGTCTACATTTACTTTCGACGGCTGGACAAACGGATCGGAAATATATGGTTTAAATGAAAAACTTCCCGAGGTAACAAGAGATGCTACTTATTCGCCTGTCTATAAGGAAAACATCAAGCCCGTTTATACTGTCGGAGAAGTAAAAGGTGATGGTATAAATTCTGATATCGTCATAGATGTTCACAGAAACGTAGATGATGAGAACTGTATCGACTACTTCAGCAGCGCAACAATCGACGGCACAGATATGAAGGTCAATGAGCAGTACACAGTAACAAAGGGCAGTACTATCATCACGATCAAGAAAGACTTCTTAAGCACATTAACTGCAGGTGAACACGAGGTTAAGATCACCTTCAGTGACGGCTCGATAACCACTAAGGTAACGGTAGCGGCTAAGGCTCAGGATCCGGCAAAGACTGATGTCTCGGCAAGCATACCTTCTACAGGAGAAGTAACGGGACCTGCGGCATACATTGGAGCAGCATTGGTCTTCGCCGTCTGTGTATGTGGTTTATCAGCTGTTATATTTGTTAAGAAACGCAAAGAAGTGTAATTGTTTAAGGCAGCTTAAAATCAATAATATAAAGAGACCATTTCGTTGAGATGGTCTCTTTTTATTTGTATTATTTAAAGGCGAAAACTGATTTAAGAACTATTTAAGAAATCCTTAAAGGCAATTAAGGGTTGAAAAAGTATCCTTATGCCATAAGGAGGTAAGAAGACATGAAAAACATTATTGAGACTAAGAAGCTTTGCAAGACATTTTCCAATGGAGGCGTGCAGCAGCACGTCCTTAAAAATATTGATCTTGAGATCTTCGAAGGTGATTTTACGGTTATCATGGGTGCTTCAGGTGCAGGCAAGTCAACACTTCTTTATTCATTGTCAGGCATGGATAAACCGACACTGGGAAGTATCACTTTCGACGGTACGGACATCACAAAAATGAATAATGATGAGCTTGCGCTCTTCAGAAGAAGCAACTGCGGATTTGTTTTTCAGCAGGTATATCTTGTGGATTCCATGAGCGTTTTGGATAACATTATGGCAGCAGGGCTTCTTGTCTATAAGGATAAGAAAGTTCTTGCAAAAAAGGCCGGCGAACTTCTTAAGTCAGTTAATATCGATGAGACTCTCTGGGGCAAATTTCCTACACAGATCTCAGGAGGTGAGGCACAGCGTGTTGGTATCGCAAGGGCATTGATCAACGACCCGAAGCTTGTTTTCGCTGACGAGCCCACAGGAGCACTTAACTCGCAGACAGGTAAGGCTGTTCTTGATACACTTACCGGTTTCAATGAAAAGGGCCAGTCGATCGTTATGGTCACACATGATATCAACAGCGCAAGAAGAGGCAACCGCATCCTTTATGTAAAGGACGGCGAGATTGCAGGCGAGTGCATTTTGGGCAGGTATGTTTCAGGTGACAAAGAGCGTCATCAGAAGTTAGCGGGCTTTCTTGCTACGATGGGGTGGTAATCATGGAAAAGACATTATTACTTACCAGGTCGAACCTCAGGAAAAACAGAGGTACGTCAGTCGGATTGTTCTTTTTGATGTTTATTTCCACCGTACTGATCGGCATATCACTGATGATATTTTTCGATGCGCTCCCGACAGCGCGAAAAGAAGCTGAACGTCTTGATGCCGGCGACGGATATATCATGGTCAGAAACGGCATAGAAGATATTACCGGCGAAAAGATCGAAGAACTTATCAAGGATGATACTGACAGGTTTTTTGTATACAGAAACCTTCAGTTCGGTGCAATTCCGATCCCTTTCGGCACCGGTGATGTTTCAATAGACATATCACTTAGTGACAGCAGTGCTTTCAGCAGGGAGATGGACAGGGTGGAAGTTATCCTTGAAGATTCTTCCGTCACAGGCGACTATATCTATCTTCCTTACCAGTTTTATACCGGTGGCGGGATAAGATTAAATGATACTTTCGATTTTGAATTAGAAGGCGTCAAATACATCTTTACCGTAAAGGGTTTTACCGCATTGACTTATGGCGGCTGCAACAACGCGGGTTTGTTTTCGCTGGTGATCGATGACAACACATATAATAAGATCCTTGAAAGAAACGGTGAGACTGCTGAAGGTCTAATGATCATATATGAACTGAAAGACGGCGTCAGCAACGGAAGATTCAAGATCAAAAACAGAAACGAACTGCTCAAGATCAATCCCGTTGCAATAGTGGCAGGTTTTGATATTGATACTGTTGTAAAGTCCAGAACATTTATCGGGCTTATCCTCGCTGTATCTTTTCTTGTGCTCACATCCCTGGTTGTTACCGCGGTGGCAATGATGCTTGCCAACTGCATCTCCAACTATATAAAAGAGAACATGAAGACTTTAGGTGCACTTAAGGCTATCGGATATACCGGAAAAGACATAAAGGCATCACTTGTTTTCTGGTTCTTTATCCTCTCTGTTCTTGCAAGTATCACAGGTATCGCTGCGGCATATCTTGTAATGCCTATATTCGCAAATATAGTAATCGGTCAGATGGGTTTCCCATATCAGGTATCATTCAATCTTCCGGCTGCTGTAATTCCGGTAGTGTTCATTATCTTATTTACAGTTACCGTTACGGTCATCTGTGCTTCCAAGGTGTCGAAGATCCATCCGATCGTGGCATTGAGAGAAGGTATCGAATCACACAATTTCAGGAAGAATCATGTGGCTCTTGATAAGACATCTTTAAGCCTTAACTCAAGCCTGGCGATGAAGACGTTTATCGGCAACATGAAGCAGAACGTGATCACATTCATCGTAACCGGATTCATGATCTTCACATGCGTGATCGCTCTTCTTATGTATGAGAACTTCAGCCGTCATCCGAAGCTTGAGATCCTTATGACTGAAATGTGTTCAGGTGTTGTAACTTTTGACAATGATACCGCTGATGAAGGCCTTGATTATCTAAAATCAAGATCGGATATCAAGAACATCAGAAAGATCATCAATACAAATTTCTACTACGAGGATAAGGAAAGCCTTTTCACATACATTGTTGATGATATGTCGAAAATGAACAACCGGGATCTGTGCTACAAAGGAAGACTGCCTCAGTACGACAACGAAGTTGCAGTAAGCGGTGCATTCGCAAAAGTATACGGAATTGATGTCGGCGATGAGATCGAGCTTACCCTCGGTGAAAATTCATACTCTTACCTGATAACAGGATATATTCAGACAACGAATAACAACGGCCGTGAGGCGATCTTCACATTCGATGCGGCAGAACGAATCATGAATATGGATCACATTCCTGCATGGTACTGGTTCGATCTTAAGGAAGAATCCGCCGATTCAAAGGATAACAAGGCTGCTACCGACAATGTTCTTGAGGACTGCAAAGACAGGTTCGGCGGGCATATTGTAAACACTATGAATTTCTTCGAGATCCTTGAAGGCAGCATGACTACATTCAAGAGTATTTCAGCTATGATGCTCATCGTTATGTGCACGATATCCGTAGTTGTCATTGCCTTGATCCTTTTCCTGCTTATCAAGTCGCTCGTTTATCACAAGCGTAAGGACTATGGAATCTTAAAGGCTTTGGGTTACACATCAGGAAGCCTCATGCTACAGACAGCATTGAGCTTCATGCCTTCGGTACTTGCATCTGTGATCGTTTTCTCGGTTGCTTCCTACTATCTGGCTAATCCTTATATGTCTACATTCATGCATCTGTTCGGACTGGTTAAGTGCAGCTTCGATATCCCTGTTCCGGGAGTAGTGATAATCGCTGCAGGCCTTGCAATCGCATCTTTCTTCCTTGCACTTTTGCAGACAAGAAGGATCAGGAAGATCGAAGCATACAATATGCTCGTTGCAGAATAACATGCAGTAACAGGGAATAGACCCCGGATTGACGCAGAGGCTGTCTTTCAAAAGGCAGCCTTTGTGTATTGTTTGGGCTTTTTTTCGCGCGCGAGAATATGACTTGCATCATATCGTGATCTTTTTTGAGGCAGTATTAAGGCACAGCCCGAAGTTCAGTTGTTTAAGTGGTAGAATGTTGGCGAATTAAGGAATAGGACGTGAATAATAATGGAAAATACAACACCGGAAATTAAGAAGGTCTTAGTGAAGAGACCGCGTCTCATGCGGGTATGCAAGATACTTCTTATCGTTATGATTACCGTGCTCTACCTGATGCAGGGTTTTATTGCAGTACCCTTATATGGAATGATGAAATCAGTTGACACCGGAGATCTCAATGTCAAGCTGGTCTTCATACTGCTTGCTATATCGATCCTTACGGGTATTACCGCTTTGGGATTCGGCATCGCCGGCACAGTAAAGAATGAGAAGCCTCTTACCGGCATTACGGTCGGTGTTAAGATCGCGATGATACCTTTCTTCGTATTAAATATAGTCCTTTGGATCTTACTCTTCGCCGGAATGCTTAATCCGTTCCTCATGTTCGGAATTCCATTAGCAGCCGTCATCGGTGTGTGCCTGACATATGTCTATATGCTTATGACCGGGCTTCCGGACATCATTTACAGTATCGGCTTCTGCATTAAGAATAAGAAGCGCCCTACGGCACTCTTGATCGCCGGCGTGATCTTAAGCTTCATATTCGTACTGGACGTCATCGGAATCATTATGATCCACAGATCGCTTAAGGCTATGATCTCCGTTGAGGAATGACGCATTTTCGCGCGGATAAATATATAAGCAAACCTGATTTCTTTACCATGAACCCTTATAGCCGACGCCGTAGGTGTCAGTATAGTAATCTATGCGTTTAGAATCGTCGAAAACAGGGCCATATATATTCTGTTCCGGGTCAATGCCTGCAAGTCTGCATACAGCGTTGTGCGAGCGTATAGTGAGATCCTTCTCGCGTTCTTTGGGCTTAAGGCTGGTGTCCGGATAAATAGGTTCGCCGATGCGAAGTGTAAAGCATGCTGTCTGACGGAAGATATGCTTCCTGATCCGGCCGGGCTCGCGGTAGGAGATGCCAAGCGGAATGACCGGTTTGTTGTTGCTTACAGCGATAAATGCAGCGCCGCGCTTGAACGGGCGGACAGGAGCGTAGTATTCCCACATGCTTCCTTCCGCATAGATGTGAAGCCAGCCGTGCTCTGATAAAAGACCGCTTAATGCTTTAAGAAAAGTCTTCTGGGCGGCGATATTGTCTTCAGGAATCGGGATCCCGCCGACAAGTCTTATAAGTGTGCCGTTCTCACCGTTGATATTCTTATCCCATGCCAGGAGATTTGATCTGTAAGGACGGATGGATTTCATGACCGCGATGTAGTCCCACATATGCACATGGTTGCACACAGAGATGACGCCGTTATCGAGAACGTTCTTGTATTTCTTAAGGTTCTCGCGGCCTTCTGTCTTAAGCCCGAGACGGATCGTCGCTATGGGGAAGACCACAACATTAAGAAGGAGTCTTGTCATATTCTGCCTGAACCTGAACATACGTGATCTGTCGATATAAGGATATCTGGTATCAAAAACAAAACCACGGTTTTTATGTATCTCCAGATAATGCCTGTCAGTCACCAAAGGATACGGATAACGGTTCGTTTGCGGATCAAACATATTAAGATCAGACCTCTTCTCAAATTCTCTGATATCCTAATGATAACGTTATCGTATCTTACGGGCAACTTGTTCTGCTTCATAACAAAAGATGGTCCCGGGATACCAGAAGCTTTCCCGGAACCACTTTTGAAAGGGTGAGTGTGATCGAAAAATATTCTGTCAGCCGTCCGCGCCAAGCTTGACGAGGAGGTCACAAAACTCTGTTCTGTATTTGTTGTCACCACAGCCTGATCTGGCAAGTTCATAAGCTGAGTCGAACGTCGACGTGCCTTTATACCGGCTGTCTCTGATTACCATTGAAGCTTCAACGACTGCGCAGACAAAATCGAAGTCTTCACGGTTGCTTATTCCTTTGTCAGTCAGAGGATACTCGATCAGAGAACTCGTGTCGGAGTCAGGATCCTTATACCGTACAGACACTGTGCAGAGTTCTCCTGTTCCAGCTTTGTCGCTGAGCGAGGAATCCTGATACTTAAGTCCGCTGTCAGCGGCAGAGTCTGAGCCGGCGATGACGAGTTCATATACTACGGTGACCTGTGCGCCCGATCCTATCTCACCGCCGTCCTTTGTATCATCACTGAAATCGGTAGCGGACATCTGCCTGTTCTCGTAGCCGATCTGTCTGTAGGAAGTTACTTCTGCCGGATTGAATTCGAGCTGGAACTTAACGTCTTTTGCAACGGTGACAGTAGTCTGCTTAAGCTTCTCGCAAAGCACTCTTTCAGCTTCGCTTATGGAATCGATATAGAAGTAATTACCATTGCCTGCATCTGCAATGGATTCCATATTCGCGTCACTGTAATTGCCTGTGCCGAAGCCCAATACTGTGAGGAATACGCCGGACTCTTTCTTTTCTGTGATCAGATCGACAAGACCGCTCTGGCTTGTGATGCCGAGATTCATATCACCGTCAGATGCGAGAATAACGCGGTTGTTGCCGCCTTCGATGAAGTTTTTCTTCGCGCACTTATATGCTGCTTCGATCCCGCCTGAGCCGTTCGTACCGCCGCTTGCGGTGAGCTTATCCAGTGCCTTGCAGATCTTTGAATAATCGTTCGAACCTTCGAGAACAGTATTCCAGGTTCCTGCATAAGTTACGATGGAGATCCTGTCTTCAGGACCCATTGAGCCTGCCAGAAGCTTAAAGCTTTCCTTTGCAAGAGGGAGCTTGTCTTCACCGGACATTGAACCTGATGTATCTATAAGGAAAACAAAGTTATTGCCTTTGTTCGGAATGTTCATCGTGCTGTTCGCCTGCATCGTTAATACCAGCAGCTTGTTTGCTTTATTCCAGGGGCAGCTGCCGACGGAATACTGAACACTGAAGACATCATCTGTGCTGTCTACTTTGTAATCGAAGTAATTGATCATCTCTTCTGTTCTTACTGCTGATCTGACATTGTCGAGCCCCCAGCCTTCTGTGATAAGTCTTCTCAGATTGCAGTAAGAACCTGTGTCCACGTCGGCAGCAAAAGTCGAGAGAGGAACCTGTGCGACGGATACAAAGTCGTTCTCTTCCAAATAGTTATATTCTTCTGTGTTGAAGTCTTCATCGTAATAAGGTGCCATTGTCTCGCCGGAATCATCCCAGCCCATAAATGCATTTACTTCGGAATTAACAGCCGCGACATCGGGACTGTGCTTCCCGACTGAGCCTGATGCTGCCTTGGCTTTGTTAAGATATGAACCTACTCCCAGAATAAAAAGTATGAACAATGAGAATATGGTACCAAGTACCAGCGAAGTGGTTGCGAAAACCCGTGCCGCTGAAGCTTTCTTTTTCATCAGATATCACCTCCTTATCTCAAAATACCTACCGTGATTACTTTACCTAACCATACCACGGGTGTGGGTCGCATTTAAGATACCAGCGTTACGGGTTTTTGATTATTTTTTCTACCACTGGTATGGGTTTTGAGGCATTTTGAGACCTGTCAGGGAGGATGTCTTTATTTAATTATTTAATTGAAATCATGAAAATTAGAATTATCAGGCATTTGTGGTACTTTTTACCTGTTTTCTTCACGGTAGTATTCATTAACGAGGCTTTTATATCCCAGTTCTTTCAAGTCATCGTAGCGCACATTGAAACGTGATTTGGTGTGCGTGCCGCTGATCAGGAAACGCAGCAATTCCTGTGCGTAAAGATCTATCGCGTGAAGGCTTTCTGTTGTGGTGATGACGGGAAAGAACCAAAGACTCCAGGTGAGGTCTGAATCCTCATTTGCTTCAAGCAGTTTGTGATTGAATATCCTGATGAATGCTGCTGCGGCTTTGGTGCCGTCAAGGCCTTCCCGGTGTCTCCAGCGGTCAAGTGCCCTTGCCTTGCGGCGCATCTTCTGCTTGAGCTTTACAACTGAAGCAGGCGCGATGTCGATGCTGCCGGCTTTTACCTGAATTCCAAGGAAAGTGAATCCGTCTTCAGGTCTTCCTGAGACTTCTTTATCCGGATTGACCTTAAGACCCTTTGATTCCAGGTGTCCGCGGATGATCTCTTTATATTCCCGGAGTTCTTCTTCTCCGTGCGCGAAAACGATTATGTCATCGGAATATCTTGCATATAAAACACCTTTATCCCTGAAGATCTCATCAAGATCCTTGAGGTAAAGATTGGCATAGAATGAAGCTATTGGCGTGCCTGCCATAATGCCCTTTTGCCCGGTGACCGTATCACCTCCGGAGATCGCCCTTGGCTCTGAAAGCAGTGCCTTCATAAATGCGAGGAGCTTTGCATCATCTTTTATTGTCTCATCAAGAAGAGCGCACATCCTGTCTACGGGGATCGAGTTGAAGTAATCGCTCACATCGATCTTGTATGAATAAAGCTCATGTATATCCTTTGTGCGGCAGAGAGCCATAATGGCATCTTTAGCGCAGATTCCGGGGCGGAAGGAGTAGAGGTTAGGCGAATAGATGTGGTCATATTTTCGAAGTGTCAGATAAGTAAGAAGCTTTAACACCATATTGAATCCGTAAGGATACTTGTAGACGGTCCGTTTTTTCTGACTGCTCATCTTGCTTATTACGGACCTGGAAGGCAAAGGAAGATCAGTAAGGGAATCAATTGCGGAAGCATATTCAAGATAAGCTTCACTGTCAATGAATTCACGGAGTTCATTCCTGAACCTCTTAGAACATCTTAAACCTGATTTGTAACTGTAAAACCTTTCCCAGCTGCTCTTCAAAAAGAGTTTATCGATTAGAGACACTTAAGATTCCTTTATCCTGATATTTGTGATGGCGCACTGATCACCTGTAAGTGAAATATATATCTCCTTCGGATCATCCTTGACCGTCGTGATATTCGTGAGCTCGATTCCGGCATTCGATGTCGTGAGCGTCACGGTATTTCCGCTCCGGGTAATTGTTACCGAGACATCGATCCCTTCCTTGTTCTTTGACTTCCATGCATCCCAGCTGATGAATTCCTCGGTCTTGTTGATCATGATCTTGTTGGAACCGAATTCGTCTGAATCCCAAGTCTCGCCGTCAAGTCTTACGAGTCCGTATTCGCGGAATTCAGGTCCGTTGATCCTGCTGTTGCCGGACGAGAAGATGCTGAAGTAAGGACAATGCCAGACAAGTCTTGCCGTAGGAAGGCTCATCGAATGAAATGAGATGTTCAGCGTGTGGCCGTCATTAAGGATTATACCGTCAGTTGAGTCCGTGCGGAAGCCGTCTGACTGAATGTTCGGAACATCACCGTCAGGCACGTTGATATAACTGATCTTTTCCGCGATCCTTTTTATGTATCCGTCGGGAACTTCTTCATCGTCACGGCTTATGGTGACATTGCTGATGCTGCAGTGTTCGCCTGTAAGTCCGATATAAGCCCATCTTGAGCTGTCGGGAAGAGCTATCGTGATCTCTGAAGTCTCAGTATCTGACATGAGCTTTATGAGCAGGTGATCACTGATCTTAACGGCTTCTATCTCATAATCTGTACCTGCATTGGATGATACTGCATCCGGATTTGCCGTTTTATTTTCCCGAATCTTCCGCGCACCTTTGCAGACCGTGCTGCCGTCAAATCTTATCTCGCCATACTCAAAATACAGAAGCCTTGTGATGTTCTTTTCCTCTGTATGAATCCTCGCGTCAAGTGAATCAAACAGTATTATCGAAGGGATCGAATGCTCAGCAGGATATCCTTTGTGCGGAGTTGAAGTAAGGGAGATCCTTGTTATCTCACCGGTGATGATTATGCCTTCCGACACGGAGGATCTGTATTCATCACATAAGAGTTCGTTCCTGCCCGCAAGCTCCTTTACTTCCTCTTTCTCCTTCATGAGAAATTCGCTGTCAAGATCGATCAAATGTATCATGATCTTTCCGAAAACAGGATCGAACTGAGTGCCCAGACACTTGATGAATTCCTCTCTTACGACCTGCTGCGGAATGGTGTCACGGTAACTCCTCTTGGATGTCATCGCATCGTAAGCATCGGCAACTGCAATGATCCTTGCGATCTCGGGAATATCATCGCCCTTAAGTCCTTCGGGATAACCCTTGCCGTCGTATCTTTCATGGTGTGACTTCGCACCGATGCTTAAGTAAGGTGACTCCGATATCGAAGACAGGATCTGCGCGCCGATATCAGGATGTTCCTTGATGACCTGATATTCCTCGTCCGAGAGCTTTCCTTTTTTGTTGAGGATCGTCTTTGAGATTCCGATCTTTCCTACGTCGTGAAGGAGCGCAGCATAGTAGATCTCATCGCACTCCTGAGGATTCTTGCCTGCGAGCTCTGCTATCTTTCTCGAGTATTCCGCTACTCTGGAAGAATGACCCTTGGTATACTTGTCCTTGGCATCGATCGCACTTGCAAGTGCTTCCGTTGTCTGTGAGAACAGGCGCTTGATCCCTTCACTTTCATTTTTCAGGTAGTCCACTTCGATCTTCCGCGCATGCTCGACTGTCGTATTCATGTCCTTGAGCGCGAAAAGATACAGCATCGATGTAAGGAACCCGGTAGTTATGTTGATAAGCGATAACCCGTAGAACTTAAGCTGCAGAAGACCTGCGATCAGCGGGAGCGTCGTAAAGAGGATCAGTGATATCAGAAGACCGTTCTTGAAGTATTTGTGATACTGGAGTATGACCGAAAGCTGAAGCAGAAGCATCGTCAGCGGAATGATCATGCTGATAATAAAATACGGTGAACGCACATAGCGGTTGCCTGAATCGAAAGTGTAATAGAGTCCCGTAAACTGCGAGATTATAAGGAGTACAAGTCCGGCGAGGACAAGATAATCAATGAGCCTCAATCTGAAAGGTATCTTCTTAATACCGGTCTCGTCGGAGTAGATGTCGCGGACATAATGGTTGAACGCCCAGACTATCATCAGTACCATGCAGAAAACGATGAAGTTGCTGATCCTTACCATCCAGTAGCCCATCTCACTGGTGTCGCCTCTGTAGATATATGAAGCCCTGTCAAAATGCAGGAGAAGAACCGCAAAGATATTGGTGAGTATCAGATAGAACTTGCGCTCTTTATCAAGACTTTTGGATAAGGCCATGAAAAAAGCAGTGGCAGCCGAGATGCCGCACAATACGAGCATTAGGTCAAGCTGAATGTTCTTTAGGCTTTCGATCATACTGCCTTTGCCTTCCGGATGGATAAATAACGAGCCTGAATATGTACTCCATAATTATAACTCTTTTTTGACAATTTGAATTGACTAATGGAAGAAAGTGCGTTTTTCGCGGTCGGAGATTATACAAATCTTGCTGCATTTTGCCTGAAAACGCAATTTAGGAAGAATGCGCATTTCCCGTTGATTTTATTAGTTTACAAACACCCTGATTAAATGATACCATTCACTTAATTGTAGTGTTAAAAAAGCAACAGAGGTAAAGAAGCAAATGAAAAAGAATGAGAGAAAAGACCTTGTTACCAACATTTACACGGCAGACCCTTCTGCACATGTATTTAACGGCAAGATCTACATTTATCCTTCTCACGACGAAGACCTTGATATTCCCGAGGATGACGACGGTGAGCAGTATGTCATGAAGGACTATCACATCCTTTCAATGGATTCTCTTGACAGCGAGTGCGTAGACAACGGAGTGGCTATAAGCGAGGATGATATCCCGTGGGTATCAAGACAGCTTTGGGCACCTGATGCTGTCTATCTTAACGGCAAGTATTATCTTGTTTTCCCGGCTAAGGACAAGGACGATATCTTCAGGATCGGCGTTGCCGAGTCCGATTCGCCCGTAGGTCCATTCAAGCCTCAGGAGAATTTTATCCAGGGCAGCTACAGCATTGACCCCGCAGTCCTTGTTGATGATGACGGCAGGATCTGGTGCTATAACGGCGGACTCTGGGGCGGCCAGCTCGAGATGTGGCAGTCAGGTTCCTTCAATCCCAATGAGCACCGTCCTGAGGGTGATGAGAAGGCTTTAGGACCCCTTGTCGCAGAGTTCAAGCAGAGCATGGATGCTTACGTTGAAGCACCTAAGATGATCACGATCCTCGACGAGAACGGCGAGCCCATCAAGGCTAAGGATGAGGACAGAAGATACTTCGAAGATCCCTGGATGCACAAGTTCAACGGCAAGTACTATTTCTCATACTCAACAGGTACGACACACTATCTCTGCTATGCGGAAGGTGATTCACCTGTAGGCCCTTTCACATACAAGGGAAGGATCATGGAGCCTGTAATCGGCTGGACAACACATCACTCCATCGTTCAGATCGACGGTGAATGGTATCTGTTCTATCACGATGCAAAGAGATCCGGCGGATGCTCCCACAAGAGAAGCGTCAAGTTCACAAAACTCAACATCGCAGAAGACGGAACGATCGAGACGATCCATCCTTACGATCACGAGAACTGATAGATCTCATAACTTGAGTAATTATACGGGCTGCCTCGGAATGAGACAGCCTTTTTGCTTATGTTTCTGTTGCTGATTCTGATTGTGTTTCTGATCCTGTTTCTGTTTCTGATTCCAATCCTGATTCTGATTCACGGCAAATGATAAAATTCACGGCATTTTCACGGCATGGCCGTGAATTTGCCGTGAAAAATGCTGTTTATCGATAATATTCACGGCGTTTTCACGGCATGGCCGTGAATTTGCCGTGAAAAATGTTGTTGATATGTTCAGCGTCACCTGACCGTCACCTGGAATACCGGCTGCTCACCGACTGCATTGTCGCCCGCTGCAATGGTGACCGTGTAGTGGTCGGCCTGAAGACCAATGTTGTAGTTGATCATCCTGAGCGTTCCCTGAGGAACGGGCGCGTTTATGATGTTGCTGCCTTTATCACCGTCGATCCTGACGTTGTAGTCGCCCTTGGCATTTGTGACGACCACGACGACTGTTGCTTCACGGTCTTCCGGGACATCGAAGGAAAGTGAACGGTCTTCCTTGGCGTCAGCGGTAATCCTGTAGCTGATCTGCGAGTTTAAGAGCATGTTTTTCGAGGCATTGGCAACGGTAAGACCTATACCGCCAACAAGAAACAGTGCGCACACGATACCGGCGAAAAGCAGCTTGATCTTTCTGAATGATCTGCCCTCGATGAGGAACATTCCGAGTGCAATTACCATCGGGGAAGCAACACAAAGGAGCATGTAAGTTCCAAGCAGGGAAGAGTAGTCTATCTGTGTTGCAGCGGCTGCCTGAACGGCTTCACTCTTTGCCGAGATGAATCCGATCGATAATGCGACCAGGTTGTTGGTAAAGTGCATGATCATGGACAGTAGGATATTGTTTTTCTTAACAACGACATAGCTCAGGAGCAAGCCAAGAAATGCCGTGCTGAGGAATCTTAAGACTGAAAGATGGAAGATTCCGAAGAACAGACCCATTATGAGTATGATGAGATTCTCGTTCCTGATTTTTCTCATGCTGCTTAGGATCGCACCTCTGTGGAGCATCTCCTCACAGATGGCAGGCATTAGTCCTACGACCAATACTGTAATGGGATAGCTCATCGTACCGTAGAGCATATTGTTGATACCCTGTGCTTCCGCAGCGCTTGAGGGGATGATCGTAGCTGAGAAAGCAACGAACAGCAATGAGAGCGGGAATGCTCCTGCAATGAGAAGAAGACAGCCGAACAGTTCTCTTATCTTGAATTTCTTAACAGGAAACACCTCTTTGATCTTTACTTTGCGTATGAGGCAGAAAGCCAGTGCAAGTACTACGAATCCTAGTTCGGTTATTACAAGACCCGGGATGCCGAGATTAAGCTGAAGCGGAGTGAATGCGAATATAAAAACCGCCAATTCAACTGCGAAAAGAAGAATTCCCATCCAGGGACGGAGCCTTTGCTGATTTGATAATTGTTCCATTTTATTTCCTCCGGATAATGATTAAGTATTGTTTTATTCGTGTATAGCGCGCTCTTTTTTGAGCCTTGCAATCTTTATGAAGATCCTTACGGTCGCAATGACTGATGCCGTGAAGAGTGCCACCAGCCATATTCCCATTATGAGATTTACGGGTGCAAATCCATTGCGGCTGTTGAGACCTATTGACAGGTTCAGCATGGCAGCAAAACATGTAATTATATTTACGAAGATCATGTATCCTGCCATAACACCCGTGTAGTTGATCTTCGAGTCGATATCCGAGTAGATCTCGATCCCGTCAGGGAAATCCTCCTTAGGGGCTCTGGTATATACCCAGCATGTTCCGGGGTAGTTGATGAAGCATACGATCTTTATGCCCATCTCCTCGAGAAACCTGAAGTACTTTATGTTCTCGGCGCTGTTCGCCGAACCCCTGAGAAAGAGGGACTTATAGGTGTATTTACCCGGTTCCGTCTCATCGAACGAATATGTTAATCTTCCCGCATGTTCAAGAGCGTAACCGTGTGAAGCCATCTCATTGATCCAGGCTTCCTCCTTCTCGAGCTGCCAGATCCAGTAGATCTTGTGAACGACTCTGCGCATATTATTTTCCTCCCAAAAGCCTCTTGCCGTTGTCGACCAGCTCCGAGAGCCTGTCAAGTTCCTCGCTAAGGACGTTCTTGCCCGATCTTGTGATCACGTATTCCTTTTTGCGGCTCTCCGGGTTCTCCGGCAGGGCATCTATCCATCCCTTATCAACGAGCGAATTCAGAGCTCCGTACAACGTTCCCGCTGCGAGCTTCACACGCCCGTGTGACAGTTCTTCCACGTTCTGGATTATTCCGTATCCATGAAGCGGTTTCTGCAGTGAAAGCAGTATGTAAAACACGGCTTCCGTCAACGCTTGCTGTGGCATTTTGCTGCACCTCCTTTATATCGGCTTACGATATATCGTTACCCGAGTATATCGTGTCCCGATATAGTTGTCAAGAATAATCGTATCTGCCCGCGCGCCCGAAAATCATCCTCCGGGCGTATCTGCCCACGTGCTCGAAAAGCTTCAGCTCCGGGCCGTTTTCGCGCCCGTGGCATCGAAAATGTTCCGCTTAGGTCCGCTCCTTGTACCGCTTGGTCTCCAAACTATTGAGCGCAGAAACAGGGCCGATATAATGACATCAACACCAGACAAAACAAGGGGGTATAAGAAAATGACAGACATTACAAACACTAAAGCAGCAGTCAAGGCAAGGAAAGTTGTTACGCCTCTCAGCACGGATTTTAATGAGCTGAGGACAGAGGCATCGCTCCAGCAGATGAAAGGCGCCCCGTTCATGATGGCATCGGTAATCATCTGGTCACTCGTAACGGTCATCTGGATTATGCCTTGGGAACTCGGAATGAAGAATACTCTGATGACATACGCTCCGGCACTTCTGATCCCGCTCGTATTGCTCTTCTCGAAGATAATCGGTGCTCACGTTTTCAGGAATATCAGACAGCCTTTCAACAAGCTCGGATTGTTATGCGTACTTAATCAGAACCTTTATTTGGTAATCATGATGTGGGCATACAGCAACTGCCCCGGCGCAGCTCTCATGATATTCGGAATGATCTTCGGTGCGCACCTCCTGCCGTTCTCTTGGT
Source organism: Clostridiales bacterium (assembly GCA_017428155.1). Taxonomy (GTDB): domain Bacteria; phylum Bacillota; class Clostridia; order Saccharofermentanales; family Saccharofermentanaceae; genus Saccharofermentans. The sequence continues at coordinate 28,857 of JAFRRJ010000060.1, read as the reverse complement.
TATACAGCAGCAAGACATATCTTGTTATGTCCCTTGTGGAAACAATCGGAACCACTGCAGTATCGATCTTCCTGCCGGCAGTATACATTCCTTTATTCCTTGCTCTCTGCCAGATCGTTACATCGACATGTCTCCTCGTTGAATGCAGAAATCTCAAGCGTTCGCAAAAGACAAAAGTTGAATTATAATTAGCCGTAAATATGGGATTTATTTAGGAGCAGTCAATGGATGTAACGATCAAGAATGATATCGAGTCCGGAACGATAGTGGAGATCCACTGCCGTGAAGTCACGGACGAGATAGAGAGACTGGGACGTTATATATCCCGCTTCGATGAGCGGATAATGGGTATGGCGGACGGTCATGCCCATAACGTCTCCGTAAGTGAGATCTTATACATCGAATCAGTGGACAAAAAGACTTTTCTGTATACGCAGGGCAGCGTGCTTTCAACGGACAAGAGACTTTACGAGCTTGAAGAGATGCTCGATGAGAAGACCTTCTTCAGGTGCTCCAAATCAGTTATCGTAAACCTCGACAAGATAACAAAGCTCAAGCCCGAAGTTACCAGAAACATTCTTGCGACGCTCACCAACGGCGAGGTCATAGTGATCTCCAGACGTTACGTAAGAGCACTCAAGGAATTGATCGGATTAGAAGGATAACAGTCATGGAAGATATAAAGAAACTGTTGATATATTTCAGGAACTCGGTTGCGTTCTCGTACGCGTGGCTCGTGCTCTGCGTGGCAGCCGTATCTCTTGCCACAGGTATCACCGGCGTATCTGCGGTGTTCCTCTTAAAGCTTCTTGCGTTTTGCGTATGGGGTTCAATGAGTTTTGTTTTCGCATTCTTCACAAAACTGATGAAGAGCAAAGGATTCATATTCGATCTTACTGTCTTTTACATTTTGTTTGTTCCCGCGGAAGTGCTCATGTTCTATGTTATGGGTATTTTTGAAGGAGTGGGAACACCGGTGATGTGGATAGCTCTAGGCATCATAATTGCAGCCTTCTACATCGCGGCGATACTGATCGACTTGCTCATCATGCGCAGACGTTCCGTGGAATTTACGGAAAAACTGATCGAGTACAGAAACGGGAAAACCGCAGATATCATAAAATAAAAGCAGAAAGAGAAATCATTAAATCCAAGTAAATACTTGGATGTACAAGATCGTACACATTCCGGCTGCCTGCGAAGCCTCATAGGGAACGTGCCGGACCCGCCACAGGCGCTTAAAGCGTTCTCTTTCTGCAAAGGTAATTATACATCCCGCAAGCGGCAAATCAAATTGATTTCATCTTCCAACACCAGAGGCCGGATCCTGAGTATAGAAGCAGGATCCTTAAGCACATACCGGCCCTTTACCGGGAACTTCCGGAATACACCACAAGCTTTACAAGGCTCCCTCTTCCCCATGACCCAACCTCGCAAAGCTACAAGGTGTATCCGGAAGTTTTTTCTTTTTGGGAGTGCAGTATTCAGAAGTGTTATAATCTTAAACGGAGTAAGTTATATTTGGAGAGATTATATGAAGATCTACTGGCCCGATTATTGTAAGGATTTCCGGTGCAAGGCTGATAAATGCGCTCATACGTGCTGTGCCGGCTGGGTGATCGGCATCGATGAGGAATCACTTAAAAGATTTGAGAAAGATCCTTACATCTCTGCCAGGCTCAAAGACGGATACTTCGTATTAAGAGACGACGGCAGATGCCCGTTCTTAAGAGATGACAATCTTTGTGAAATGATCATAAGCCGCGGTGAGGACTATCTGTGTGACATCTGCAGGGAACATCCGCGCTATTACAACACATTTGACGACCACATCGAAGGCGGGATAGGTCTTGTGTGCGAGGAAGCCTGCCGTCTGGTGCTGAATGCCAAGATGCCCTTTGCCCTGATCTCAGATGACGGATCTGAAATCGAGCTTCCGGGTTATGTTAAAGCCGTATTTGACGGTGACGTGCCTTTGACGGAGACGCTCTCTTCCATAAGCGGCGGAAGAAGGGCAGGATCAAAGCTCAGGGCAGAGATCTTCGACGGAATGGAAGTTTTAGATCCCAAGTGGAGCAGGCTTTTAAGCAGGGTAATCAAAGACCCTGTATCTGTAGAGGAAGAGGATAAAGCGGTGCTGGATAATGAGAAGTCATTTAGAAACTTTGCAGCTTATCTGCTTTACCGCTATAAGGGCGCCGGAAGATTTGCTTCAGAGTCTGTCTATCTTCTTGCAGATCTTGTGATCAAAGGATGCGGTATTCTTGATATAGCCAGAGTATTCTCATGTGAAGTGGAGTATTCTGATATAAATATAGATGAAGCGCTTGAGACGTTCGGATGAGAGGTGTCTCAAGGTGCGGATCAACAGTGTAACAATGTTACAAACATAGTGTTTCAGCATAATTGGAGGAGAAAAATGGTTTTCGATTACACTCAGGCGGAATGGACGGCAAATCCCGGCTTCAAAGGCGGAGAGGGCATCTTTTACAACAAGATGTTTACTGACGGCGTCAACAAAATGATGCACGGAAAGCTCGTTCCGGGTTCATCTATCGGCTACCACAAGCATGAGGGAAGCTGTGAGATGATCTTCATTCTTGAAGGTGAGGGCAAGGTGCTTTACGATGATGGTGAAGAAGCCGTCAAGGCGGGAATGATTCACTATTGTCCTGAAGGACATTCGCATTCCCTGATCAACAGCGGATCTGAAGATCTTCTTTTCGCGGCAGTGGTTCCCGTGCAATAAGACGGATAATAAGGAATTAAGGGAGGAATAGAAAATGCCACATTCATCAGGAGGCGGTTCACACAGCGGTGGATTCCACAGCAGTTCAGGCGGTTCAGGCAGTTCAAACAGTCCGCATATCTCAACACATTATTTCCCGGGTGCAAGGCGCTTTATAAGGCATAACCATACACTGGGAAAAGATGAGTACATATACGCAACATCCAAGCCGGGAAAGACGAGTCTGGGATCGGTCATTGCAGTGGCTTTGTTTGCCGCGGTCTTCTCAGTTATGTCCATCTTTGGAATATCCTCGGAGCTCGCGTTCAGGATCGATCCTGAGTACGATGATGTTCCGCGTGTCTGCGATGACATAAATGTCATAGATAACGAGGATTCCCTTACGGAAGTCCTTGTCGAGTACCAGGAGATTACGGGAATCTGCCCGGTGCTCTACACGATGTACAACGAAGGCTGGGAAAAGGATTACTATTCTCTTGCCCAGTATACATTCGACAAGTATCTTGACATCTGTGATGACGAACAGCACTGGGTGATCGTTTATTCAATTCCGGAATCCTACAGCACTGAACTTGGCAGGGCGAGGTCGAGGATCCCTGAATACCGGTGGGAAGCAGTTCAGGGTGACGAGACTGACAGAATAATCACTGAAAAGGCTTTCAGTGAATTCGGTAATCTGGTACAGCACAATTTGGAAAGCGGAAAAGATCCCGGTACTTCTTTTGAGGAAGCCTTTGCCCAGGCAGTCAGAAACGCACGGAACAATCTTGAACCCGGTCCTTCAAAGGTATCCCGCATCGTTTCCGCATTCATGCCGGTATTCATAGTCTTATGTATCTTCGTGCCGATAATCGTATTGATGATCAAAAAATACAGGAATGACAGGCATATAGAATACGAGGAGGTTCCGCTGGGGTTCGATCCCTCAGCTCCTCAGGCTGCGGCGCAGGTAAATGCTGCGGCTAATACCGCGACAAAAGCCATATCAGTATTTGCGGTTGTTTTCCTTATCCCGTTTGTCGTTGTCGGAATCGGAGTCATCATCGGAGGTGTTTCTTTGATGAATTCGACGGCACCGGATGCTTCTATGGGAGGTTTTTTGCTTGTCTTCGGTCTGGTATGGACATTAATATCCGGCAGCATGTTTATCAAGATGATCAGCACGCTGATCAAGAGCAAAAAAGGTGATGATTCAGATCCGGGCATCAGTGTCGGAAGTTTTGCACAGACATATACGAGCGGAAGACCGGAGCAGCCTTCAAATCCGGTAACTTCAAAGCCTTCTGCTCCTGCTTCTGCACAGTATCAGAGTGACTTTGATCCGAAGTTCTTCCAGAGCTCGAAAAGCGATTACGAAGAGGATGATGAGGATTTCAAGCGAATGAAGCGCCAGGGATACGAGTAAAAGCAACTCTGTATCCTCGCTGCAAGGTCATCGTCACTACGTGACTTAGGAAAGCAACTCGGACACAGAGTTGCTTTTGGGAGAAGGGAAACGGTCAGCAAACTTCTGAATTAATCTTCGTATTGACGGAAGGTGTCTGCGTATCTCAGATTAGGTTTGATATAGACCGGTTCAGCATGATCTGTAGCGAGCATTATCTCGTTGACCATTACGTATGTGCTGCCGGTGTCGATCCAGACGTAGGCAAGAGTCCTGTCGTACTGGTCGAACTGAGCTTCATCGTATTCGAGATATACGGTATCAACGTTAGACAGAAGATCTTTTATAAAGGCGGAGGCCGCACGGCCTTCGTCTGTGTTTTTGCTCTCGTCCTCGAGAACTGATTCCTCGGCATTTATACCGGTGAGCCTGACTCTTAAGCGGTTGCCGTCAGGGTCGTGGACGATTATCGTGTCACCATCGACCACTCGATCGAATTCACAGCATATGAGGACCGAAGGGTCTACCTGAAGTGTTACGCCGAAGGGAAGACTGTCGCCTCCGAAGTCGTAATCGCTGTATAAGGAAGCCGCGGTGTTGACGGTCAGCTCGTATTTTGTCTGCTGGGGACGGGGCTCAAAGCACCCGGAAAGCGGCAGCACAAGAAGCGCTGCCGTGATGGCAGCAAGAGACACCGGAAGTCTTTTAAATCCGTGAAGTGAGCTTTCCGAGGCGTCAGAAAACAAGTGTTCAGACTGTTGTTTTATAGATTTCATACAAAGTATTTTAATCTAAAAAAATTAAAGTTCAAAGACGAGAACATCTATGTTAGAATTCTCTCTAGTAAATTTATATAAGGGCTATAAAAGGGGGCGTATTTATGCCAAAGAGAGAAGACATCAACAAGATCCTCATCATCGGTTCAGGTCCTATCATCATCGGCCAGGCGTGTGAGTTCGACTATTCCGGAACCCAGGCGTGCAAGGCCTTAAGGAAGCTCGGTTACGAGATAGTTCTCGTCAATTCCAATCCGGCTACCATCATGACTGACCCTGACGTTGCGGACAGAACCTACATCGAACCGCTCAATGTTAAGCGTTTGGAGCAGATCATCGCAAAAGAGCGCCCCGACGCGCTTCTCCCTAACTTAGGCGGCCAGTCCGGTCTTAACCTCTGCTCTGAGCTTTCCAAGGCAGGTATCCTTGACAAGTACGGCGTTCAGGTTATCGGCGTTCAGGTCGACGCTATCGAGAGAGGTGAGGACAGAATCGAGTTCAAGGAGACAATGACTTCTCTTGGTATCGAGATGCCCAGATCCCACGAGGCTTACTCCGTAGAGGAAGCTATAAAGATCGCAGATGACCTGGGTTACCCTGTGGTTATCAGACCTGCCTATACAATGGGCGGCGCAGGCGGCGGTCTTGTTTATAACATTGACGAGCTTAAGACTATCGTCGAAAGAGGTCTTGCAGCTTCCATGATCCATCAGGTTCTCGTTGAAGAATCGATCAGCGGCTGGGAGGAGCTCGAGCTTGAGGTAGTAAGAGACGCAAAGAACAACGTAATCACGGTCTGCTTCATCGAGAACATCGACCCTATCGGCGTTCACACCGGTGACTCCTTCTGCTCGGCACCTATGCTCACTATCTCTGAAGATGTCCAGAAGATACTTCAGGATTACTCATACAGGATCGTTAAGGCGATAGAGGTTATCGGCGGCTGCAACTGCCAGTTCGCTCACGACCCCAAGACAGGAAGGATCGTTGTTATCGAGATCAACCCGAGAACATCAAGATCTTCAGCTCTCGCTTCCAAGGCAACAGGTTTCCCGATCGCTCTGGTATCCGCTATGCTCGCATGCGGTCTTACACTCGATGAGATCCCCTGCGGCAAGTACGGCACACTCGATAAGTACTATCCGGACGGCGACTATGTCGTAATCAAGTTTGCAAGATGGGCATTCGAGAAGTTCCACGGAGCTCAGGATAAGCTCGGCACACAGATGAGAGCCGTAGGCGAAGTCATGAGCATCGGCAAGACATATAAGGAAGCATTCCAGAAGGCTATCAGATCTTTGGAGAAAGACAGATACGGTCTTGGTTTTGCAAAAGATTTCAACAAGCTTACCAAGGAAGAACTTATGCTCAAGCTCACACAGCCTTCTTCAGAGCGCCAGTTCATCATGTATGAAGCTTTGAGAAAAGGCGCTACGGTAGAAGAACTCTACGAGCTTACCAAGATCAAGCACTGGTTCATCGAGCAGATGAAAGAGCTCGTTGAAGAAGAGGAAGAGCTTATCAAGACTGCAGGCAGGATCCCTTCAGAAGATGTTCTCCGCCAGGCTAAGCTCGACGGATTCTCCGACAAGTATCTGTCACAGATCTTAAGTGTCAGTGAGGATCTTATCCGCCGCGCACGTTATGAATACGGGATCAAGGAAGCCTGGGAAGGCGTTCATGTATCCGGAACACAGGATGCGGCATATTATTATTCTTCTTACCATATTGAAGACAAGTCGCCCGTATCGTCCAACAAGAAGATCATGATCCTTGGCGGCGGTCCCAACAGGATCGGCCAGGGAATCGAATTCGACTACTGCTGCGTACATGCCGCTCTGGCTTTGAAGAAACTCGGCTTTGAGTCTATCATCGTAAACTGCAACCCTGAGACGGTTTCAACAGACTACGATACTTCCGACAAGCTTTACTTCGAGCCTCTGACGCTTGAGGACGTTCTTGCTATCCACGAGAAGGAGAAGCCTCTCGGCGTTATCGCACAGTTCGGAGGCCAGACACCTTTGAACCTTGCTGCAAGTCTTAAGGCTAACGGCGTTAATATCCTCGGTACAACACCTGAGACGATCGACCTTGCGGAAGACAGAGATCACTTCCGTGCCATGATGAACCGCCTGGGCATCCCGATGCCTGAGGCAGGCATGGCTGTCAATGCTGACGAGGCTATCGCTATCGCCAACAAGATCGGCTACCCCGTAATGGTTCGTCCTTCTTATGTCCTTGGCGGAAGAGGAATGGAAGTTGTTCACGATGACGAGATGATGAGAGTCTACATGAATGCCGCAGTAGGCGTTACACCTGACAGACCGATCCTCATCGACCGCTTCCTGCACCACGCAACAGAGTGTGAGGCAGACGCGATCTCCGACGGCACAAACTGCTATGTTCCTGCTGTTATGGAGCACATCGAACTTGCAGGAATCCACTCAGGTGACTCCGCATGCATCCTTCCTTCCAAGAATCTCTCTCCCGAGATCGTTGAGACCATTAAGGAATACACGAGAAAGATCGCTGTCGAGATGAACGTAGTCGGTCTCATGAACATGCAGTATGCGATCGAAGACGGTGTTGTCTTCGTTCTCGAGGCCAACCCGCGTGCATCAAGAACCGTTCCGCTCGTATCCAAGGTTACAGGCACCAACATGGTAAAGATCGCTACGGATATCATGACCAGCCACCTCACAGGCAGACCTTCACCCGTACCGGAACTTCACGACAAGGTGATCCCTCACTACGGAGTCAAGGAAGCAGTATTCCCGTTCAATATGTTCCAGGAAGTTGACCCTGTATTAGGACCTGAGATGAGATCCACCGGTGAGGTCCTGGGTCTTGCCAGCCACTTCGGCGAAGCAAGTTTCAAGGCGCAGGAAGCAACAAAGACAGAGCTTCCTCTTGAAGGCAAGGTTCTTCTGTCAGTATCAGATCTTGATAAGGTCGATCTGGTCGAAGTTGCTCAGGCATTTGCTGATCTCGGATTCAAGATCCTTGCTACCGGCGGCACATATGACATGATCGTCAAGGCAGGCATCGAAGCCGAGAAGGTAAAGAAGCTCTATGAGGGAAGACCTAATATCGGTGACATGATCCTTAACCGTGACATAGATCTTGTAATCAATACACCTGCCGGAAAGACTTCAGCTCACGATGACTCCTATATCCGTAAGGATGCGATCCGCCAGCACATCCCCTACATCACAACGATGGCTGCCGCAAAGGCTTGCGCAGAGGGCATTAAGGCTGCGAAGGAGAGGGTTTTCGAGGTAAAGGCACTTCAGGACTATCACGCTGACATTAAGTGATATATTCGATAAGTTTACTTCAAGCGGCCGGGCAGTACCCGGCCGTTTTTGCTTTAGTGCTGAAGAACGCGGTATGGGATGCGGGCGTGGCACACCGGATACCGCAATATCGGTGTTTTTCCCGTGCTCGAAAATGGGGCAGGACCGATACAGGGACGCTTCTTTTGCCACAATTTTCACTAGATTTTACCCCGCAAGATTTGTATAGCAATTTTTGTAAAAAATGACATCTTTTCGAGTTCTTTAAATCTTGAAAACCTCACAGCACAAGATTCAGCCGCTTTTAGGCGTAGCAAAAACGGATCAAAACCCAATCGCAAGATATGTATAAATTTGTCTATTATATATAAATATTTAATAGGAATACTTGCAATTTGAAATCTGCAATTTCGGGCCGAATCCATTACTATGTTATTTGAACTATTTTGCGAATCGGGAGGTTCATATGTATTACATCGGAATTGATCTCGGCACTTCAGCAGTAAAACTGCTGTTGATGAAGAGCGGGGGAGAGATCGTCAGAACTGTTTCTGAGAGTTACCCCGTAAATTTCCCTCAGACCGGATGGTCTGAACAGAATCCTGAAGACTGGTTCGACGGTTCCATGAAGGGTCTTGCAAAGCTCCTTGACGGTATCGACGGAAATGAAGTCGCAGGTATCAGCTTTGGCGGACAGATGCACGGTCTTACGCTTCTTGACAGTGAAGGCAAGGTAATTAGACCTGCCATCCTCTGGAACGACGGAAGATCACAGGTTGAGACAGACTATCTCAATAACGAGATCGGCAAAGCTAATTTATCCAAGTACACAGGCAACATTGCTTTCGCAGGTTTTACTGCTCCGAAGGTAATGTGGGTACATAAGAATGAACCGGAGAATTTTGCGAAGATCGCTAAGATCCTTCTTCCTAAGGATTATCTTGCATACAGGCTCTCCGGCGTTTTCGCTACGGACGTATCTGATGCTTCAGGCACGCTCTACTTCGACTGCGAGAACAGAAAGTGGTCCGACGAGATGCTCAAGATCCTGGACATGAAGGCTGAATGGCTTCCCCAGGTATTCGAGAGTTACGAAGCTATCGGCAAGATCCTTCCTGAGATTGCCGAGAAGCTCGGAATCAACAAGGACTGTGTCATTGCCGCAGGTGCAGGCGATAATGCTGCAGCAGCTGTAGGTATGGGGATCATCGGCAACGGCGGATGCAATATCTCCCTCGGTACTTCAGGAACGATATTCATCTCATCTGATACATTTAAGAATGATGAAGCAAATTCTCTCCACGCATTTGACCATGCAGACGGCGGCTTCCATCTCATGGGATGCATGCTCTCTGCAGCAAGCTGCAACAAGTGGTGGATGGAAGAGATCATCGGTACGGCAGATTATGCCAAGGAACAGGAAGGCCTTGATGCCCTCGGCACAAACAAGATCTTCTTCTTGCCTTACCTCATGGGTGAGAGATCTCCTCTTAACAACCCCGACTGCCGTGCGATGTTCATCGGTATGTCAATGGATACAACAAGAAAAGATATGACTCTTGCAGTCATGGAAGGCGTTGCGTTCGCTCTGAGAGATTCTTTCGAGTGCGCCAAGAAGATGGGTCTTGATATCAAGAGTTCCTCCATCTGCGGCGGCGGCGCTAAATCCAAGCTCTGGTGTAAGATCGTATCTAACGTATTGGGTATCGAGCTTACACAGACAGAGAATGACGAAGGCCCCGCAATGGGCGGCGCTCTCCTCGCAGCTGTTGCCTGCGGTGAGTATGCTTCTGTTGCAGACGCTTGCGCAGCTACGGTTTCAAAGCATGTTTCCGTAGTACCTGATCCTGAGCTCGTTGCTAAATACGATGAAAGATATAAAGAGTTCTCAAAAATCTATCCCGCATGTAAGGAGGCAGGTATATGGTAATTTACGAGGCAACTTCTTCTAATTTCAAAAAGTACGGAAGAATCGTCAAGAACATCGATTTTGCACCTGTTATCGAGGCACTTAATAAGATCGCTCTTCCCGCAGAAGGCGTAGCTTATGAGCCTACAGTTGCATCTCTTGAAGAGGCATCTGCAAAGGTCGATGTCACGAGGCTTTTCGGCGGTGAGTTAAAGCTTGAGACAGGCTACTGTGCAGGTCACAACTCTCTTCTTAACGCTGTTGAGTATCACAGATCTTCTGAGGTCAACGTAGCTGCTACAGACTGCATCCTTCTTTTGGGTTCCCAGCAGGATATTACAGACGATTTTCAGTATGACACATCCAAGATCGAAGCATTCCATATCCGTAAGGGCACAGCTGTCGAGCTTTATGCTACAACTCTTCACTATGCTCCCTGCGGAATCGAGGATGACGGCTTTATGGTCGGCGTAATTCTTCCTTACGGAACAAACTTTGATCTCGAAGAAGATCATATCGACTGTCTGGCAGAGTCAGACAGCGAAGATAAGCTCCTTACGGCTAAGAATAAGTGGCTTATCGCTCATCCCGACGCTCCCGGTGAGAAGGGACATTTCCCCGGACTCATTGGTGCTAATATTGAAGTCAACGTAACAAAAAAACAGATGGAGGAAATCTAACATGTCAAAGAAATTATTTAACGCACCCGACGTTAAGCTCGCTATCGTAGCAGTATCCCGTGACTGCTTCCCGGAATCACTTTCCGTAAACAGAAGAAAGGCTCTTGTTAAGGCTTATACCGAGAAGTACGGTGCTGATGACATCTATGAGTGCCCTATCTGTATCGTTGAGTCTGAGATCCATATGCAGCAGGCTCTTGCTGACATCAAGGCAGCAGGCTGCAACGCTCTTTGCGTTTACCTCGGAAACTTCGGACCTGAGATCTCCGAGACAATGCTCGCTCAGCAGTGGGGCGGCCCCGTTATGTTCTGCGCAGCAGCAGAAGAATCACAGAATGACCTGGTTGGCGGCAGAGGCGACGCTTACTGCGGTATGCTCAATGCTTCCTACAACCTCAAGATCCGTGGCGTAAACGCTTACATTCCTGAGTATCCTGTCGGAAACGCAGAAGAGTGCGCTGACATGATCAACGAGTTCATCCCCGTAGCTAGAGCTCTCGACGCTATGAAGAACCTCAAGATCATTTCTTTCGGTCCCCGTCCGCAGAACTTCTTCGCATGCAACGCTCCCATCGAGCCTTTGTACAGAATGGGCGTTGAGATCGAAGAGAACTCCGAGCTCGACCTTTTCGAAGCTTTCAAGAATCATGAAGGTGACGAGAGAATCCCTGCTAAGGTTGCAGAGATGGCAGAAGAGCTTGGCGCAGGCAACAAGAAGCCTGAGATCTTAGAGAAGCTCGCTCAGTATGAGCTCACACTCCTTGACTGGGTTGAGGCTCACAAGGGTTCCAAGAAGTATGTTGCAATCGCCGGTAAGTGCTGGCCTGCATTCCAGACACAGTTCAAGTTCGTTCCTTGCTATGTAAACAGCCGCTTGACAGGTATGGGTATCCCGGTATCCTGCGAAGTTGATATCTATGGCTGCCTCTCCGAGTACCTCGGATATGTTATCTCTGAAGATATCGTTACTCTCCTCGACATCAACAACTCCGTACCTCACGACATGTACGATGAGTCCATCGCAGGCAAGTTCGATTACAAGTTCACAGATACATTCATGGGCTTCCACTGCGGTAACACATGCTCCAAGAAGCTTGCTTTCTGCGAGATGAAGAACCAGATGATCATGGCTCGTGCTCTCCCTGTAGAGGTTACAAACGGTACTCTCGAGGGCGACATCGTTCCCGGCGACATCACATTCTACAGACTGCAGTCCACATCTGACGGCCAGATCAGAGCTTACGTTGCAGAGGGTGAGGTTCTCCCTGTTGCTACTAAGTCTTTCGGCGGCACAGGCGTTTTCGCTATCAAGGAGATGGGCAGATTCTACAGATACTTCCTTATCGAGAAGAACTTCCCTCATCACGGCGCTGTTGCTTTCGGTCACTATGGAAAGGCTCTCTACAACCTCTTCACATATCTCGGAATTTGCCCTTGCGACATCGGCTACAACAAGCCCGCAGGCGACAGATATCCGAAGGAAAATCCGTTTAACGCTCCGTTCAACTGATATAGTTTGGATATATAAGGTGGGGCTTGATCTATGGGTCAAGCCCTTCCGTATGTAAATAACTTGCAGATAAAATCTATAGAAAAGGGTAAACCTAAAATGAACAACAAAGAACTTCAAATCACAGCGACCAAAGTTCGCAAGGGAATCGTTGAAGCAGTTCACAGTGCAAAGTCCGGCCATCCGGGCGGATCACTTTCCGCTGCAGATATGTTCACTTATCTTTATTTTGAAGAAATGAACATTGATCCTAAGAATCCGAAGGATCCTAACAGAGACAGATTCGTTCTCTCCAAGGGTCACACAGCTCCGGGTCTTTATTCCACACTCGCTAACAGAGGATTCTTCCCCGTTGAAGACCTTAAGACACTCCGCAAGCTCGGTTCCTACCTTCAGGGACATCCCTGCATGACAGAGACTCCCGGCGTAGACATGAGCACCGGTTCTTTGGGCCAGGGTGTTTCCGCTGCAGTAGGTATGGCTCTCGCTGCAAAGCTCAATGGCGATTCCTACAGAGTTTATGCTCTTACAGGTGACGGTGAGATCCAGGAAGGCCAGATCTGGGAAGCATTCATGTTCGCAGGCGCTAAGGGTATCGACAACCTCACAGTCGTTATCGATAACAACGGACTTCAGATCGACGGTAAGATCGACGATGTATGCTCACCTTATCCGATTGACAAGAAGCTCGAAGCATTCAACTTCAATACGATCTGCATCGACGGTCACGATTTCGACCAGATCAGAGATGCATTCGCAAAAGCTAAGGAATGCAAGGGAAAGCCTACAGCTATCATCATGAAGACCACTAAGGGCAAGGGCGTTTCCTACATGGAGAATCAGGCAGGCTGGCATGGCAAGGCTCCTTCTGATGAAGAGTATGAGCAGGCTATGAAAGAGCTTGATGAGCAGTTAGCAAAATATGAAGCAGAGGTATGATCATGGGAGATATAGTAAAAATCGCTACACGTGAGAGTTATGGTAACGCACTCGCAGAACTCGGCCAGAAGAACCCCAACGTAGTTGTTCTTGATGCCGACCTCGCAGGCGCAACAAAGACTTCCACATTTAAGAAGGCATTCCCGGATCGTCATATCGACTGCGGAATTGCAGAAGCAAACATGACAGGCATCGCTGCAGGTCTTTCCACATGCGGCAAGATTCCGTTCGTTTCATCTTTCGCTATGTTTGCAGCAGGCAGAAACTTCGAGCAGGTTAGAAACTCTATAGGTTATCCCCACCTCAACGTTAAGATCGGCGCTACGCATGCCGGCATCACGGTAGGTGAGGACGGTGCTTCCCACCAGTGCCTTGAGGATATCGCTCTTATGAGAACTATCCCGGGAATGACAGTAATCGTTCCTTCCGATGACGTTGAAGCTAAGGCTGCTGTTTTCGCTGCCGCTGAGACAGAGGGACCTTTCTACATGAGATTCGGAAGAGCCGCAGTACCTGTTATCAATGACAATCCTGACTACAAGTTCGAAGTAGGCAAGGCTGTTGTCCTTAAGGACGGCACAGACATGGTCATCTTCGCTTGCGGCGTTTGCGTTGCAGAGGCATTAGGCGCAGCTGAGAAGCTCGCAGCTGACGGCATCAGCGCAGCAGTCGTTAACATCCACACGATCAAGCCCATCGACAAGGATACTATCCTTGAGTTCGCCAAGAAGACAAACAGAGTATTCACAGTTGAAGAGCACTCCGTTATCGGCGGTATGGGCAGCGCAGTATGCGATGTTCTTGCTGAAGAGTATCCTGTTAAGGTTACAAAGATCGGCGTCTATGACAGATTCGGTAAGAGCGGCCCGGCAGGCGCCCTCATGAAGGAGTTCCAGCTTGACGCAGAAGGAATCTACAACCAGATCAAGGCTAAGATCTAAAAAGCAGACTGATCTTGTATCAGCAAACATGAACTAAAGGGGCTGTCTCATGTATGTGAGGCAGCTCTCTTTTGTCTTGGGAGGGAGGCGGATTTCGGGTCACGGCGCGGAAGCACTTTTTGATGGTGCCTGCTTCAATGCTCGGTGTCACATTAAATGCTATTTTTCTTCCAACTTTTTTGCCGAAAATGTTGGAACAAATGTTGGATTTTGCTTAATTCCAACTTTTTGTCCAAGTTTTTTGCCCCAAAAGTTGGAAGAAAGTTGTACATGATGCGACCCGTCAAAACCGAGTCGCCGACCGACTTTTCGAGGGTAAAAAGTCGAGCATTGAGTCGAGCATCGGAAAACTGTTGTGCCGGTCGGCAGTGTACAGCTCCGCGTCCAACATTTCGGGGCTGAAATGTCGGACAATGAGTTGAACATCAAATGGGAGCGGACGTTCTTCATGACATGCAGCAAAACAGGCGATGTCTTTTTGAGACAACGCCTTAACCTTTTATAAAGAAAGATCCTTATCAGTCTTCTTTCTCGAGGTCATCCTTCGGGATCAAAGTAACGCCGTTCTTTTCAAAGATCTTCTTGAGGAAGAGGGAATAGAACCATGCGAGGATTGAGATTCCCATGAATACCATAAAGCTCAAAGGTATTATGGTGAATTCATAGATCAAGTAAGCCATTACAGCTGTAATAACAATATACATTATCGTAATAGGCAGATTTGTGATCGCAAGAAGGAGCGAATTCTTGAGCATCTGCTTAAATGAGGTATCAAACCAAGCGATAAGAGGGAAAGAATACAGGGAAGATGCTGCAATCGCGAAAAGGAAGAAATAGGCCGGATACTGTGCCCATGCGAACTGCGGTTCCATCATTGTCCTTACCATGTAGATCTCGAAAATAAAGAATCCCGAAAGAGCAGTATAGAGCAAAAGCAGCAGGGTGGATCTTAAGAAGTTATCCTTGAATGCTTTAAGATATTCCCTGAAAACAGCAGGATTATCACCCGCAACGATAGCTATCGTAATTCTGTATAAAGCTGTAAGTGATGCGCCGAGAGAAAAGACCGGGATCGAGGTTATTATAAATAATAAGTTAACTATTATTAGATTACAGATTGCTGTAAGAAATCTCGTTGCAGCACCCTTCGGGTTAAAAAAAGAAGAAGCCATATTAATCTCCGCATTCCATATATATAATAAACATACCAATAGTATCACATAAATGATCAACTTGCTTGAAGTGACGTTTGCGGTGTTATGAAACGATCTTTTGCACTATCTGCACAAGCACAGCAAGAGACCTTTGTGCAAAAGGACATCCGCAAACTCAATTTTATGCAATTTATCTTATAGAAAAGCAAAAATTGTACAATTTACTCAAAAAAAGCAAAAATTGTATAGTTATAGATAAATTGTAGCAAGAATTGTGGAGAAACATATTCCGTTTTTGACTAATATTTACAATGTAGAAGGGCCAAGAGGCCCCGAACAAAATCATTAAGGAGGAAACTTTATGAAAAAGGTTATTGCCAGTGTTCTTTCTGTAGCTATGGTTGCTGCAATCGCTGCTGGATGCAACGACACAAAGCCCACTGCAACTGAAACACAGCCCGGCACAGAACCCGTTGAGACATCTGATGGTGAAACAACGGCAGAGACTGAGCCCACAGAAACAGAAAAGGAGACTATGACTCTTGGTACTGGTTCTGAGCACATCAATCTTTGGTCATTCACCAACGAGGTTCCTAACATGGTCAACAAGTACATCTCTCTGCACCCTGAGTTCGGTGAGAAGTACACTGTTGACGTAACAATCATCGCTACAACAAACGGTGCTTATCAGCCCGCTCTTGACGCAGCTCTCGCAGCTGGCGGCCAGGACGCTCCTGATCTCTACACCGCTGAGGCAGCTTTCGTTCTGAAGTATACTCAGGGCAGCGCTTCTCAGTTTGCAGCTACTTACAAGGAACTCGGCATCGATGTAGACGCTAAGATCAAGGAAGCAGCTATTGCTCCTTACACAATCGACATCGGTTCTCGCAACGGCGAAGTTGTTGGTCTCGGTTATCAGGCTACAGGTGGTGCTATGATCTACAGAGCATCCATCGCTCAGGAAGTATTTGGCACAGACGATCCTGCAAAGATCGAAGAGATCTTCGGTTCTGGTTCACAGAGCTGGGATAAGTTCTGGGAAGCAGCAGACAAGCTTAAGGCTGCTGGATATCCTATCGTTTCCGGTGACGGTGACATTTGGCACTCCGTTGAGAACAGCGCATCTTCCGGATGGGTTGTTGACGGTCAGCTCAACATCGCTCCTGAGCGTGAGGCATTCCTCGACATGTCTAAGAAGCTTCATGACGAAGGCTTGTCCAACCTTTCTTCTGACTGGCAGCCTGCATGGTTCGCTGACATGAACGGTACATCTGAGCACAACGCATTCTGCTTCTTCGGACCTGCTTGGCTCCTCAACTACTCCATGCACGACAACGTTGGTGGTAACTTCGCTGATGGTGAAGGTACAAACGGTGACTGGAGAGTTTGCGCTCCGCCGGTTGGCTTCTATTGGGGTGGTACATACCTCATCGCTAACAAGGACACAGACAATAAGGAAGGCGTAAAAGAGTTCATCGAGTGGGTAACACTTGACTCTTCTGACACAGGACTTCAGTATTTCTGGGCTAACGGTACAATGGTAGACGGCGAAGTCGGAACAAAGGACTGCGTATCTTCCGGTACAGTTATGGCTAAGTCTAACGGTGAAGTTGAGATCTGCGGTGGTCAGAACATCTTCCCTGCATTCATCAAGGGTAATGAGTATGCTTCCGGTAAGTGCATGACAGAGTATGATGAGAAGATCAACTCTTACTGGAGAGATGCTGTTAACATGTATTCTAACGGTGAGTGTGATAGAGATGCAGCTATCGCTCAGTTCACACAGAACGTAAACGATAACCTCTCTTTCTAATCGTATCTAGTTTTTAGATGCTGTGGCGGCAGGGTAGATCGGTATTTACCCTGCCGCTTTTTAAAACTGGTGGAGGCTGTTAAATGAGAAACAAAAAACTTGTTAACTATGCAAAGTACGGATATTTGTTCTCAATTCCGTTTATCGTTGCATTTTGTATTTTTACTCTTTATCCGGTTATTTATACATTCGTAATCGGATTTACGGATCTTAAAGGTCTTGCTAATACTGATTGGAGTATTCTGCCTTTCAAGGATCCTAAGACAGGTGAGGCTTGGTACATCTTCAAGAATTTCAAAGAAGTACTTACTTCCCAGACATTTGCTAAGGCATTTAGAAATACCTGGATCATCTGGATCATGAACTTCATTCCCCAGATTACTTTCGGTCTTTTGTTTACTGCTTGGTTTACAGACAGAAGATCAAAGGTAAAGGGACAGGGCTTATTTAAGATTTTGTTCTATATGCCTAATATCATTACGGCAGCAACAATCGCTATGTTGTTCAACGTAATGTTCCAGTTCCCTAAGGGACCTATCAATGACCTTATGGGTGGTATTGCAAAGCTTTTTGGTCATCAGAGAGAACCATACCAGTATTTGCTTAAGGAATGGCCTGTAAAGTCGATCATCGCCTTTATACAGTTCTTCCAGTGGTATGGTCATACGATGGTCAACCTTATCGCAGGCGTAATCGGTATCAGTCCTGAGATCTTCGAGGCCGCTGAGATTGACGGTGCTAACAGAGTTCAGACATTCTTCAGAATTACGATCCCTTGTATCCGTCAGATACTCCTGTTCGTCCTCGTTACTGCTCTTATCGGTGGTTTGAACATGTTCGACGTTCCTCAGCAGTTTATTAACACACAGGCTAATAACGCTGGTCTTACAACGAATATGTACATCCGTAACCAGGCATTCTCAGGTAGTTACCTCTACAATAGAGCTGCAGCAGCAAGCGTTGTCTTGTTCCTGGTAATCGTCTTCTTCTCAATGATTCTCTTCTTCATTATGAGAGATAAGGATGAAGCAAGACTTAAGAAGCTTAGAAAACAAGAGCTTAAGGCTGCAAAGAAAGGGTTTTGAGGTGAGTAGATATGTCTAGTGTTAGTAAATCTTCAATTGAAAGATCAGATAAGGTACTTAGAGTAGTTATTTACATAGTATCTATCTTCTTCTCAATCCTTACATTATTCCCTTTCTTCTTGATGTTCATTAATGCAACAAGAAGTTCCGCTGAGATTCAGAGATATGCTGTTTCCTTTATTTCAGAGCATCCTATCCAGAATCTTCAGAAGAACTGGGCCGTATTCAATGGTAAAGACTTCCACCCTGCAACGGGTTTCCTTAATTCCTTTATCATTTCTACGGGCGCTACGATCCTTAACGTTTACTTCTCTTCACTTACCGCTTATGCTATCTCAGCTTATGAGTGGAAGTTCAGAGATACATTCAACGCTATTATCATGGCAATCATGATGATCCCTGGTACAGTTACCATGATCGGTTTCTATCAGGCTGTTTATAAGCTCGGTTTGACAAATAAGCTCTCAATGCTTATTCTTCCTGCCATTGCCGCTCCTATGACAGTATTCTTCATGAGACAGTACCTGCAGGCTACGCTTTCCATGGAAATCGTACAGTCTGCAAGAATCGATGGAGCAGGAGAGTTCAGAATCTTCAACCAGATCGTTGTTCCTCTTATGAAGCCGGCTATTGCTACACAGGCAATCTTCGGTTATGTAGCAAGCTGGAACCAGCTCTTCACACCTTTGATCCTTCTTACAAATAAGAAGAAGGCTACGCTCCCTATGATGGTTGACTTGCTCAATGGTGATATCTACAGAACAGAATTCGGTTCGATCTATCTGGGACTTTCCATCACGGTTCTCCCTCTTATCATCGTATACGCATTCCTCTCCAGATACATCGTTGAAGGTGTTGCATTGGGTGGTGTCAAGTCATAAGACTTGTATTCCCGGCGTAACGAGGTTCAGTATTAACTGAACGGGTCACAAAAATAATCAAACTGCGTCTTTGGACATTGCCTCCTCAAAGACGCAGTTTTTTTATGCCCGGCTTAAAAAAACGATGTCTTTAATGAAGTGAACCCCTGTAGCTGAACAGTCTTTTGGAGACACTTCAAAAAAGGCTGCTCATTATGAGACAGCCCTTGAATCTTCGGTAAGAAATCAGATTTTTTTCTTGGTTCTCCTGACTCTGTTCCTGAACTGGGAAGGGGAGCAGCCATATTGTTTCTTGAAGCACCGGCTTAAAGATGTCAGGTTGTTGAAGCCGCAGGCCATCGCAATATCGCTTATCTGAAGATCTGTATCGCTTAACTGCCGCTCTACCTCTTTAAGCTTTAATGCTGTCTGATAGTCGTTAAATGTCATACCTGTATATTCTTTGAAAAGTCTTGCGAAATGGAACTTCGAATAACCGACCTGCGTGGCAGCCTCATCCATTGAGATGCTTTCCGAGCTGTGCATAGCGAGCCATTCAGCAAGTGTCTTGAACTTGATGTAGATCTCGCGCTGCTTGTCGTTCTGGGGAAGAACGAGACTGTCAGAGTAATCCTTCTTCATCAGCATTCCGAAAACGTCCAGAAGTTTGCTGAAGATAGATATCTCTTTGACCGTCGTTGAGTAGAAGAAGTATAGGTCATTGATCTCCATGAAGCGCTCGAAAATAAGATTATATACATCCGGATGTGTATCCGGTGTTACGAGCAGAGGTTCGCTGATAACTCTTCTGAATTCGTCATAGTCGAAGAAGTCCTTGAGGAAATCTATCTTGAACAGATAGATGAATCTTATACCGGATCTTGTTCCGGAAATCTTGTGAAGCATATCCGGCGGTACGAGCAGGATCTCTTTTTCCTTAAGGATTATCGTACGGTCATCGAAAATGTATGTGTACGAGTTCTCGATAGGTATTGTGATCTCAAGACAGTTGTGCATGTGAACAGGGTAGTCTTCAGAGCGGTTGTTGTACCAGATACGCATATTGGAACCGGGCAGAAAGTCTACCTCTTCAACGTCATTGCTGACTATACGTCCAACAAAGCTCCCGATCGGCTGTTGGTACTTACCCGGTACTGAATTGTCATTAAATTGCATAGGATCCCCATCCTTGAAAGTCAATGCTAGTATTCTATAATCTCGATTAGTCATTTTCAAGCAAAAATAGCAAAATCGGTATAATATTTGACGGAAGTATAGTAGATAAGAACCCGCTTACAGGCTGTAAAATAAAAATGTCTTTACAAAATCCGAAAGGAGACTTGCGTGTATGGACAGAGCAAAAGCCGTAAAAAGAGCAGAGGAACTGGTCCGCAAGATGACTGTCGAAGAGGCTGCTTCGCAATTGAGATACGATTCTCCGGCGATAGAGCGTCTGGGCATTCCCGAATACAACTGGTGGAGTGAGACACTGCACGGTGTTGCCAGAGCCGGCACGGCTACCAGTTTTCCGCAGGCGATAGGTCTCGGCGCCACATTTGATACAGATCTTCTGGGTAAGATCGGTGAGGTGTGCGGCACTGAGGGCCGCGCAAAATATAATGAATACAAAGCTAACGGCGACTGTGACATATTTAAGGGACTTACATTCTGGTCACCCAACGTAAACGTATTCAGAGACCCGAGGTGGGGAAGAGGCCAGGAGACTTACGGTGAAGATCCGTATCTTATCTCAAGGCTCGCTGTTCCATTTATAAAGGGCCTTCAGGGTGACGGTGAATACATGAGGACCGCTGCCTGTGCAAAGCATTTCGTAGTCCATTCGGGACCTGAAGCCGTAAGGCATGAATTCAACGCAACCTGCTCTGATAAGGACCTTTATGAGACATATATGCCTGCTTTCGAAGTTTGTGTTGAAGAGGCAAAAGTCGAGTCTGTAATGGGTGCATATAACAGGACCAACGGTGAGCCGTGCTGCGGACACTCCTATCTTAAAGATATTATCCGTGACAAGTGGGGATTTGAAGGTCATATAGTATCTGACTGCTGGGCAATTAGAGACTTCCATGAGCGTCACAAGATAACAAAGAACAGTGAAGAGAGTGCGGCATTAGCGCTTAAGAAAGGCTGTGACCTTAACTGCGGCTGCACATATGTCCACCTCATGAGTGCATACAACAAAGGTCTTGTGACCGAAGAGGAAATAAGGACTGCCGCCGTAAGGCTCTATACCACGAGATTCCTACTCGGAATGTTCGACGAGACCGAGTTCGATAAACTGAACTACCTTGATGTCGAGACCAAGGAGAACATTGCCTTAGCCAGAAGAGCATCGGACGAGAGCATTGTCCTTCTTAAGAATGACGGAATCCTTCCGATCGACCGGAACAAGACAAAGGTCATATCCGTTATCGGTCCTAATGCCGATTCCAGGCAGTGTCTTATCGGCAATTACTATGGAACATCGTCCGAGTACATAACGGCTTTGGAGGGCATAAGGAATGCAGCAGGAGAGGATATCAGGATCCTTTATTCTGAAGGCTGCGATATAAGCCAGACAAAACCTGATGCCCTGTCCCGTGAATACCACAGGATAGCTGAGGCAAAGGCCGTCATGAACAGATCCGATCTGGTTATTCTTGTTATAGGCCTCAACGAAAAGCTTGAGGGCGAGGAAGGCGATGAGGGCAACATGTATGAGTCAGGCGACAAGCCGGATCTTATGTTCCCCAAGACACAGAGGAAGCTTATCAATACCGTAATAGCATCGGGCAAGCCATTCATTACAGTTGTAATGGCAGGATCGGCAATGGATCTTTCTGTTCTTGAAGAGAAATCCTCTGCCATCATACAGGCATGGTATCCCGGCGCAAGAGGCGGTCAGTCGGTAGGCGACATTCTGTTCGGCAAGGTAAATCCTTCAGGCAAGCTTCCCGTGACTTTCTACAGAGACACCGTTGATCTTCCTGATTTTGAGGATTACTCTATGAAGGGAAGAACATACCGTTATATCGAGACCGAACCTCTCTATCCGTTCGGTTACGGTCTGACATACGGAAAGCTCGATATCACTTCTATAGACTATGAGGGCGATGATCCGAAGAACAGCGGGTTAACCGTTAATGTATCCCTGAATAATCCGGGTGACATTGAAGTCAGCGAAGTAGTTCAGGTCTACATGAGATCTGATGATCCCGATGAGGTCAGGAATACAAGACTTGCAGGATTTGCCAGAGTAACAGTCGGTGCCGGAGAGGATGCATCAGTTAAGATCCCGGTATCTTCCGGAAGCTTCAGGGTCGTAAATGCGAGAGGCGAGAAGGTAATCCCGGAGGGAAAGATTAAGCTTTTTGTGGGATTCGGACAGCCGGATGAGCGTACATTCAGCCTTACCGGAAAGAGATCCATAGAGTTTACCGTATAACTCCAAACGCAATAAATCAGCATGCTTTAAGGCTTTGTAACAATGTTACAAAGCCTTTTTTCAAGTGGTTATCCGGACTTCCTGCTCTCATTAATACCGGCAATAGCATTTCAGCGCTTATCACTGCCAAAAAACCCGATAACAAAAAATATGCTAGAATAGACTGCAGTTCAGGAGTCAGGTGTAAATAGTGAGGTCGATAAAGAAATGATTGAGAATCTGTCTTATCCGCTTTTTGAAATCCCGGTCATCGGTATATATCTCATTGTGCTGGCATTTTTGTTCGGCACGGTATTCGCAAGTTTTATTACCTGCACAGCATGGCGTGTAGTGCGTAATGAGAACTGGATGCTTGGTCACAGCCACTGCGACACGTGCGGGCACGAATTGTCCACGGCAGATCTTTTCCCCGTGATCTCATATATCGCACTTAAGGGTAAGTGCAGATACTGCGGTTCAAAGGTTCCGCCGAGAGACCTTATCTTTGAAATCATACTCGGACTATTATTTGCTGGAACACTTGCTCTTCACGGTTCGATCGATGCTGTGGTTATTGCAACACTGGCACTTGAGGTTCTGCTCCTCGGACTCTCGCTTGCTGACTGGGATTCAGGAGTGATCCCCGACGGATTCCTTGGCGCTATCCTGGTCGTATGGATAATCACAGTAGGATTTATGCCTGATATACACAGATATACGATAGAAGGCCTTATGGCTTCTTTATGTGCCGGTCTTCTGATGGCAATTGCAACAGCTGTTATCTCTAAGATCTTAGGAACAAAGCAAAGCTACGGTCCCACAAAGCTTGCTATGTGCCTGCTTTTGTTCCTGCATATCAGAGGCGCATGCATGGCAGCGGGTATTGCAGTTGTGCTTGGCATTATTTTCGCGCTCGTATGCAGATCAAAGAAAAGAAAAGTGTCTTTAGCACCTGCAATCTCCATCGGCTGTATTGTTGCTCTCCTGCTTGCTGATGTGCCGCTCTTTCCTGTCGGCTGAACAATACGTGCAATAAGGTTTGACTTATCAGTTACCGTCTTATATAATATGCGAGTTTGAAATCCACGCACGAGAGGGGGGATAAAGATGTCTGAGATTAAAGTTAAGGAAGGCGAGTCCCTTGACAGTGCACTTCGCAGATTTAAGCGTTCTTGCGCAAAGTCAGGCGTACTTGCAGAAGTTCGTAAGAGAGAACACTACGAGAAGCCTTCTGTAAAGAGAAAGAAGAAGTCTGAAGCAGCTCGCAAGAGAAAGCATTAATAAGACTTAATTAACGGACTGTCTCAAAGCATTGCTTTGGGACAGTTTTTGTTTGCGGTTTTGTAAACTTACGCCTGTTCGGATATAATATCCTCAATAAAGATAAAGTTGAGATTTGAGAATGTTGTTGACTGGTAAGAACTGGCGCTTATCGGCATCCCGGAAGGTAGCGGATGCCGATACTCTGCTTAATGTTTTGCTTAAGAACCGCGGTATAACCGAAGGCCAATCAGTAGAACAGTTTTTGTCTGAGGATGACGGAATCTGGCACGATCCGTTCCTTTATAATGACATGCGTAAAGCTGTCGATATCATTAATGATACGATGGACAGAAAGGGCAAGATCCTTGTTTACGGAGACTACGACTGTGACGGCGTTACGGCGACTTCCATCCTCGTAAGGTATTTCAGGAGCCATCAGATCAATGTGCATTATATCGTTCCGCACAGGTCTGAGCATGGCTATGGCCTTACGGAGAAGATAATGGATAAGGTCATCGAGAAGAAGCCGGATCTTGTCATTACCGTAGACTGCGGAGTAACGAATGTAGATACTGTCCAGGAACTCAAGAACAGAGGCATCAAGGTGATCGTTACAGACCACCACAACGTCAAGGATGAACTGCCTGCGGCAGACTGTGTTATCTGCGCAAAGAGGCCGGACAACACATATCCTTTTATTGATCTTTGCGGCGCAGGTGTCGCGTTAAAGGTCGTTGAGGCGCTTGGCAAGGATGGCAGACACAAGGTTACCGGCAATATCTGGCGCCAGGCTGTAGAGCTTGCCGGACTTGCGACGATCGCGGATCTCGTGTCGGTAACTAATGAGAACAGGACCATAATCAAGCGTGCATTTAAGAGCATGAAGAATCCTTCCAATGTCGGTGTCGGCGTTATGAATGAGATGCTCCTGACACCCGGAAAGACTTTGGATGAGACATTTATCTCGTTTAATTTCGTACCGCGTATCAATGCGGCAGGAAGACTCTACGATTCGGCTGACGCACTAAAGCTCTTCCTTGAGAATAATCCTACGGAAGCAAGATCTGCCGCCATGGATCTTACAAAAGAGAATGATGAGCGCAAAGAGATCGAAGCGAAGGTTTTCGATGAGGCAAGATCACAACTCGAGAACCCTTCCAGGCCCGACAAATGGTCACTTACAAACACCTGCGGTCCGATCGTGGTGTACGGCAAGGATTGGCACCAGGGCGTTCTGGGTATCGTTGCGGGAAAGCTCTCGCAGTACTACGGACGTTCTGCGCTGGTCTTTACTGACGATTCGACAGAGCCCGGATGCGCCAAAGGTTCCGGAAGGGCATTCGGCGACTTTGACCTCTACGATTGTCTTGAGAGGATATCAGACAAACTGGTGAATTTTGGCGGACATAAGAAAGCAGCAGGCCTTCTTGTAAGGAAGACTGAGATGTGTGCTTTTATGGAAGCGCTCGAGAACGAGTCGGCCAGGATCATTGAGGAAAAAGGTCAGTCCGGCGAGGAGAATGAGGACGATGTAATCAACGCCGAATGTGAGATCCTTCCTGAAGGACTGGACTTCGATTCATACTATGAAGTCAGCAAATTAAGGCCCTTCGGCATAGGAAATCCGAAGCCTGTCTTTGTCACCAACGGACTTGTCATCACCAATATCGCGCAGATGAGCGGCGGAGCCCATGTAAGACTCGACCTGACTGATTCCAAAGGTAAGATAAGCCTTTCTGCAGTAGGCTTCGGAATGGGTGATTACTACAATATCCTGAGAGCAGGTGACAGGATCGATATTGCTTATACACTCAATGAATACTGTTACCGCGGTGAGACTTCACTGAGCCTTCATCTTGAGGATATCAGACCTGAAGTGCCCACGGGCTTTATGTGGCAGAAGTCTGATATCGCCGAGAAGCTCTATTCAAGCGGACTTGGTATGGATCAGATAGCCAAGATGGCACCCGGTGAGGACATAGTGGATCAGATGAAGCCGTCTCCTGAGCAGTATGGCGCTTGCTACAAGGCTTTGGAGCGTTTTGGCGGTGCGGCAATGTCCACTGTCGACTTAAGTCTTCTTGCAAGATTGGTGTCAAACAATTATGATGTACCGGTGACTCCGTTCCAGGCAAAAAGATGCCTCGAGGTTTTCGCTGACTGCAACCTTATAAGATTAAGGACAGTAACGCCGATGAGAGTATGCTTTAACATATTGAGGACCGGAGACAAAGTAAAACTCAGTGATTCTGAGGTATATAGGAGAATACAAGGTGACTAAGGGCAAGAACGACAAAGCATTTAATGCCGTAACCGAGGAGGAAGTGCAGGCTGAGGCCGAACGCGCTTATCTTCAGGACGACAGTATCAAGCCCGAGATCCCTCAGGAGCTGGAAGAGAAATTCCGTGAGATCGTGAAGATCTACGATGAATATGCGCGCGCTGCAAACCTCGACGAGAAGGACATCGAAGAGGATAACCAGGAGATGGAGAAAGCATTTATCTTCGCTTTCAAGGCGCACCGCAACCAGAAGAGAAAGACAGGCGAGCCTTACATCATGCATCCTGTCGCAGTGGCTCTTATCCTCGCTGACCTTAAGGTGGATTCGGCAACGATCCAGGCTGCTCTCCTTCACGATACGATTGAAGATACGGTAGTTGACGACCAGATGGTCACCGAGAAATTCGGCCCGGTTGTATGCAGTCTTGTTGACGGCGTTACAAAGCTCAACTTAAGCCTTGATAATGTCGTCTACAATTCCAAAGTCGATATTCAGGCTTCAAACGTGCGCAAGATGTTCATTGCGCTGACTGACGATATCAGAGTTATATTCATCAAGCTTGCAGACCGTCTGCACAACATGAGGACATTAAAGTCCATGAGCCCCGAGAAACAGATCGAGAAGGCTCAGGAGACGCTTGATATCTATGTTCCTTTTGCAGGCCGGTTCGGTATCTACAAGATCAAGTGGGAACTTGAGGATCTCTGCTTGAGATATCTTCATCCCGACGACTACTATGAACTCGTAAAGCTCGTCAACGGCAACCGTGCACAGCGCGAGGACTTCATGGAGGACGTTGTCTCCGAGATCCGCGCGAAGCTTGAGGAAAACGGCATTGACCACTACGATATTGAAGGCCGTCCGAAGCATTTCTACAGCATCTACAAGAAGATGCACGAGAAGGGTAAGACGATAGACGAGATATACGATCTTTTCGCGTGCAGGATAATAGTCGACGAAGTCATCGAATGCTATCAGGTGCTGGGTATCATCCATGAGATGTATCAGCATGTACCGGGGCGTTTTAAGGACTATATCGCGATGCCGAAGGAGAATAAATACCAGTCCATCCATACGACTGTCGTAAGCCATACCGGTACGCCTTTTGAAGTGCAGATCAGAACATTTGCGATGCACCAGATCGCCGAGTTCGGTATCGCCGCGCACTGGCATTATAAGGAAGCCGGCAATTCGCACGAGTTCAAGGCTGACAGGTTCGACACGAAGATCAATGAGATGAGGCAGATCATCGATTCTCAGAACGAGCTCACCGATTCAGGCGAGTTCCTGGAATCCTTCAAGATGAATATCGCTCCTGACGAGATCTTCGTATACACGCCGAAGCATGAGGTAGTCAAGCTTCCTAAGGGTTCATGCCCTATCGATTTTGCTTATGCTATCCACTCGGGTATCGGCAACCATATGCATGGCGCCAAGGTCAACGGACGTATAGTCCCTTTGTCCTATGAACTTAAGAACAGCGACATTGTCGAGATCCAGTCTTCTTCAAAGCTTGTTAAGGGTCCTTCACGTGACTGGGTATCCATTGCACGCACGGCCAACGCGCGTTCCAAGATCAATGCCTGGTTCAAGCGTGAAGCACGTGCCGACAATATAACGACAGGCCGTGAGCTTTTGACAAATGAGATCACGCGTAACGGTTTTGATCCCTCAAAGCTCCTGATGCACAAGTCGATCGAGACCATCCTGAGGCGCAACAACTTCCAGAATCTCGATGACATGTTCGCTGCTTTAGGCTACGGTTCCATCAGCGTCAGCAAGGTGTTCTCACGTCTTCGTGACGACTATATCCGCAATATTTCCGAAGAGGAACGCCGCGCTTTAGGCTACCGTGTCACAGCTGACGGCAACGTCGCCTACAGCCCTAACGAGCTCCCGATCGAACTCGGCAAGGCGGACCAGACACGTAATTCCAAGGCTTCTAAGGGTAAGGTCACATCTGACAGCTCCAAGCAGGTTCTGTCTTATGACATCGCGAAAATAAACGCCCTCAGTGCCGACCCTCACCAGACCGGTCCTCAGGGTGCAGATCCTGCTGCGGCGGCAAATACAAAGCCATCCAGGGGCTCACGTGCCGATGCCGCAAGACGCGCACAGAGCAACGATGCCGTAGTCGTAAACGGTCTTGATACGATCGCAACGCACATCTCAAAGTGCTGCCATCCTGTCTTCGGTGACGAGATAATAGGTTATGTTACACAGGAAAAGGGTGTAGGCATTCACAAGGTCAACTGCAAGAATATCCTGAACATAATCAAGAACCGCGGCAACTCAGATAAGGACGAGCAGAAGTACCAGCGCCTTGTTGCCGTAAGGTGGCTGTCAAAGGCCAAGTTCTCGAGCTATGACGTCCAGCTTGTCGTAGTTGCCATGGACCGCAACGGCCTGCTGATAGATGTCCTCGACAAGATCAATGAGGAGAAGATCAACATCGTCAAGCTCAATACTGTCGTCGACGGTCCTGAGGCACGCATCTTCGTCACGGTCAATATCTCCGGCAAGGAACAGCTTGACCGCACATGCGACAGGATCCTGCGGGTCAGGGATGTTGTAGACGTAATAAGGAATTAAAAGATCATTTCTCGCATCAAGGTCCTCCGCGCTTCGCTTGTGCGGAAAGATGCTCAAAATAGGGCTCTTCACGTATTTTGTGGGAATAGCATAAAGTTTTTAGGTAGAGTAATGTATCTAACAAGAGTAAAAAAATAGTCATCGTCACGGAATCCGTAGCCAACTCGTTTGGCTACTTTTATCTTGTTATTAAGGCCTTCGAG
>JAFRRJ010000059.1 GCA_017428155.1 Clostridiales bacterium | reverse complement strand
CTTCGATATAAGGATTCAAAGAGGCCACACACTTGAGTGTGCGTGTCAACCCCTAACTGCAAAAATCACTCAAAAAAAAAGACCCCCTTACCTTTGCGGTATGAGGATCTTTGAAGAGGCTGTCTTAACTTAATGACATTGTTCAGACCGGCAGTCCTTTTTATTTAAGTGAGTTTTTCCGTAAACTTATCTTCTTCCCACCGCATTCTCGGCTATCAGCTCTATTGCCTTTACTGACTGCGGCCATTCGGGATGGGCTACCGGGAAGACATGGAACATCTTTAGTCCGCCGTCGTTCTTTGCTTCATAGAACAGAGCATTTTCAAAGTGATCCGCAAATTCCCTGTCCTGCTCTTTCAGGAAATCATCCTCGCCTGTGATCACTGCAACTCTGAGTCCTGTATCGCACTCAGCAACGAGATTAAGGTCGTAGATATAATCCGGAAGACGGAGCTGTTCACCGCTGGAGTCGATCTTTTTCTCAAAGTAATAGCCCGGGAAACCCTTGATCGGATTTCTGATACCGGGGCAGATGAGACCTGCAGATTCCACTGTTCCGTTGAGTTTCTCGAAAACCCATACTCCGTGCCTGATAAGCCTGCTTCTTGCCGCAAGAGCGACCAGATATGCAAGATACCCGCCTGCGGAATCTCCGACAGTGTGGAATTTCCTGATTCCGTATTTGCTACTGATATAGTTCATCGCATGGAACAACTCATTGATTATCTGCGATATGTCAGAATCCGGCATGAGCGTGTAGTCAACATTTACAACAGGAATGCCGGCTTTGATCGCAAGATGCATTCCGAAGTTCTGGTCGAGCCTCTTGGATCCGTATACAAATGCTCCGCCGTGGATCAGTATGAAGCATTCCTTGGCACCATAACTTGCAAATGGAGTATAGATATCCAGTTTCAGGGGATTGTCTCCGTCCTTGTAAACGATATCCATCTCTGCTTTGCATTCTGCCGGGAATCTCTCTTCCGCAAGTCTGGGGGCATCAGAGATCTCACAATTCCTGATGAAGAGTTTCTTGTTCTTTTCGACCTTATAACGGATCAGGGAATTGAACATGGTGTGCCCCCTTTCTTATGTTACCCCTTCTTTTTGAAAGTGATGGGATTAATTCTTGGTGTAATAATTCCGAGCATCAGCCAGAAGTAAGGAGCAACATTCAGAACACTGCTGCTTAACAGTGCCTGTGCAAGATATGCTGCAACGATACCGAGGCAGATCCAGAGGAGTGAGCGCTTAACATCGTCCTTCTCACCAAATATATTCTTGACTGCTCTTGATACAGAATAGAACAGAAGCAAAAGATAGTTGATGATGGCGGGAATACCCTGTGTTGCCATTATGTGGATATACTCGTTGTGTCCCTTGTCCTGAACGAGGCTTACACCTTCAATATAGGTCGGCATCTCTCTGAATCCCTGACCAAGGTTGTCAAGGCCGATACCGGTAAGAGGGTGATTGCGGGTTGCATAGAATGCAACCTTCCATATCCATCCTCTGCCTGAACCGAAGCCTTCGTCTGTGATCGTTGCAAATGTATCGTGCTCAACCGTATAATCCACTCTGCTTACTATGTAAGGAGTGCATATGATTGTGATGATTATGACTGCCACATATCCGATGATTAGCGTAAGGAAATCGATGGTTATCTGCTTCAATGACGCCTTGTCGATGGCACCCTTCCTCATTACGACAAGTGATACTGCGTAGAAGAAGATAAATCCTGCCATGCCGAGCCACGCAAGACGCGCCTGGCTTGCAAGAAGTGTGTAGAAAACAAAGTTGGATAAAGCAAACATTCCCCACTTGAATACCTTGCTCTTCGTGATCTTCGAACTGAAGATGAAAAGTCCTGATGCAGCTGCGGTGAGAATGCATGCAAGTGTTCCGTAGAAGTTTGTATTCTGGACTGTACCGTATGTTGTTTTCGCGATACGGTCTGTACGGAAGAGGCAGTATGCGATCTCCCAGTCAAATGTCTGGAAGAACGCAACAACTGCTTCGATTAGTGCAACAACAATATACGCATAAAGAAGCCTTTTACGAAGTGTTGAGTCCTTGATCAGAGATCCTGCATAGAACAGTCCGAAGTAGCAAAGGAAGTGTGTTGGCCATTCGCAGTTATAATGTGATCCGCCCGAGAAAACACCGAAATTAACGGAGAAGATCATCGACAGCAGCATGAAGATGATCAGCGTAAAGTAGAATACGTCAGCAACATAGAACTTGAGCTGCTTTTTTACTGCTTTGTATATGATACGGGCAACGACCAGAACTGTCAGAGCGATACCGAAGCCCGCAATGATCTCCGCCTGATATTTGGTCGGAGTGAATTTTTTGAAAGAACCTACTTTGAACTTTCTTAAGAACTCGAAGATTATCTCTTCCACAGGCAACAGAACAAGAAGTGCCATCGAGATATAACATGCAATCTTCTCTTCAAGATTAGCTTTCTGCAATGATTTGCTGCTTACCGCTTCAGTCATTAGGATACCCCTTTGTGTATTAAAACAATAAATTATTATGCTGATTATAAATAACTTCAGGTTCTTATGAAAGTATGCAAGTGCTGAGAGGGGGACATTGATATATAATTGTCACAGAAAATATGGCGGAGGTTTATTTATGTCAGTTGACTTAGAGCGCGAAAAACTATCCACTCTCGTTGCATCCTTTATGAGCTATTCGGCAGGACATCTTCCCGATGATGTTAAGACCCGTCTTGCTCAGATGAAGGAAATAGAGACCGGGGGTTTTGCTCCCGAGATCTATGATGTTATGAAAAAGAATATGGAGATGGCCGATTCATTGAAGAGACCTTCATGCCAGGATACCGGTATCCCGCAGTTTTTCGCACGCGTGGGCTCCAATTGGCCTTACATGAACATTATCGAAGATGCACTTATCGATGCCGTCAGAGAGGCTACGGCAAAAGCTCCGTTAAGACATAATGCGGTAGAGGTTTTCGATGAGAAAAACACAGGCAACAACATCGGAACACACTGCCCCTGGATCGACTGGGAGATCGTGAAGGATTCAGACGAATTGGAACTCTATTTCTATATGGCGGGCGGCGGATGCTCACTGCCGGGATTCTCCAAAGTGCTGATGCCTCTGGAAGGATACGAGGGAATCGCGAAAGCAGTTTTCGAGCAGATGACAACATACGGCGTAAATGCCTGCCCTCCGTGCCTTGTCGGCATCGGAATCGCAGGCTCTTCCGAAGTTGCTGCAAAGCTCTCGAAGAAAGCACTCTTAAGACAGGTCGGCTCACATAACCCCAACCCCAAAGCAGCAGAGATGGAAAAGCTTTTGGAAGACGGACTTAATTCAATAGGCTTAGGCCCCGGCGGATTCGGCGGAAAGCTCTCTGTTATGGGCGTTAATATCGAACAGGCTTCAAGACACCCCGCCACGCTTGCAATGGGACTTTCCACGGCATGCTGGGCACACAGAAGAGCAGGCATCAGGATCAAGCCTGACTTCACCTACGATTTCTTCACACACAAGGGGGCAGTCTTATGAGCACATTTGAATTCAAAACACCCGTATCCGATGAGGATATTAAGAAGGTTCATGCCGGTGACGTTATCTACCTCACAGGCGATATAGTCACAGGAAGAGATGATGTTCACCACAGAGTAGTTATCGGCGGCAAGGAACCTCCGGTAGACCTTAAGGGCAAGGCGATTTTCCACGCAGGTCCTATCATGAAGAAGATCTCTTCTGACGGTGAACCTGACAAATATAAGGTCATCAGCGTCGGCCCTACGACATCCATGCGTATGGAAAAGGCCCAGGCTGAGTTCATTGAAAAGACAGGTGTTAAGATCATAATCGGTAAGGGCGGCATGGGTCCCAAGACAACTCAGGGATGCATTGATAACTGCGCGATCCACACGATATTCCCCGGCGGCTGTGCAGTAGTTGCAGCTGAAGAAGTCGTCGACTGTGAAGGCGTCGAGTGGCTCGATCTCGGAATGCCTGAAGCTATGTGGAAGCTTAAGGCAGAGCGCTTCGGGCCGTTGATCGTATCTATCGATTCATATGGAAATAATCTGATCGAGAACAATAAGATCGAATTCAACGCCAGAAGAGAAAAGGCCCTGGAAGAGCTTAAGGGCAAGCTCTCCTTTATGGAGTGACCGATGCCGGATAAGCCTTTCCAGAACTATCCCGATCTTACGGCTCTTTCTTCTGCGGGCATCAGGCTCCTGATCTTCGATCTCGACGGAACACTCCTTGATTCGATGGGAGTGTGGAATGATGTCGACATTGAATTCTTAGGGCGCTATGGTTATGAAGTAACTCCCGAATATACCGAGACGGTAAAGCGCAGCACCATGGAAAATGCTGCGAAATATACTCAGGTCAAATACCGCATACCGCTTACATGGCAGCAGATCATGGAGACATGGGAATCTATGGTCTACGATTTTTACATGTCCGGCGTAAGACTCAAGGACGGTGCAAAAGATTATCTTTATGAAGCCAAAAGACTCGGCTTTTACTTAAGCGTTACCACTGCCCTCTCGGGAAAGAACGCACATGCCGCACTTAATTCGACAGGCATAAGAGATCTTTTCGACTGCGTTATAACGTTAGAAGATCTCGGCGGCAAGGTCGATAAGGGTTCACCTGATATCTTCCTTAGGGCAAGCAGATATATTTCCGCAACCGGCAATGAAATAACACCTGACAAGGCGATAGTTTTCGATGACGTCTCCAGAGCAATTGACGGCGCCAAAGCCGGCGGCTTTCTAACATGTGCAGTATATGACAACATCGGCTGCGGAGGTCCCGACAGATGGGAGAGCTTCGCAGCCGGATGTGACTATTCCGTATTCAGATTCTGAACGGTTTTCTTATTCCAAAGTTGTTCCTTGTCCTTAATCTACGGCAGTATATTCAGATTCCGATTACAGAAGTATCTATGTGTGGTTAAGATCATTTCTTCTCTTCTGCTGAATCAGTCTTTTTTGCCTCTGCTTCTTTTGCTTTTGCTTCCTTAGCTTCTGCTTCTTTAGCGGCAAGCGCCTTGGCCTCAGCTTCCTTTGCAGCCAGAGCCTTTGCTCTTCTCTTTCTCCTCTTGCTTCTTGCAGAGAAGACGATGATGAGGACTACTGCTGCGATGATTGCCATGAAGACGAGTCCGGGAATTATGCTGATGATCCACAGACCGAGATTCTGGAAGAATTCCACGGTGTTCTCCTTCATTTCCTCAAACTGCTTGGAGACCTTCTCTCCGTATGTTACAACGTGAGCTTCAACGACTTCCTTCTCTTCGAGAACTTCTCTCAAAGTAAGGTTGAGAGTTGCATACTGTACCTGATTCTCTAGAACTCTGATCCTTGATTCGGAACGCTCGATCTCATATCTGACATCAGTAAGTCTGTTCTGAAGGATGATTATCGTATCCAGATCCTGTGCCTGGTCGAGGAGCTCCATAAGCTGGTTATATTCAACTCTTAATGCCTCTACTCTGGATTTTGTGTCTACATATTCAAGTGTAACGTCAGATGAGCTCTCATTAGATGATGTGACCGTGCAGCTGTTTCCGACTGAAGATATAAGTGAATCGAGCTTATCTGCGGGAACACGGACTGTATAAGTTCCTGTGCGGAGATCTCTGTCCTTGCCAGTGCCGGACATCGAGGAATATTCGATATATCCGCCTGCAGCCTTGACCTGGTTTTCGAGCTCCTGGGAAACCTGTAAATAGTTGGTGGTCTCTGCCGTGACGGATACTGTTCTTATAAGAAGTCTTCCGGCAGAAGGATCTATGTTAACGCCGTCAGGTGTATCAGGTGAAGCCTGCGGAACGGAAAAATCTTTTTCTAAGAATTCGCCGTCATAGTCTGCAATATACTCGTCGCCCATAAGGCTGTTCGTCGAAGAAAACGCATAACGCTCGCCGCCTGCCCCTGCCATGTTCTCAAATGCTGCAGTTGTCTCATATGCAACCTCAGGCCCTGCTTCAAAGCGGTCAGTCTTGCTGTTAATAGAACTGCTGCAGCCGGCAATAAGCGATATTGCAGTGATTCCTGCGATAACCGGTAAAACTAATCTTTTCTTCATAATATTTGCCCTCCGTTTGGATTTGTTTTGCAAGTTTCTACCATCTATACAGTTGTACTTAAGAAAATGTTGCACCCGGGTATAAATTACCTGCCGGAACTTTTGCGGGGTGTCAGCAACAGCCCAAAGAGTATATACTTATCCCTATGAATATCTCGAAAACATCTATGGACCTTTGGGAATACCTGTCAGCCGAACGGCGCCCCATCGCCCTCTACGGAACAGGCGACGGTGCTGACAAGATCATTGCCGTGCTCGAGAACCTCGGCCTCTCAGATCTTATCGCCGCCGTATTTGCCAGTGACGGATTTGTCAGGAACCGGAGCTTTCACGGCTTTAAGGTCATGTCTTATTCTGACTGCTGCCACGCTCTCGAAAACCGGGACTTCATCGTCCTCGTCTGCTTCGGTTCATCAAGACCGGAAGTCCTTGAACAGGTGGCAAAGATCGCCTCTGAACACGAGCTCTACGTCCCCGATGTTCCCGTATACGGCACAAACCTGTTCGACAGAGGTTTTTATGAGTCCCGCATTGATGATATTGAAGATGTTTTCTCTCATCTTAAAGACGGTATATCCCGCAGCTGCTTTGAAAACTACATCAGTTACAAGCTTACGGGTGATATCTCATATCTTGAGAAATGCGAATCTGATCCGGATGACGAATTCGCACTCCTTAAAGACATTTCCGGCGGTTGCTATATAGATCTGGGTGCATATTACGGCGACACGCTTGTGCGTTTCCTGAACAGATTTCCCTGCCTTGAAAAAGCTGTTGCGGTAGAACCCGAGCGTCACTCCTTTGCAAAGCTTAAGGCATACGCTGAAAAACTGGACGATGATTTTGATATCAGATGCATAAATGCTCTTGCCGGAAGCAAGACCGGCACAGAGCTTGTATCAAACTCAAGAGGCAGAGGCACCCGCGCCCTGCCCAACAGCAACATTTCACTGACCGGCACCCGTGAGATAGATGTGATCACCGTTGATTCGTTAAAGCTTGATGACGTCAGCTTCATCAAATTTGATGTTGAAGGCTCCGAACTCGAAGCGGTCGAAGGTGCAAAAGAGACGATTCTAAATTCGCGCCCGCTGATGAAGATAGCATGCTATCACCGGAGCGAGGATGTTTTCGCGATCGTAAAAAAGGTGCTTGAGATACGTGACGATTATAAAGTCTATATGCGCCATACAAGATGCATCCCCGGATGGGATACGGATTTCTATTTTATCTGATAACAACTTTTTGTCACGATTTTGTATAATTTGTCCTAACACCAAAGGAATCAGGGAGAATCAGGATGCGCATACTCATCATCAGCGACTCGCACGGCTACAATGATCCGCTCAGGACAGTAATACAAAGAGAAAAGCCGGACATGATGATTCACCTCGGAGACAGCCGGTATTCACAGGCAGAGATCGCGAAGTGGGCAGGATCTCCCAAGACGCCCTGTGTTTTTGTCAAAGGCAACTGCGATACGGACTGCGATCCCGCACTTGTCCGGGATGTGGCTGTTTTCGAGCTCAAAGGACATAAATTCTACTGCGCTCACGGACACCGCGAGCATATAGACATGGGACTTTTAAGGATATCTCTCGCGGCACAGGAACTGGGTTGCGACATATGTATGTTCGGCCATACACATGTGCCTTATGACAGCTTCGGCGAAGCAGTGTCAAAGTACAACCTCTTCTATGGCGGTGACGGCAGCGCCTCGTGGCCGCGCCTTCTGAACCCCGGTTCAATCTCACTTCCCAGGGGCGGATCTTCAAACAGCTATATGATTATGGAGATGGAAGATGACGGCAGATATGATGTTAAGTTCTGCCTTCTGAACTGATTACTTATCCATATCGGCGATTATACGCATGAAGATATGGAATGCCCTGGATATTCCGCCCGAGCAGTCAGCCTTCTCCACAGCATTGCTTATGAGCATGGGATTATCCGTGCCGATGACGTCAACATCACAGCTTACAAGATACTGGACGGTATCATCGAGATCGACGGTCCAGCAGAAGACCTTCTTGCCCTGGGCATGAAGATGGCGGACCAGTTCGGGTGTGACATTCGTTTCTTCGACAGAGATGTTGTCCGTGTATTCGATATCCTCAGGATGACCGAGCGCAAGGAATACACAGTATCCCTTTGTAATAGTCGGATCTATTTCCATTACACGCTTCATGCGTGAAGCATCCTGGGAGATGATCATGACATTATCGTGCATACCGGTATCGTTAATGATCCTGATTACATTCTCTTCGAAGTTTATATCGTCAGAATGACCTTTAAGCTCGACCTGGACATTCAGTTCATTTTCCTTTGCGAAGACCAGAACTTCCTCAAGGGTCGGGATGGTGACATGCTCGTAGTTGCCCGGCATCCATGAGCCGTATTCGCACTTTTTCAGCTCTTCGAAGGTATGCTCGCGGATGGCAAGATTCTGCCCTGAAACCCTCTGGATCGTTGAATCGTGATTGCAGACGATCACGCCGTCTGAAGTCTGGTGAACATCCAGTTCGATCCATTCAAGGCTCTCGCTTGCTGCAAGCTCGAAGGCCTCCATCGTGTTCTCGGGCGCGTTGACATTATCGCCTCTGTGCGCACATACCAGCGGCTTATCGACTTCCTCAATCAGATAGGAATATCTGTGGATGAGAAATATCCCTGCTGCGGCAAAGAGCACAGCCATAACCGTAATGAACGTTATGACCATTTTCTTCGATGCTTTGCTTGATTTGAACGTATCGCTCGACAAGGACTTAAGCATGTCCTTTGCATCGATCTGACGGTAGAACAGCACAGCGAGCGCAGCGTTATTTACCGCCGGTGAGATAAAGCTCTTGAGGATCTGTCTTAAAACGTAAGTATAAGTTCCGACATCTTCGGATTTCAAAACGACATTCGCACTGTTCTTCTTGATGAAAGACACCACTTCGTTGCAGTTGACAACAACGATGGAAGAGACTGAATTAATAGCGAAGTTCAACAGTATCGTAAGCAGGAACAGTGTAAGAAAAGTCTCTATAAAATGACCTTTGCCGAGCCTTCTGGATTCAGCGCAGCTCTTGATAAATGAGGTCTTCTGCATTACAAAGCAGTTTATCGAGAAGATATAGATCGTAAGGAATGATATGAGAACAAAATAAATAACCGAGTACATGATCGAGAGACTCTTAGTGTAATCGATCGTCTGGTTAACAAATCCCGGAAGGATGATCTTGAATGTCGATGTCGACAACGGAAGGAGCTTTGTGAGCGGGAACAGTACGAGAATAAAGACGATCAGGAGCCAGTTCTTCGGATGTGAAGCCTTGCGGCAGGCTCTGAGACCGGCCATGAACATACTCGTAAGATTGGTGCCGCGCCCCACCTGAGCCATCGAAAACGCGTGCAGGAGCCCTGCGATCTCGAACAGCGAAAAGAACGTGATGATCACAGAGAAAACAATGATCATGAGGATCGATAAGGGATTAAGAAGCACGGATTTAAGGTTAGCGGGAACGATATATGTAACACCGCTCACCTTCATCATGCCCTTGATAAGAACTTCCTTAAGAAGCGACGTTGCGATGGTCGTAAAAGTTGAGCAGAAGAGGATAAAGATCATAACCTCTTTAAAGTTCTGCTTAAAGAGGATCCAGACATTCTTAAGGAACGACAGAAAGCCCTGAAAGAACTTATTTACAGTGCTCCTGATCTTTCCCGGAAACGAATCTGTAGATTTAGGATCCGACATAGCCTCCGCCACACCTGTTAACGAGTAATAGTTGAAGAAGACAGGTCAGGCATTGTACTTCCTGACATACTCCTGATACTTCTTCTCGTCCTTGTCCTTACGCTGCTTGAAGTCGTGCATATATGTATCGGAATCAGTCTTTCTGTTGGACTTGAATCTGTAGGCAATAGCTGCAATGTTAAGACTGTGTTCTGCTATTCTCACACAACTGTAAAGGATGTCATTGAAGACAAATCCCTGCTCTGTCGTGCATGTTCCCGAAGCAAGTCTTTCGACATGGTTGGCTTTGAACTTGTCGCACATCTCACTTATTACGATCCTCAAAGGTCCGATGTTATCTGCATTAGCCGCATTATCGGAAAGATAGCATTCCAAAGCCATCGTATAGATATCGTGTACAGCGGGAATAACTCTGCTAAGCTCATTCTTGGCCGAATCCGAGAACTCAAGATGCTTGGTCTCGATCTCTTCTGCTGAATCCGACAGATAGTTCGCATGGTCTGCAATACGTTCGACTTCTCCGATAGCCTGAAGGATCCTTGAAGACCTGTTCTTATCTTCAACGCTGAGATGCTGTGTCGTCGTAAGCTTCATCAGGTATGAACCCAGAAGATCCTCGTAGCCGTCGACCTTCTCCTCGTTCTTCTTGATGAATTCAAAATCATTGTTGTTGTAGCCGTTTATCAGCATATCCATCGATTTATCAAGACCTTCTTTAGCCTTGCCTATCATCTTGACCATCATGTTGTGGCATTCACCTACAGCAACAGCGGGTGTAAGCATGAGACGTTCATCGAGCTTGAACTCCTGCTCTTCGTCTGTCTCTTTGACGATAATATGTGCAAGTTTTACAAGGAGCTTTGAGAACGGGAACAAAAGAACCGTATTTGCAATATTGAATACTGAATGGATGGCAGCAACGCCGACGATATTGACCGGGCTGTTCATAAAATCAAAATCAACAAAGGCATTGATGCTGTAGAAAACGATAAGCCATACGACTGTACCGATGAGCTTTACGGCAACGTGAATGACCGTAACTCTCTTTGCATCCCTGTTAACGCCTATGGATGACAGTACTGCCGTCATACAGGTTCCGATATTTGCACCCATGACAAGCGGGATAGCCATTCCGTATGTAAGCTGTCCTGTCATTGAGATACTCTGGAGGATACCGATAGCAGCAGCAGAACTCTGGATGATGCCTGTTACGATAGCGCCTGACAGAACACCAAGGATAGGGTTCTTAAATGCCGTCATTATGGATACGAAGCTTTCCATCTCTTTGAGCGGCTCCATTGAGGAAGACATCATGGTCATTCCCTGCATAAGGATCGCAAAGCCCAAAAGCATTGAGCCTATATCCTTGTGACGCTGCTTCTTGGCAGCCATAATAAGTATTACTCCAAGGAGAGCAAAAACAAGTGAGAAGCACGAAGGCTTCAAAAGTTTGAGGAATATGTTGTCACCGCTGTCGATACCTGCAAGTGATAAGATCCACGCGGTAAGAGTCGTTCCGATGTCAGATCCGAATATAACGCCGACAGTCTGGGACAGATCCATAATGCCGGAATTGACAAAACCTACCAGCATGACCGTCATAGCGGAAGATGACTGAATTGCTATAGTGATCAGGGCACCGATCGTAAGTCCCTTGAACTTATTGTCGGTCGCTTTGTTAAGCAGTTTCTCAAGTCTGCCGCCGGCAGTCTTCTTCAAAGAATCGGAAAGCAGCTTCATTCCGTAAAGGAAAAATGCCAGACCTCCAAAGAGTGTAATAAATGACAGTATATCCATATATTTTCAGCTCCGGATCAAACGTTGGTTATCTCTGATACACAAACATTTTATAACCAATTGGCAAGTTTATAAAGTAGATAAATTATACAAAAGCCAATATATAGACCGTTATCTATGTATTGGCAGTAAGATCCTTCAGAAGCTGTAAAGACATGCGTCAGACGCACTAACAACAGAATCGGGGCTGCTCATTTGAGACAGCCCCGTATTAGTTGGTATTATCCCGGAACACCAGGAATTATCGCCTTCCAAGAAGCTTCGGAAGTATCGGTGATAAAGCAAATCCTATTCCGATGTTGATTACCGCACCAATTGCAATCGCGGGAATTACGTGCCCGGTGATTATTCCTATCAGGACTGCTGCTGCAGCAGGTGACATTCCGAAATAGAAGAATATCATCTGAACCACCATGGACAGAGTCGGTGCCTGGTCTCTGGGCAGTGAGAGTGATATCAGCGTTCCTACAACGGTTGCAAAGAAACTTACAGACAGGATGAAGAAGAACCAGACTAATACATTCAAGGGGTT
Source organism: Clostridiales bacterium (assembly GCA_017428155.1). Lineage (GTDB taxonomy): Bacteria > Bacillota > Clostridia > Saccharofermentanales > Saccharofermentanaceae > Saccharofermentans. The sequence goes on along the minus strand of JAFRRJ010000059.1, from coordinate 10,227 downwards.
AGCTGCAAGGATAACCGCTGCAACTGCCATAGGAAGCACAAGGTCTATAGCTGTAACCGCAATGCTTCCAAGCAAAGAATAAAGGATCTTTGAATAGTGCTTCTCAGGTACGAGGAAGAAAAAGTCGCGTGATGTGTCTTCTCTTATCGGATCGCCGAGTGTCCTGTAGAAAGCAGCTACTCCAAGTATGACTGCGGGAATAAAGAACGCATCCCCCTGATAATACTGTTTTGCAAACCAGGCTGACAGACCGCCGATAAGCGTATAAACGATCATGGTGACCGAGAAGATCTTGAGCTTGGCAAATCTGAATCTGTTGAATACAGCCTTGTAGAAGAATACATTGGCACCCTTGCCGTAGTGATATCCCTCTCTGTCTATTGCGCCCTTACGCTCCTTCTCTCTGGTAATAACTGCACCCTTCTGGGCATTTCTGGTGCTCTCAATTATCTCCGCCTTATGTTCTGCGGCAAACATTGCATCCTCATAGAAGTCTGCCTTCAGTTTCCAGATAATGAGAACGAGAACGGCACATGCAGCAACAAAGAGTCCAAGATAGATAAGTGATGTCGTGGTATCACCTGTAGCTGCATAGTAGGAAATTCCTCTGAGCCATCCCCAGAAAGGAACCCAGTGTGTCTTGGGATTTGCAAAGTAGTCGAATGCGCCCTTTACAAAGTCCAGCTTGTTGATAAATGTGTAAGCGGCAAATCCGATGAAGACAGCACCGTAAACGGCTGCAAGGAAGTTCTTTATGTTGCCCGTACCTCTCTTCATCTTTGATGTGATCGTATAGAAAACGACCTGTACCAGAGTGCTGAAGACAAGGATCATTGCGTAAACGATTACAAGAGATATTGCTGTCCAGACTGTCATACCCATATTTCTGACGAAATTAGGTATCTGGAAGAGCATGAACAGTGATACCAGAAGTGATGAACCCAAAGTACATAAAAGCCTGAACATAAGCACTGACTGAGGTCTCATCGGTGATGCGAAAAGCATCGGAACATCGGCAGGCAGGAATATCTTGCTCGAATTCTGTGCATTCAGGATATTCGTAGCAAGTATCAGAAGGAAAACTGCCGAGATAGCAATATCGATAACCTGTTCTACTGAAAGATCATGAGTTTTAATAAACTTTGCCAAACCCCATTCGCTTTTGTTGTTATCGACTTTATCAAGGGGAATATCAAAGTCTCCTGAAAGTTGTCCTTCACCAACCTGGATCTCAATAGTTGTTCCCGTGGGATTTGTATCCTTCTTGGCAGAAGAAACAAATTTGGATACAAGACCCATCACGGTTCCGAAGACCAGCACGATAAGGATGATTGCAATCCATGTCTTCATCAGCTTCTTAATTGTGTTAAAAAGCGAGTGTGAAATATAGTAAAGGAACAGTCTCATTATTCGTTCTCCCCGGCTTCGCTTACGGATGACTTATCGATACCTTCCGTAACTTCGAAGAACAGATCTTCGAGTGATCTGCCGCTTCCGTCGACTTCACTTCTTGTAACGTTCGCGCGGATCTGTCCCTTCTGCATAATTATCGTTCTGTCCCAGAGCATGTCGACACTGTCGATGATGTGTGTACTTATCAGCATCGTCTTTCCGGCCTGGCGCATCTCTTCGATGTAATTCTTAAGTTCCTTGATAGCATGAGGATCAAGTCCCAATAAGGGCTCATCCAGAAGTATGATCTCGGGATCAGGCAAAAGACCCAGACAGAGGTTCAGTTTCTGCTGCATACCCTTGGAAAGCTCGTCACCGAACTTCTTGCGCTTGTCATCGAGCTCGAAGCGCTCGAGAAGCATGTTTACCCTGTCCTTGTAATCGGTGAGCTTATATGCTCTTGCGATAAACTCCATGTGCTCTGTTACCGTAAGTGTCGGGTAGAGCGACGGCATCTCGGGGATGTAGCCGAGGATCTTGCGGGCTTCAACGGACTTGTTTACCATGCCGTTGACAGTTATGGAGCCGTCGTATTTGAGAAAACCGATGATGGACTTGATGATCGTACTCTTGCCCGCACCGTTGGGTCCTAAAAGAACCGTTAACGTACCCGGTTCAAGAGTAAAAGACACATTGTCACATGCGACGTTCTTACCGTAACGCTTGGTTACATTTTTGACTTCTAACATAGATATTTACCCCCTATATCCGTACACTTCGTAAAGTGTGCCATTTTGTTTTCTGCTTTGCAATAATATCAAATCAACGTTAAGGAACGGTTAAGAAAACTGTGGCAAGTGAGTAAAATCTGTTTTCGCGCAATAAAGCAAAGAGCAAAGATAACTGATATTTTTCTATGCTATTATTTTACAGTGCTTTAAATAGACAATCATGGAGAGAGATTTACGCATATGGCCAAATGGATCATTGTCGTTGATGACGACACCGCCAATCTTAAGATGGCAGGTCACATCCTGAGTAAGAACAATATGCGCGTTACGGCTCTGAAGTCAGGCAGTTCGTTTCTTGAATATGTCGATTCCAATGGTGTTCCTGATCTGGTGCTTCTTGATATCAAGATGCCCGTAATGGACGGCTTCGAGACGTTGGGCAAACTCAGGCAGATGGAACAGATGAAGGGGCTCATGAAGACACCCGTCATTTTTCTTACGGCAGACGAGGATGCCGATACCGAGACTAAGGGGTTTGAGGTCGGTGTATCCGACTTTATAAGAAAGCCGTTTAATCCTGATGTTCTGCTTCGAAGGATCAACAATATCATGTCGAACTCGCAGGAGATCCATGATCTGAAGAGCGAGGCGACCATTGATAAACTGACAGGCCTCTTCAACAAAGGCGCCACGTCAGTCGAACTTTCAAAGATGTGTTCGGAAAAGTCCGGATGCCTTATGATGATCGACCTTGACTCCTTTAAGCTGGTCAACGATATCTACGGACATGAGAAGGGTGATAAGATCCTCCTCTCTTTTGCAAATATAATCCGCGATACACTTCCTTCCGGAAGCAAATGCGGAAGGGTCGGCGGCGACGAATTTGTTGCTTTTGCATCCGGAGTCAATTCCGAGATCCATATTGCCGAGATGACAGCCAGGATCAATGAGGAACTCATAAAATCAGCAAATGACCTTATGGGCGAGGATATGGGGATCCCCCTGGGAGCTTCGATCGGCGGCATCTTCGTTCCAAGACACGGAAACGATTACAATGCGCTGTTAAAACTCGCCGACAAGGCTCTCTACTCTGTTAAGAAAAACGGCAAACACGGCTACGGCCTTTATAATGATGAGACTGACGACGGGGAAGAAACGACCGTGCTCGATATCAAGGCAATCTCCGAGATACTGGGCGAACGTTCTATTCATAATGTTGCGCTTCAGCTCGACAGGGACTCATTCTCCCCTGTTTACCGCTATATTGTCAGATATATATTGAGACACCACATCAATGCCTGTAAGATCCTGTTCTCTCTTTCTCCCGAGAACGGAAGAGCTGACTCGGAATTCTATGATATTGTCGATGAATTCGGCAACCATATAAAGGAATCCCTGCGCAAGACCGATATCTTCATGCGAAACAACAGGAATCAGTATTTCGTATTCCTGACGGACATAAGAGCTGATTCTGTCGATAAAGTCATCAAGCATATCCTGAAGGACTGGAAAGAAAAGAATATCGAAGGTCTTGTTATCGGCTACGAGTCTGAATTCGTAGGCGACAGGAAGGAGCTGGCTGATTCATCCAGACCCAGAAAAGTTGCAGTCGTTGATGATGATGTAATTAATCTTCACGTTGCCGGCAAGATATTGAGTTCCGGCGGCATAGAATCTGTTGCGCTTAAATCCGGCGAAGAGCTTTTCAATTATCTCGAGGAAGAAAAGAATCTTCCGAATCTTATACTTCTTGACGTTAAGATGCCCGGAATGAACGGCTTTGACACGATCAGGAAGCTTCATTCTCTTGAGACACGCGCGTCAAAGATCCCTGTCATCTTCCTTACTGCGGATGAGAGCGAAGGCGCTGAACGCGAAGGCCTGTCACTGGGCGCAATGGATTTCATCAGAAAGCCTTTTGTTCCGGAAGTTCTTCTTATGCGTGTCAACAACCTGATCGAGCTCGTTACTTTGCAGCAGAAACTGTATTCTGAGGTTGAGCAGAAGACCAGAGAGAACAAGGATCTGCTCCTTCAGATCGTGGGAAGCCTTGCTGCTGCTATCGATACAAAAGACGTACATACAAAAGGCCATTCAAGCCGCGTCGCCATCTATTCCAGGATGATAGCCGGAAGACTGGGCTTTACTGACGCAAGACAGGATGAGATCTATATGCTGGGACTTCTGCACGATGCAGGCAAGATCGGTATTCCCACTTCAGTACTCAACAAACCCGGAGACCTCACAGACGAGGAATTCGAACAGATAAAGAAACATTCGATGATGGGTGCTTCCATCCTTGAGAATATTACTTCAAACCCCAAGTTCGCTTTATGTGCAAAACACCATCATGAGAGATACGACGGCTCGGGTTATCCTTCGGGACTTAAAGGAAATGATATTCCTGAGGAAGCGAGGATCATAGCTGTCGCCGATGCTTATGATGCTATGTCAAGTGACAGAAATTACAGGTCCCGCCTGTCTCAGGAAGATATAAAGGAGGAGCTCAGGACCGGGAAGGGAACTCAATTCGACCCGAATCTCGCTGAGGTAATGCTCGCGATCGTGGAAGAAGATAAAGACTACAGACTCAAGGGTTAAGCACTATGACTATAACTAAAGACATCAAAGACCTGTTCCAGACCTCGAACCTGACGCTGCTTATAAGTTATACGGTCTTTGCCGTGATCCTGATGGCCGAATCACTCCTCATGGGGTGGGAGACATGGGCTGTATGCCTTATTCTCGTAAGCGTCATCATCTGCTGGGTCATGCACATCAGGCACAACACCTCCGAAGAGATCCGCATATGGACCACGGCCGGTCTCATGATGGTTTTCTTTTTCTTCTACGGAACGCATGAGACAAGCACATTTGACCTTGCACTGGTCATCTCCGCTATTATCGTCCTCAATACGATGACAGGTAAGAAAGCGCTTATCACGATGAGCCAGATAACCTACTATGTCACGATGGCTTATGCGATATACGTTATGGTCACCAACGGCACGGAATTTGATCCGCTCATGATAAGCCGTCTTGCACTTCACCTTGCAATGGTATTTGCAGTAGGCAAGTTCGCGAAAACCATCATCGACAAATGGGTCGATGTATTGAGCAGTTCCAAGGACGAAGTTATCCAGCTCAAAGATGCTACCGAGCGCTTAAACGACTTCCTTGCAAACGTATCTCACGAATTAAGAACACCTGTTAACGCCATCATCGGACTTACAAGCCTTTGCATCGACAAGTCCAGGAACCGCGAGGTCGAGGGCGATCTCATAGCGGTAAGGGATGCCGGCCGCAAGGTTGCCGAGCAGATCAGCGACATCCTCGATTATTCCGAGATCGACCGTCATAAGGCGGTATGCAACAACGAAGACTATATGCTCTCTTCAGTTCTTCACGATCTCGTTACCGATGTTAAGCAGTATAAATCCAGAAATGTCGAGCTCGTGATCGATGTCGATCCTTCGATCCCCGCGGTAATGAACTCCGACGTCGGCAAGATCAAGAAAGTCCTCAAGGCGCTTATCACAAACGGTCTTAAATACACGCAAAAAGGCGGTGTTTATGTAAGGATCTCCTCAATTGCCCAGGACTACGGAGTGAACCTCTGCATTGAGGTAACGGACACCGGTAAGGGCATGACAGAATATGAGCTCGAGAAAGTCTATGACAGCTTCTATCAGGCAGATTCCGGACGCGCACGCCAGGGCGGCGGCTTAGGTCTGGGTCTTGCTATCGCTTCAGGCTTTGTATCCCTCCTCAAGGGTTTCATGACGATCGAGAGTACACCTGACGTAGGCACCACAGTCAATGTAAGTATCCCTCAGAGAGTCATCGATCCTTTGAGCTGCATGTCGGTAGCTAACCCTGACAAGCTCTGCCTCGGTGCTTTCCTTCACTTTGAGAAATACGAGAGTCCTGCCGTAAGAGACTACTATAACAACATGGTTCTCAACATCGTTAAGGGCTTAGGTGTTCAGATGCACCGCGTTAACAACGCCGAGAACTTAAAACTCCTGCATAACTCAATACACATGACACACCTCTTTATCGCAGAGGAGGAATATAACGATAACGTTAAGCTCATCGAAGAGCTTGCAAAGGAAATGGTTGTTGCGGTCGTTGCCAATGAAGACATCGTTCTTCCTAAGAATACGAATGTTAAAGTGCTCGAAAAGCCTTTCTACTGCTTCCCTGTCGTTTCGATACTGAATTCCACGATAGGTGATAAGGAAGAGAACAAAAAGAAGCTGCGCTGCGAAGGCGTCAGAGCTCTCGTTGTTGATGATGAGTCGATGAACCTCGTCGTCGCAAGAAGCATTTTCGAGCGCTACGGAATGAAGGTAGTTACCGCAACATCAGGACAGGAATCCATCGATATCTGCCGCGAAAGGGTTTTCGATATCGTATTTATGGACCACATGATGAGCGGAATGGACGGCGTTGAAGCAATGAAAAGGATCAGGACAGATGTCTCCGGACTTAACGGTTCGATCCCGATCGTCGCGCTCACCGCGAACGCAATGAGCTCTGCCAAGCAGATGTTCCTCAAGGAAGGCTTTGACGGCTTCGTCAGCAAGCCTATCGAGATAGAGGAACTCGAGCGTGTCATGAAGCAGGTGCTCCCCAAATCCTCCATATCATTTATCGACGCCGAAGCGGAAAAGGAGATCATCGCAATTAATGAAGCCGTTCCTGAACCGGAACCCGGACCCGAATCCGAAAAGGACGTCATCGCAGTACTTAGAAAGAGCGGTATCGACACTGACGCGGGAATCAAATACTGTGTCGGTGATACGGATTTCTACAAATCGCTCCTGATCCAGTTCTCTTCAGAAGCTGCCGACAAGATCGCATCGATGAAGCAGTATTACTTGATCCGCGACTGGCACAATTACGAGATACTCGTTCACGCGCTGAAGAGCACATCCAAGATGATCGGCGTGGCTGATCTGTCGGAGAAGGCAAAGGCTCTCGAGATGGCGGCAAAAGCAAACGATGAGGAATTCATCCTCAATAATCACAACTTGATGATACAGGATTACGGACGCATATCCGGCAACATCAGGGAACATCTCCTTGGAGACGGGAATGACGATGAAGAAGTGTTCGAATTCGAACCTGAAAATGACGGAGGTGATGAGGTATGAAAGAAATGTTAAGGTATCTGTTCAAACCGTCAAGCAACGATCCGGAAGCAATAAAGTCGGCATACTATGAATCGGTAGGCCCGACTCATGTTACGATGCTCATCTCGCTTACCGCAGCTGTCATCTTCTTAGTCCTCACATTCGTATATCCCGCTTACTTCGGCGGAACGACCGTTTTGTACCATCAGCTGTGCTACATGTGGCTTTTGGCAGTCGTATTGATATGGTGCCTCGGCGCCCATCACGCGATGAAGGATTATGCGACCAGATATAAGAACGTATATATCCTTAACCACTTCATGGGCATCTCTTTGTATATCTGGGTAATATCTCTTGTTGTCGTTAACTCGATCGCAAGAGGCACTGTCGACACCACACTGTTCATGACCGTTGCCCTGATCGTCCCTTTGTGCGTATATTTCAACCCGATCGCATACGTGCTTATCGCTCTGTCATCAAGCGCGGTCATGCTCGCTTTCCTGTATTACATGTCTCATCACGGCTCTGTCGAGACGAACGAAGTCGCCAACTTCCTGATCTTCTCGGTATTCCAGGTCGTAATGGGCATCATCATGTCCTACACGAGATTCAGACTTAACGAGCAGCTCGTAAAGGCAGAGAACCAGAGAAGAGAGATCGAGATGCTCAATAAGGCACAGAACAGTTTCTTCTCCAACATGAGCCACGAGATAAGAACACCGATCAACACGATAATCGGTCTCAACGAGATGATCTTAAGAGAGGACGTAAGCGAGGAAGTAATTGAGGATGCGGTAAACATCAAGGCTGCCGGCAAACTCCTTCTTAACCTCATCAACGATATCCTCGACATGAGCAAGTTCCAGTCAGGCCGTATGCAGCTTCTTATCGAGCCTTATCATTCAGGCGACATGCTCTCTGATATCGTAGGAATGCTCTGGATCAGAGCAAAGGATAAGAAGCTCGACTTCAACGTTGATGTATCTCCCGACATCCCCGCTGAACTCGTCGGTGACGAAGTCCGCATCAAGCAGATCCTCATCAACGTCATAAACAACGCTATCAAGTACACAAACGAAGGCTCTGTCTCACTGACCGTACAGTGCGAGATGAAGGAAGACAAGATGTGCAACATGATCTACAGCGTCTCCGACACCGGTATCGGTATCAAGTCAGAGGATATCCCCTACCTGTTCTCCGCATTCAAGCGTGTCGACGAGACAGTCAACAAGCATATCGAAGGTACGGGCTTGGGTCTTTCGATCGTTAAGCAGCTTGTAGACCTCATGGGCGGTAAGGTAACCGTCAACAGCGTCTATAAGAAAGGAACAACCTTCATCATCGAGATCCCTCAGAGAGTTGAGCGCGAAGGTTCTGTCGGAGAATACGATTTCTCCAAGACAGAAAGCACAGCTCACAAGAAGGAATATCTCCCCAAATTCGAAGCTCCTGAAGCGAGGATCCTTGTAGTCGACGACAATGAAGCAAACCTCATGGTCGTAAGCAAACTCCTGCGCGACACCAGGGTCCGCATCGACACCGCGACACGTGGCGATGAGGCTCTGCGAAAAACTCTCAACATCAAGTACGATGTCATCTTCATGGACCACCTCATGCCTGAGATGGACGGTGTCGAGTGCCGTAGAAAGATCAAGGAACAGACCGGCGGAAGATGCCGTGAGACCCCCATCGTTATCCTTACCGCAAATGCCGATGAGGACAACAGGGCTCTCTACGCGCGCGAAAACTTTGACGGCTACCTTGTAAAACCCGTCTCCGGCGAAAACCTTGAGAATGAGCTCTATGTCCATCTCCCCAAGGAAATCGTCCGCATCACCGGCAACAGAAGTGAGATCGCAGAAGAATCCATCTCCTGGATGAACGGCTCCAAGAAGCGTAAGAGCATTGTCGTCACCACGGAGAGCGTTGCCGATCTGTCACCCGAGATAATCACTAAATACGGTATCGGTGTCCTGCCACATAAGGTCCGCACCGAGGAAGGCATCTTCAAGGACGGCAAGGAGATCGAGACCCTCGGCGTCCTCAAGTATATGGAAGATCCGGACAACGTCGTTCTCCCTGTAGGTCCTACAGTAAGAGAAGCAGAGGAGTTCTTTGCAAAGCAGCTCGCATATGCAAACAACGTCATCCACATCTCCATCTCGAGCAAGATCGAGCACAGCGGTTACAAGCCCGCTCTCGATGCTGCCAGATCCTTCGACAACGTATTCATCATCGATTCATCACACCTGTCAAGCGGCCAGGGAATCATGGCTATCGTTGCATGCAGAATGGCTGAGGCCGGCCTTGCACCAGAGCAGATCGTTAAAGAACTCGAGTTCGTCAAGAAGAAGATCCACACGAGCTTCATCGTAGACAATCTCGACTTCCTCGCACGCGCCAACCAGGTCGGAAACGGTATAGCCAACATCGTTAAGTCCCTGATGGGCCGTCCCGTCTTAAAACTCCGCAAGGGTAAGATGGGTGTCGGAATGACCTACTTCGGAACAAGAGAGAATGCATGGAAAGCTTATATCGCCTCCACGTTGTCTCATTCCAACATTGATACTAGAATACTTTATGTAACCTATGTAGGAATTAACAAGCATGATCTTGACTGGATCCGTGAGCAGATCGAGAAGCGCATGAAGTTCGATGAGATATACTTCAAGCAGGCATCCCCTGCAATTGCGGTTAACTGCGGTGCCGGAACATTCGGATTGCTGTTTATGGAAAAATAAGCACGGCTTAAATATGACGTACGAAAGTGCCGGGCTGCATTTTCGAGACAATAAAAACACAAGCTGAAAGGGCTGCCTCACACCGGAGCAATGTCATTAAGTTAAGCTGACGTTGACTCACGGAGACCACAAAAACAAATCAAAAAGAGACTGGAGAAGCAAAATCTTCAGTCTCTTTTCGTTTTTCAGGCAGCGCAAACAGACAGATTGAGTCTGCTTTTTGGT
>JAFRRJ010000058.1 GCA_017428155.1 Clostridiales bacterium | reverse complement strand
GTATTCCTGGAGCATCATGAAGCGCTCATCGCCCTTAAAAGTGGACTTGATGTGCTTGATCATGGGAGCCATCCTGATCTGGATATCACGCTCTTCGGCCTGAAGTTCATCGGCGCGCTTATAGAGAGGGAGGACCAGGAAATTAACTGCAAGGCTTAAGAAGATTATGGATAAGCCTGCGTTGCCTATAATCCTGTTGGCAACGGTAAAGATAATCTCAAACAGAAGCTCAAGAGGAGAGATTATAAACGTATAAAGCATCGAAAGAAAAGACATTGATCTTTATGCCTCTTTCTTAGCAGGTTTTAATCTCTTGCTCTTATTTTTCTTGGATTTCTTGGCCTGGATCTGGGCTTTTTTCTCTTCGGCTTCTTTCTTAGCCACTACTTCGTCGTATTTATCCAGTACGAAGTCGACAGAACGCTTTGCGCCTTCGCCGATATTGACCCATGTCTGTTCACGTGCCTTGTCACGTCCTGCCTTGAAGGAAGGATCGTCGATGCACTTGTCGATGAGATCCTTTATATTGCCGACTTTGTCATCCGTAAGCTCGATTCCGAGTTCGGGAAGGATACGGAATGTCCAGAGGGGCTCATCGATCCAGTAAGCATCATAGGGGCTTACATCGAATTTTGCATTTGTATAGATTACAGGCTTGTCGAAGACAAGGCAGAAATCAAAGATTACACCGGAGAAGTCAGAGATGATGATATCTGACTGTCTTAATACTTCGAAGTTATCGTTATCCCTGTTCCAGGATACATTTGAAGATTCGTCATATTTGGCCATGAGTCTGTCGATCATCTCTTTCTCAGAGGAGAAGGACTGGGGGTGAGGTCTGATGATTACTTTATAACCCGTGGAAACAAGTGCATCGATAAGCTGCTCACCGTATCTTGAGAGCAGTCCGCTCTCGCCCCAGGAGGGAGCAAGAAGGATAGTCCTCTCATGATCAGGACACTTTCCTGATTCCTCGAATCTCTTCTTCATCTCGTCCATATAAGGGATGCCGCAGAGTGCAATATCTCTTTTAGCTATTCCGCGCTTTTCCTCAAGCTCTCTGACCTGCTTCTCCTGATATTCACCGGATACGATAACAGCGTCGAAATGGTCGATACCGAACATTCTGTAGAGAGTGATGTCGTTGGGCATGTGCGGGATATGGATGTAGAAATCCACATTCTTTGAGCGTTTCCACTGGAATACGTCAAGGCTTGGTGTTGTCGAGAGAACAACTGATGCATTGAGAAGGTTAAGTCTTGAGAAAGCCTTGTTGCCTTCACCGATGAACTCGGCGGAAACATATTCGTACTTCTTCTTGAATACCGGATCGTCTTCGGAGCAGGTGAGGTATACGACATTCTTCTTGCGCTTCTCGAATTCATCGAGGATAGGCGCAAAGGTATTCCAGTATCTCTTGCTCTCGGCGAAGATGGCGATAGGGATCTTCTTGTTGTTGATCTTGGCGCTTTTGTCACTGCCAACAGAGAACTTCAATCTCATGGCAAGCGCACGCATTGAGAATACGACTACACCGAAAAGTCCGAACAGAACAGTAAACAGCATTCCGCCCGTACCGGGATCGATATACAACACTTTCATAAAATCCATAATTTGTATTCCTTCCTGTCCAACAGTAAACGCTCGTGGATATTGACACTTATCCACAGTCTTATATTTTATTATTTTTATTTATAGACTTCAACAACGGAAGATCAATTATCCCCTTCGTAACTCCAGTCTGAAGCGTTATGGGGATTGCCGTCGAGGACGTACCAGACCGAGGGCTCATATGTGTAGCCGTTATTGTTTTCGAGATCACATTCATCGGAATAGATGACCCTTTGGGGACCTTGTTTGGGATCAGAATTGATAGGATTGCGCGAGAAGGGATTGTGCGGATCTTCGATGAGGCCCGAAGTCGCCAGCGTAGGGGTATCCGCATTGGTCATGAATTCGTCGGACACCGTAAAGCCTGTGGCGTCGAAATCCTTTACCATGAACAAAGGCAGATAGAATTCCATATCGAGGCCGTTGCACTTGATATCGAACTGATCAAGTCCTCTTCCGTGGTCAGCCACGATTATTATCCTTGTATTGTCGTAGACACCCTGCTCGCGCAGATAATCGAACCACTTGCCGAGCTGGATGAAGGCAGCCATATTCGGGTGATAGTGTGCAACCTGTTCTTCAGTCTCCATAGGAAGCGTTACTCCGTCGACGGTATAACGCTCGACCATGTTGACATCGTAAGCGGTGTTATCGACCCAGTATGCAGGGACATAATCCGGTTCCTGCAAAAGTCCGAATGAGTGAGGCGTATCATTAGACATCATAAGGAATGTGTTATCTGAAGAATCGCTGACCTCTGTCATATCCGGAAGATGTGTGAGAACGGGATATGAGAAAAGGATATCCTTCATGTAGCCTACGCTTCTTGAAAGGCCGACCATATCCTGAACGATCGCACCTGCATTTATGCTGTCGCCCGTGTTGACTTCACCGGTTGCTGCCGATTCATTATATTTTCCGCCGTCGTAGAGAGTATCCTGAAGGATAAGCGGGGATATCTTCATCATGGAGAAGCAGAAGAAATTCCTGTCTCTTATCTCGCGCATACGTGCGGATGTATCTATCGATGACTCGCCGAGGAGGTCTTCCAAATAGTTGAATTTGCCCGCCGTGTTGTAGCAGTGGAATTCCGGATAGTCATCATAGATTGAAAGATCCGGGATATTCTGGTAGCCCGCATAAGGCGGATCGCAGACCGTGACCTCATAGCCGTTATTTCTGAAGAGCACAGGCAGCACTTTAAGCGATTCATTGTGCTTGTCGACGAGCTTCTCATCCGGTCTGTTGTTAAGATTTTCCGGTGTGTATTCGTAACCGCCGAAAAGAGCCGGCGCGGCAAAGAAAGTGCGCGTACCGTAAGACATCGTGTTCGGATAATATGTAAAGCCGTCGAACTGCTCTTTGAGCTCCGGCTTCTCATTCATGATATAAGGCACCAGCGTTCCGAGACCGCGGTCGAGCATGAGTACGACAACATTCTTTCCGTTCCTGCTTAAGGGAATCTCAGGCATCTCTGTCGAAGGTCTGGTGAATTTGGTGTTCCATGCGTAAACGCCCAGCACTGTTGCAGTATTGATGGTTCCGATGCCGATGACAGCAAGGATGCCTACGAGGATGACCGTCTCTGCGACGACCGGAAGCTTCTTACAGATCAGATAGAACAGAGCTGCCACCGCTGCTATTGCCGCCAGGTTGATCACATATTCGGAAAGCTCGAAAACCGGTCTATGATCGTACTGAAGAAGTGATGAGATGATTCCGAGCTTTGTGCCGAACAGCATATAGTCGGCAACGGAAACACCGCATATTATCCAGATTGCTTTGGCAAATACTGCTTTTGCTTTGTTACTTGCAAAAAAGAAGAATACTCCGCCCCATAATACCCAGCTGCCGAGAGCCATTATCAGTGCATTAAAGATATAAAAGCCCGGATTATATTTGTGGATATAATCTATGAAATCCTCAGGCGCTGCATTGATTACCGTGGACGGGATAAGAAGTCCTGTTATGAGTGCCATCATGACAGCACCCAGGAAGAATATTTTTCTGCTGTTCTGAGCTTCTTTAACTTCCTTCGGTTTTGTCTTTATAAATCCTGAAATGAACGGTACGGCAAGAAGCACCGAGCCTGTAGCAAGAAGGAACTTCTGCCTTGCATCAAGGTCTGGTCTTATAAGCGTTAAGACAAGTATTACGGCTCCTGCTATTGCAAGCACGATATTAAGTGCCTTCCTGGGGTCCTTAAGCTTGTAGAATACATTCTTAACAAGTGAGAATACGTTGTTTAAGAGCCAGTAGAAGACAAGTCCCGAAGGTGATCTGTAGAGCAGTACAAGGAATACTGCCGCAAGTCCGTAGACCTGTATCTTCTCTT
>JAFRRJ010000057.1 GCA_017428155.1 Clostridiales bacterium | reverse complement strand
TTGAAGAAATTGCCCCATCTTCCGATTATCTGTCCGAGCAGGAGTCCCGAGATACCTGTGTCGGCGAAAAGTCCGTAGCTGAACTTCTTGACCTTACAGAAAACAAACACCGTGAGAAGTGCTGCAATAACTCCGCCGTAGATCGCAAGTCCGCCCTGTCTGAGGTTGAAGATCGACCAGAAGTCGTGCGTATAGTTCTCCCACTCAAAGATGACTGAGTAGAGTCGCGCTCCGATAACGCCCAGAGGGATCGCGATGATCGCAAAGTCAAGGTAGAAATCGGGATTCTGACCCGTTCGCTTCGCCTGACTGCGTGCTATAAGAATACCGCTCAGCATTCCGATCCCGATGATCATGCCGTAGAAGGCGATATCAAATCCGAATACCGTTATCCCACGAGGTACACCATTAAGAGTTATTCCCAGATTCGGGAACTGTATAGCTGTATCATTTCCCCAGAACATTAATCTTTCCTTTCAAAAACAATCCACAGATCGTTTCTAATACTTATAAGTTTCAAATAGTTCTACAAACCGTTTTTGATTATTACCAATCAAATATAATTCTTAAAACAGTTCTGTGCTTATCTTTATAATAGGTTCTTAAACAAATAGTAAGCTCCTACCGTTTCTGAATACATCTGCCTCAACTATGTAAAATGTATCAGTCTGTCATACATTAAACCTGAAGAGGATTACGTCTCCGTCCTGTACGACATATTCCTTACCTTCAGAGCGTACAAGTCCTTTTTCACGGGCTGCGTTATACGAACCGCACTCGATGAGCTTGTCGTAGCTGACTACCTCTGCTCTGATGAAGCCGCGTTCGAAATCCGAGTGGATCTTGCCCGCTGCCTGAGGTGCTTTCGTGCCCTTCTTGATGGTCCAAGCTCTTGTCTCCTTCGGACCTGCAGTCAGGAAACTCATGAGACCGAGGAGGTCGTAACTTGCTGCGATGAGCTTCTCGAGACCTGAGCTCTCTGCTCCGAGGTCATTTAAGAACTCCTTCTTCTCCTCTTCACTGAGCTCTGCGAGCTCCTGCTCGATCTGAGCCGAGATCACGAACACACCGCAACCCGACTTGGCTGCGAACTCTCTTACCTTCTGAACATGCGGATTGCTTGCGCCGTCATCAGCGAGGTCTTCCTCCGATACATTGGCTGCAAAGATCACGGGCTTCGATGTGAGCAGGCAGAAGCTTGTGAGAAGCTCTGCTTCTTCCTCGTTCTCGGGCTCGTAAGACCTTGCGGGCTGTCCGTTCTCGAGCAGATCCTTGAGCTTTCTCAAGAGGTCTACTTCCTTGGCAAGCGCCTTGTTGGCTGTAGCGGCCTTGGCTCCCTTGGCGATCCTTTTCTCGATCACTTCGAGGTCTGCAAAGGTAAGCTCGAGGTCGATGGTCTCTATATCACGAACGGGATCTACGCTTCCGTCGACATGGATGATGTTACCGTCCTCAAAGCATCTAACGACATGAACGATCGCATCCGTTTCCCTGATGTGCGAAAGGAACTGGTTACCAAGTCCCTCACCCTTGGATGCGCCCTTAACAAGTCCGGCGATATCAACAAACTCTATAACGGCATGAACGGTAGACTGCGAGTCATACATCTTGGTGAGTACGTCAAGCCTCTCGTCCGGCACGGCAACGACTCCGACGTTGGGGTCGATCGTACAGAACGGATAATTTGCCGACTCGGCTCCTGCCTTTGTAAGCGAATTAAAAAGTGTGCTCTTTCCGACATTGGGCAGTCCGACGATTCCTAGTTTCATAATAAATTCATCTCCTTCATTTTTCCTTTATTTTACTGGCTTTCCGCGATTCATGGTTTTGACCGAGTACCACATCGAGTACCACGGAGATGAATTTCGCATCAAGTTTTATACCACTTTTAAAGCGTCAGCCACTAAGTCAATTTCTCTATGTTTTTCATCCTCTGTAATGTGAACATACAGGTTCATGGTAATACCGATATTAGAATGACCTAAAATCTTCTGCAGAGTCTTAGGTTTCATTCCGCCTTCAATGCATCTGGTAGCAAAAGTATGTCTTAAGACATGCATAGAAAATCTCGGAATACCTACACGGTCACAATATTTGAACAGTCCCGTGTCATAAGTGCTGTTCTTGACCGGAGTTCCCTTCCTGCAAAGGAATACTATGTCTTTCCATTCAATCGGCACGAGCTTTAAGCTCTTATTCTTTGATCTCTGGTTTTCAAGAATACGAATTGCTTCGTCTGTAAGAGGAATTGTACGGTAGCCGGATTTGCTCTTAGGTGGACCAACTCTCCACTCACCTACCTTATAGCGATATTCCATCGTCCTTTCGATCTTCATAGTACGATTTTCGAAGTCGATGTCGCTCCACTTAAGTCCTATAAGCTCACCTGTACGAAGTCCGGTCTGTAATACGAAGCGGTACTGATTCTCATAGCTATAGCCAACCACAGCATCTAAGAACTTCTTCTGAACGTCAATCGTAAGGGCTTCTTTCTTATCTGAAGGTTTTCCCATATCGCTCTTTAATGACTTCTTGCAAGGGTTTGCGATGAGTACATCATTCTCCCTGGCAAACTCAAACATATTATAAAGAGCAATCCGCGTCTGGTATATGGTAGTCGTCTTATAGCCCTCATCAGCCATATCTGAAAAAATCTTCTGGCAGTGAATGGGCTTCACATCAGTTAAGAGTTTATTGCCTATAACACTCTTGATATTACGCTCATACCGTTCCGAATAGTTTCTGACCGTATTTGGTCTCACTGTCTGCTTTTTTATCCCTATCCAATAATCGAACCAGGCATCAACGAGCATATCCGTTGCCTGGTCGAGGTCACTGTGTTGGTCTATATATGTAGCATCAGCAAGCCACTGTTTTACCTCTTGAAGTTTCTTGGATCTTTTCGTTCTGCGTTTCCCAAACTTATCAACAAATCTGGCGAAGTAAGTTCCATTAGGTTGCTGAACGATTCCTGCTCCAATCTCCTTTCCTTTGAGATCTTTTCCCATTTAAGGCTCCTTTCTAAGCTATAAGAGCCCCAAATTAGCACGCTATATTATACACCAACCGGGGCTCAATTGCAATGTTATTTCATTTTTTTGATAGCCGACAAACCGCGGAATCATCACGTTTGTCGGAGGTGCGCTATATCTCAATGTTGTCAGAAATGAACTTCTCAAATTCCTTTCTCTTAACAAGTTTCTTCTTACCCACATATAAGACAAAAGGACATCTCGGAGAGCGAAGCAGACACTCCAACTTGTTGATACCGATATTGGAATACTCTGCAGCCTCCTTTATGGTGAGCGCAACTTTACATTGAATAGGAACGGTCTGAACTTCAGCCTGCTCCTTGGCATATATACCGGATTCTTTGTAATCACTGTCAGATATAACATTCATCTCACTCACCTCCCCTACAGTTCATTTCAAGGCATTCAAGGATTTCCTCACGGATTTCTGCACGGATACGCTCCATGCGCTTTTTGATAGCCTCATAAGTTCTGCCTTCATCATCTGCGATTTCTTTAAAAAGCCGTCCTTCGAGCAAATACTGTTTCATAATCTTGGAATCACTCTCATCCAGATCTTCGATTATTTCTTCCAACAGTTCGAAATCCATACGCATAATGCTTACAAGACGAATTTCATCCTCATATAAAGAAGCATCCTTGATTCCTTTAAGAAGCCCTTTATCCACTTCGCCGGTCTTAAAAGCATCTTCTATCATGATGTTGGTAGCTGCCTCATTGAAGGTCGGGTCACTTGTGCCGGAGGTCTGTACTCTGACTCCAAGCTCGCCTCTTGCGTGGCTACGCAGGTATTCTTTTTCCGATTTGATCTTGTACTGAATCTTCTTCTCAGCTTTGCGGATGATCTTCGGGAAGACCGCATAATTGTTAAGCATTATGACCAGTCTTCCCTCTGCATCATTAGAACGATAGCTGCGAAGGATATCAGTTTCTTCGCCGTTAATTCTCATCTATCGCCGCTCCTTTACTGCAATTTTTTCATGAAGTACCACTCCAGGTATCTCTTGCGTTCCTGGAAGTCAGGCGTTGATACCAGCAACCCGATATCCACCCTCTGCAGACGGTCAATAGCCTCAATCT
>JAFRRJ010000056.1 GCA_017428155.1 Clostridiales bacterium | reverse complement strand
TAGAAGTCAAGTGTTTTGTGAAGAAAAAGTCTTATTTTTCAAGGCTTTCGAGGTTTTTTACACTCACAAGAAATCGTCACGTGTTTTGCTGATAAATGGTATAATTTGTTTGTGATACCTTTGAAACTGTGAATAGTAACACTGAGATTGCTTAAGGCTAAAAATTCCTGTTGACTTTTTGTGCAATCAGTATTATTTTTGTCATAACAATCAAACCGTTGATGCGGAGATAAAGATAGTAAAAGGCCCTACAGAGAGCTTCCGATGCTGAGAGTGAAGCGGGAACCGGATTATCAAATGGACCGCGGAGGGTGCATTAAATGTGCAACGTAAGACTCGCGTAAGCAGTCCGGGATATGTTGGTATCCTTAGAGTGTGCGTCTCACAAACGCAAAGCCAGGGTGGCACCGCGGATTATGTATAATTCGTCCCCGGCAGGAACACTATAATTCCTGCCGGGGATTTTTTATTTCCGGCAGACCAACCGGAAGGAGAAAAAACATGATTAAAACGGCAATTGAGAAGATCGTAAACAAGGAAGACCTTACTTACGAAGAGGCTTACGAGACAATGAACGAGATAATGGGAGGTATGTCAACATCCACCCAGAACGCAGCTTTCCTTGCAGCATTGTCCACAAAGAGCGCAAGATTTGAGACGATCGATGAGATCACAGGATGCGCTGCAGCAATGCGCGAGCACGCAACAAAGGTCGACAAGGGAGACCTTGAAGTTCTTGAGATCGTAGGAACAGGCGGAGACAGGGCAGGAAGCTTTAATATCTCCACAACATCAGCATTTATCGCTGCAGCAGCAGGGATCAAGGTCGCAAAGCACGGCAACCGCGCGGCATCTTCAAAGTCAGGCACAGCTGACTGCCTTGAGGCTCTTGGCGCTAACATCAGCCTTGAACCCGACAAGTGCGTTGAGCTTCTTAAGAGCGTAGGCTTCTGCTTCTTTTTCGCGCAGAAATATCACACATCAATGAAATATGTCGGACCTATCCGTAAAGAGCTCGGTTTCAGAACAGTATTTAATATTCTTGGACCTTTGACGAACCCCGCAACACCTGATTTCTATCTCCTTGGAGTATACGACCAGTATCTTGCTGAGCCCGTTGCCCACGTATTAAAGTCTCTGGGAGCAAAGCGTGCACTGGTAGTTTACGGTGAGGATAAGCTCGATGAGATCTCCGGTTCTGCTGAGACTTATGTCGCTGAGCTTAAGTCTGACGGATCCATCTCCACATATGAGATCAAGCCTGAGGATTTCGGCTTCAAGAGATGCACAAAGGATGACATCGCAGGCGGCACACCCGCTGAGAATGCAGAGGTCACAAGAGGCATCCTCGAAGGCAGGATCACAGATGCAAGAAAGAACGTTGTCTGCATGAATGCCGGCGCAGCTATCTATGCTGCAGGCAAGGCAAAGACGATCGAGGAAGGCGTAGGCCTTGCAAAATACCTCATCGAGAGCGGCCGGGCATTGGATACACTTAACAGATTCGTTGAAGAATCAAACAAGTAATTAACGGAAGGTCATCTTATGGCAGATATTCTCGAACAGATCGCTGAGCATAACAGAATGATATATCTCGACAGGAAGCTCGAGGTGTCGTGCTCGAAAATGATGGACATGGCTTACGCCTTGCCCGGCACAGGATTCGCATTCGAGAACAGACTTAAGGAAGACGGTATGAGCTTCATCTGCGAGTGCAAGAAAGCGTCGCCTTCAAAGGGCATTATCGCTTCAGACTTCCCGTATCTTGATATAGCAAAAAGCTACGAGAAGGCAGGCGCTTCATGCATCTCCGTCCTCACTGAACCCAAGTGGTTCATGGGCTCTCTTGACTATCTGGAGGAGATTGCTTCAGAGGTCAGCATTCCCGTTCTCCGCAAGGATTTTACTATCGATGAATACATGATCTATGAGGCACGTGCGCGGAAAGCTTCCGCGGTCCTCCTCATATGTTCCATCCTCGATGCGGACACACTCGGCAGATATATAAGGATCTGTGATGAACTTGAGCTTACGGCTCTTGTCGAAGCACACGATAAGAACGAATGCGATATGGCATTGGGCGAAGGCGCAAGAGTCATAGGCGTCAACAACCGCAATCTGAGAGATTTCACGGTGGATCCTTCGAACTGCTTAAGGCTCAGGGAATATGTAGGTGACAAGGCAATCTTTGTTGCCGAAAGCGGGGTCAAGACAAGACAGGAAGTTGAAGCACTCGAGAAAGAAGGCGTCGACGCCGTTCTCATCGGTGAATCCATGATGAGAGCAGAGGATAAGACAGAGTTCCTTAATTCACTGAAAGGAATCAAGTGATGTTCGGTACTGAGATAAAGATCTGCGGGCTTACCCGTGTGGAAGACATCATCGCCGTAAACAGATACGGTGCTGACTATGCAGGTTTTGTTTTCTGCAAAAAGTCCAGGCGTTACATAGATTCCTACAAAGCCGGTGAGTTGATAGATTTCTTAAGGTCTGATATAACAACTGTCGGCGTCTTTATGGATGAGCCTTTGGACAACGTTATCTCAGCCGCAAGGATCAGCGGCGTCCAGATGATCCAGCTTCACGGACATGAGTCCGATGAATATGTCGAGTACGTCAGAAGAACACTCGAAAGACCTGTCATCAAGGCTTTCAAGGCAGATGAGGAAGGAGCTCTCGAGAAGGCGCTGAAGTCCAATGCCGATTACGTCATGATCGATTCAGGCGCGGGAAGCGGCAGAAAATTCGACTGGAATATCCTCAAGGGCTTTAACAGGGATTATTTCCTTGCAGGAGGCCTCGATCCCGAATCCGTCGGCGAAGCGTTAAGCATGCTTGAGCCTTTTGCAGTAGATGTAAGTTCCGGTGTCGAGACAGACGGACTCAAAGATGAAGAGAAGATAGAGAAGTTTATAAAAGCGGTAAAGCACGGAGGTAAATATGCCTGAGTCAAAAGGAAGATTCGGAATCCACGGCGGACAGTATATCCCCGAGACTCTGATGAACGCGGAAATAGAGCTGGAAGAGGCCTACAACCACTATAAGAACGACCCGGAGTTCAATAAGGAATTAACTGAACTCCTGAATGAATATGCAGGACGTCCGTCCAATCTTTACTATGCTGAGAAAATGACAAAAGATCTCGGCGGCGCAAAGATCTATCTTAAGAGGGAAGACTTAAACCACACAGGTTCCCACAAGATCAACAATGTTCTTGGCCAGGCACTTCTTGCAAAGAAGATGGGCAAGACAAGACTTATCGCTGAAACAGGCGCAGGACAGCACGGTGTTGCCACGGCAACCGCTGCAGCGCTCTTCGGTATGGAATGCGTTATCTTCATGGGCAAGGTCGACACGGAGCGCCAGGCTTTGAATGTTTACAGAATGAAGCTTTTGGGCGCTGACGTTATCCCTGTAACATCAGGAACCGCAACGCTTAAGGACGCGGTCTCCGAGTGCATGCGCGAGTGGACAACAAGGATCGACGATACACACTACTGTCTGGGCTCTGTCATGGGTCCTCATCCGTTCCCCACTATCGTAAGGGATTTCCAGGCCGTTATCTCACGTGAGTCAAAGGCGCAGATCCTGGAGAAGGAAGGCCGCCTTCCTGATTATGTTCTCGCCTGCTGCGGCGGCGGTTCCAACGCGATCGGCTCCTTCTATCACTACATAGGTGATGAGGGCGTTAATCTCATCGGCTGCGAAGCTGCAGGAAGAGGTATCGATACATTCGAGACGGCTGCCACGATCAACACGGGCAAACTCGGCATCTTCCACGGCATGAAGTCCTACTTCTGCCAGGACGAGTACGGCCAGATCGCACCTGTTTATTCGATTTCCGCAGGTCTTGACTACCCGGGCATCGGCCCTGAGCACGCCAACCTCCACGATACAGGCAGAGCGCAGTATGTTGCGATTACGGACGAAGAGGCAGTCAATGCATTTGAGTATCTTTCCAGAATGGAAGGCATCATCCCGGCCATCGAATCGGCACATGCCGTTGCCCACGCTATGAAGCTCGCGCCCACTCTTGGCAAGGACAAGATTATGATCGTAACGATCTCCGGAAGAGGCGACAAGGACTGCGCTGCTATCGCCCGTTACAGAGGGGAGGACATCAATGAGTAATACAGCTAAAGCATTTGAGAACGGCAAAGCGTTCATCGCATTCATCACATGCGGAGACCCTGACCTTGAGACGACGGAAGCTTGCGTCGTCGAGATGCAGAAGGCGGGAGCTTCACTTATCGAGCTCGGCATCCCTTTCTCCGACCCGACAGCAGAAGGTCCGGTCATTATGGAAGCAAGCCTCCGCGCGCTCGAAAACGGATGCACCACAGATAAGATCTTCGATATGGTAAAGCGCCTCCGCACAGAGCGCGGCGTAACGATCCCGATGGTCTTCATGACATACGCAAACGTCGTTTTCTCATACGGTATTGAACGCTTCTGCAAGAAGTCCTCTGAGTGCGGCATCGACGGCATCATCCTGCCGGATGTTCCTTATGAGGAAAAGGAAGAGTTTGACGTTATCTGCAAAGAGTACGGCGTTGATCTTATCTCTCTTATCGCACCCACCTCGCACGAGCGTATCGCCATGATCGCCAAAGAGGCGTCAGGCTTCATCTACATCGTATCAAGTCTCGGCGTCACAGGCGTCAGGAGCAATATCACAACTGATATTCCTTCACTCTGTGCCGCAGTCAAGGCTGCAACAGATGTACCGTGTGCGATCGGATTTGGCATCTCCACCCCGGAACAGGCAGCCGAGATGTCAAAGAGCGCTGACGGCGTTATCGTAGGTTCAGCGATCGTAAAGATCATCTCAGAGTATGGCAAAGATGCCCCCGCCAAAGTTGGGGAGTACGTGAAGTCGATGGTTGATGCGATCAGGTAATTGCAGTGCATGAAGCCGACGGCTGATGCGAGCGGGTAATTGCAGTGCATGAAGCCAACGGTTGACTCGAGCGGACGGTTTTCGCGCACCAAATAACAAAATGACTGATAAATGCAGGAGGACACGCGTGTCCTCCTGTTGTTTTTATGCGTTTACTCAGGAAGTGTCCTTACCTTTGATGGTGTAAGATAGTACTATCCCATCGTAAGGAGGTGTCAGAAATGGACCAGATCAAGATAGGTGCTCTTCTGAAGGATCTGAGAAAAGAACACAATTTGACCCAGGAGGATATCGCTTCAAAGTTCGGTGTCTCACAGAGGTCGGTTTCGCGGTGGGAGAATGGAAATACGATGCCCGATATCAGCATCCTGATAGAGCTTGCCGATTTCTACAATGTCGATCTTCGCGAAATATTAAATGGCGAAAGGAAGGCCGTAAATATGAACGAAGACATGAAAGAAACCCTGGTAATGGTGGCTGATTACACCCGGGAAGAGAAGAAGAAAATGGCAAAATCACTTATTGGTAAAATATGTGTATGTGCGGTCGCGTTTCTGATTCTGGGAGTGATCATACTCTTCGATCTCGGAGGCAGCGGCTGGTGGAGAAGAACAGCAGAGTTTTGTTTTATCATCGGCGCAACGTACGAAGTATGCAATCTATTTGAATTTTTGCAGCTGACGGGAAAGATCAGCAAAAAGTCGGAAGGGAAAGTTATCGCCGTGATCATTGTTATTTTCATTGCAATGAACCTGGCTCTTGCGGTGGTAGATCACTTTATCTGATTTTTATTTCGGGAGATTCTTCGGGAGATTCTTTCGGAAAAAGGCCGTTCCTTACACGGGCAATGTCATTAAGTTAAGACAGCCTCTTCAAAGATCCTCATACCGCAAAGGTAAGGGGGTCTTTTTTTTTGAGTGATTTTTGCAGTTAGGGGTTGACACGCACACTCAAGTGTGTGGCCTCTTTGAATCCTTATATCGAAG
>JAFRRJ010000055.1 GCA_017428155.1 Clostridiales bacterium | reverse complement strand
GCATTTGTATGAGACTGCAAAATTGTTCTGGAATACACAGGCAATCTGAAAAGACGCATCGAGCGACAGATCAGCCTTGACTGTAGAAGATGGAATTGAACAGACGATCAGAACGACCGCCAGTAATAAGCCGATTAATCTCCGGCACGGACTTGATGTGAAGCGCATTTGGTTCCTCCCCATTGCTGTTGTTCACATCAAAACCCTATCAATAAAAAAGCACGATAAAAAATTATCACACGAAATGAAGCAAGACAATAGCTGCACTAAATGTTCAAGGAAATTTGTTATGTAAACGTAATATTCCGCCGTCAGCGGGGCACGGTAAGGACTTCATGATCCTTCATCTTTTCAGGTAAGATAGTAAACGGATATTAGATGTTATAATATGCAAAAAATCAGAGGTCACTTACATGAAGCTTAAATCATCTTTTCTTACTCATAATACTTCCGATGAGTCATATATCGTTCCCACTTCAGATGTATCTTTCTCAGGCATGGTAAAGGGCAACAAGACACTCGGTGCGATCGTCGATCTGCTTAAAGAGGAGACCACGGAAGAAGAGATCATAAAGAAGATGCGCGAGAGATTCGATGCACCTGAAGGCATGATCGAGAAAGACGTTAAGCACGTTATCGAAGAGCTTACCAAGATCGGAGCTCTTGAAGAATGACAGCATGGTGATCAGATGCCGACCGGTCTATACAGATTTGCAGACAGGATAGTAGAAATAAATTCTATTCATGACAGTGTCCATGAATACTGTTCAGCATATAGAACGGATCTTCCGGCTGACCTTTCAGTTACTGTCTCACAGGATGACATCGAATACGAGCGCTCCCGTGCCGGGAGCGGCAACTGGTCTGACCGGTATCTCGAAGAACTCGCCGTATACCGCAAGATCTGCGAGAATATGCCCTTCTATGACACCATACTTTTCCATGGCTCCGTAATCGCCGTCGACGGGACCGCTTATCTGTTCACGGCAGCTTCCGGAACAGGCAAATCCACTCATACTGCGCTTTGGAGAAAGCTTTTAGGTGACCGTGCCGTAATGGTTAACGATGACAAGCCTCTGCTTCATATCGGCGATGTAACAACTGCTTACGGCACTCCCTACGACGGCAAGCACAGGCTTTCAACAGATATCAGTGTCCCTTTGAAAGCCATCTGCATTCTTGAGCGCTCGCAGGAGAACCGCATAGAAGAGATCTCAAAAAAGGATGCCTACCCTATGCTTATGCAGCAGGTATACCGTCCGAATGATGTTTTCGCGCTCCGGAAAACATTGAATCTGATAGATAAGATGGCCGGAAGCGTAAGATTCTTCAAGCTCGGCTGCAATATGGATATTTCCGCAGCAAAGCTCGCTTATGAATTTATGAGCAGGTAGCCTTCATGATGACCTTCGAAGAAGAGATCCAAAATAGCGGCAAACTCATCTATACCACTGTCGGCGTAAGCATGCGTCCCCTGATCAAGCAGGGGCGTGATCTGCTCATAGTCACAAAGCCTCAGGGAAGGCTTAAGAAATACGATATTCCTTTGTATAAGCGCAAAAACGGCCAGTACGTACTGCACCGTGTGGTCAAGGTGAAAGATGACGGTTATGTGATTTTAGGAGATAACTGCATCAAGTGGGAAAATGACATCAAAGACGATCAGATTATCGGCGTCCTCACTTCTCTTGTACGCAAAGGGAAAGAAGTTGATTTTAACAGCTTCGGTTACAGGTTTTATTCAAGAGCATGGTATTTGCTCTACCCTGTCCGTGTTATATTTATGAGTGCAAGACGGCTTGCAGGAAAGATAAAGAGAAAACTTATAAGAAAATGAAGAACAACGCGGTCAGATGGTTATATAAGGTCCCCGGAAGTAAGAAGGCTTATATCGTCCTTCTTACTGTCGTTCAGTGCCTATACGGTGCGAGCGGAGTGCTTTATGCACTGTTCCTGAGAGGCATAGTCGACTCGGCCGTCGGAAAAGATCTGAATACCTTCATCTACAACACCATATGCATAGTGTTGCTCGTGCTGACACAGCTAACTCTCAATGCGGTAATCCGCTGGCTTTCAGAGCTGTCGCGCGCGACCTTCGAGAATCTCTTCAAGGAAAGACTCATGCACAACATCTTAAGAAGGGATTACGGACGTGTAAGCGCTATACATTCCGGCGAGTGGCTCAACAGGCTTACGAACGATACAACTGTCATCGCAAACAACTATACGGAGATAATACCGGGCTTTGCCGGCATGGCGGTTAAGATGCTGTCTGCACTCATCATGATCACCGTGCTGGACATCAGGTTCGCACTCATAATAATTCCTCTTGGAATCATATTATGTATTCTCACATTCGCTTTCCGGAAGAACATGAAAAAGCTCCACAAGAATGTCCAGGAAAAGGACGGTGCTGTAAGGATCTTCATGCAGGAGAGAATATCAAGCCTCATGGTCATCAGATCCTTTGCTGCCGAATCCAGGACCGAACAGGAGGAGCGTATTAAAGCAGGTGACCACAAAAAGGCCCGCATGAAGAGAATGCGCTTTTCCAATTTCTGCAACTTCGGATTCGCCGGTGCGATGAACGGCATGTACATCTTCGGAATCATCTACTGCGGATACGGCATCTTAACAGGTTCTATCTCCTACGGTACATTGACTGCGATCACACAGCTCATTACCCAGATCCAGTCGCCTTTTGCAAACATAACAGGCTATCTTCCCAGGTACTATCAGATGCTCGCAAGTGCCGAGAGACTCATGGAGATCGAGAGCTTTGCAAACGACATCGACGGTGATTATCTGGACAAGGAGACAATCCGGGATTTCTATGATAACAGTCTCGCTTCTTTCGGACTTAAAGACGTCTCCTACACATACTATCCCGCAACAAGCACCATCGGCGAACTGACAAAGGACAACATGCCTGAAGCCGTGGAAGGCCTTGATCTTGAGATAAAGAAGGGTGAATATGTCGCCTTCACAGGTCACAGCGGCTGCGGCAAATCCACCGCCCTCATGCTCCTCATGTGCATCTATAAGCCTGACAGCGGCAGGACATTCTTTACTGATTCGCAAGGCAACGAGGAAGAACTCTCCGCAAAATACCAGCGCCTGTTTGCATATGTCCCTCAGGGCAACAAGCTCATGAGCGGAACCGTCAGAGAGATCGTAAGCTTCTCGGACAAGAACGCTTCCTCTGACGAAGAGAAGATCAATCTTGCACTTAAAGTGGCCTGCGCGGATGATTTTATCTCCGAGCTCGAAAACGGAATCGACACCATGCTTGGCGAACGCGGAACAGGTCTTTCAGAAGGTCAGATGCAGCGTATCGCGATAGCTCGTGCTATATTCTCCGAATCACCCGTGCTTGTACTGGACGAGGCCACCAGCGCTCTTGATGAAGCTACTGAAGAAAAGCTTCTGTCAAACCTTAGAACTCTCACAGACAAGACAGTCATCATCGTGACCCACCGTCAGGCTGCTCTTAAGATCTGTGACAGGGCAATGGAATTCTGATCTATTACAGCACAACAAATAGGCGATGTCTCTTAAGACACCGCCTATGGAAATCTTTATTGATCTGTTCTTTTATCACAGCTCGTCAGCAGGAACGAAAGGAAGTTCGATAACATCGTTGACTGAAGCTGTTGTTGAAGACTCAGTTGAATCCGTAGATTCGGTATTGCCTTCAGCAGGTGTCGGTGTGGCAGCAGGTGTATTTGTTGCGCTGTTGCCGGAACCTGAATTGCCTGAGCCGCTGCCTGAATTATTGTTGCCTGATCCGGAATTGCCCGAACCGCCATTGCCTGAACCGCCGTTGCCGGAACCTCCATTACCGCCGCCGGTAATGTCTACATCGGTAAGGATAATCTCCTCGCCAAGGTCAAAGGACTCTTCTGTGCTCACGGAAGGCTCAGCCTCGGATGATGAAGGTACTGCCGCAGATGAGGATTCGCTTGATGAAGACGTGGGTGTCACAAGCTCGCTTCCTTTGCTGCAGGCCTTAACGCCGATAACGACGCCTATAATGAGTACCAGTAAAGCGGCGATTACCGCGATAATAATGATCGTTTGTTTTTTGTCCATTTTTTTACCCCGTTCAAATATTCTTTACCAACCAGGCTAATTATACCATTTCAGAGATTTTTACAAGCCGTGCCGGTCGATGTCATGAAGATTTCACGTTTGTAACACTGTTATCATCCGCGGCTCTGCCTTAAGAGCCTGCTTGTCGCACGGTTCCTTGCACGGTACTCCTTGGGCGTCAGTCCGGTATCCTTCTTGAGCACGTTAGTAAAATAGCTCTGGCTTGGGAAAGCGAGCGACGCTGATATCTCGGCAATCGAATAATCTGATGAGGAGAGCATCGACTTGGCCGTCTCGAGCTTCTTCCTGAGAATGTAGTCACTTACCGTATAGCCGGTCTCCTTTTTGAACAGCCTCGAAAGATACGGCGCGGAAAGATTGGTGACCGACGCAAGACGGTTGAGCGTGATGCGTGTGTGAAGGTGATCGTAGATATAGTCTATGCAGGTGCTTACTGCTTTGGATGTGACAGCACCGGTCTGAAGAGCCGACATCTGTCTCGCGTAGTGAAGACACATCTCGTTATGGATATCAGATATTTCTTCTACAGACCCGGCTTCGTCCGCCTGGCGGATATAGTAGTCACTCAGTGAATACGATTCCGACTGGGAAAGACCTCCTGATATGCAGAAACGGGCAACGAGCGCCACCGTGATAGTGAAGTGGTATTTGAGGTTCTGAAGGGGATCTTCGGAAAGCATGCCCAGACCTTTTTTCTGATGGAAAGGCTCGGCCAGAAGCTGCCGGACCTTCCTTAAATTGCCGGAACGTATCGTCTCATAGAATTCCATCTCGGGCGCCAGAGGTGCGCGGAAAAACTCGTATTCCCTGTGAAGGAACTCCTGATAGGATATCTTTCTTCGCTTCTGGGGCATGATCCGGCCTCCGGTTTGTCC
The DNA here is from genome assembly GCA_017428155.1 of Clostridiales bacterium. Lineage (GTDB taxonomy): Bacteria > Bacillota > Clostridia > Saccharofermentanales > Saccharofermentanaceae > Saccharofermentans. The sequence continues at coordinate 22,311 of JAFRRJ010000055.1, read as the reverse complement.
TTGTAAATTCGTTTTTGTATTTCCGGTCAAAGACTCTTTTCGAGCATTATTATAGCAAGAAAACATAAATTTTAGTCATTAAAAAGCAATAATAGCGGGCGGTGAATTTGATATTTTGTGGGCGGAACGGTTATTTGGTCTGAGGAGGCAATTATGAAAAGTAAAAAGTTAATAAGCTCAGTTCTGGTGCTTTCCATGCTTCTGCCTATGGCTGCCTGCACCCCCAAGAAAACAGAGACACCTCAGCTTGAGGGTTACAATCTGCTCTGGAGCGACGAGTTCGACGGCAAAGAGATGGATAAGTCCAAGTGGAATTACGAGCCCCACCAGCCGGGCTGGACGAACAACGAGCTTCAGGAATACACGACTTCCACAGACAATGTTTTCGTAAAAGACGGCAACCTGGTCTTAAAGGCTATAAAAACCGAGAAGGATGGCAAGCCCTATTACACATCCGGTAAGGTAACAGGCCAGAACAAGACCGACTTCCTGTACGGCAAAGTGGTCGTATCCGCCAAGGTTCCTGAGGGACAGGGCCTGTGGCCGGCGATCTGGATGATGCCAAAGCAGGAGTCATACTACGGTCAGTGGCCCAAGTGCGGCGAGATCGACATCATGGAATCTCTCGGCAACGACACGACTATCTCCTATTCAACGATCCACTACGGTGAGCCCCACGCAGAACAGCAGGGCACGATCACCAAGACCGGCGATGAGAGCTTCTCATCCAAGTTCCACGAATACTCTGTCGAGTGGGAACCCGGTGAGATGCGCTTCTATACAGACGGTGAGCTTGTCCTCACATGCAATGACTGGTTCACGGCAGTAGAAGGCGCTGATGACAAGCCCTATCCCGCACCTTTCAACCAGCCTTTCTTCGTACAGATGAATCTCGCAGTCGGCGGCAACTGGCCCGGAAATCCTGATGAGACTACTGACTTCTCAAAGGCTGAATTCCTTATCGATTACGTCCGCGTATATCAGAAGTCCGAATACGATACCAATGTCACCAAGCCTGAGAAGCCTTTCCGCGATGCATTGGCCGACGGCAACTTCATCCGTAACGGAGACTTCTCCGTTGCAGAAGACCTTGAGGATGACACAGACTGGAAGTTCCTCCTCTTCAACGGCGGCGTAGGTGCAGCAGAGATCAAGGACGGCGAGATGATCATCACATCGACCAACTGCGGTACGGAAGAATACTCCGTCCAGCTCGTTCATCCCGATCTTCCCATGCGCAAAGGACACTCTTACAGAGTCTCCTTCGACATAAAAGCAGATGAGGCGCGCAAGTGCATAGTCTGCGTCTCGGCACCGAATGCCGGGTGGATAAGATATCTGCCTGACACCTCGATCGACCTTACGACCGAGTGGCAGACATTCACCTTCGACTTCGACATGACCGAGAAGGATGACAACAACGGACGTCTTGAATTCAATATGGGTAAGCACGGCGACACCGCAACGATCCATATCACGAATGTAAGAGTTGAAGAAGTAAGTTAAGGCCTTGGCCTTTCCTGAAATAAAAACCGGCAGAACACCCCCACCGTTCTGCCGGTTTTATTCTTTCGTTTCTATTCCTGTCCGGGCTGGATATTTGTTCCGGTAAAAGTTCCGTTATATGCCGGAAGTATTGCCGGAACAGCGGGCCAAAACGGCAGCCGCACAAAAATATCAATTGTTATTTGTTGTCATGACGCAGAGCATGATGACGAGGATCGCAACCTCCTCAGCGATAGCCATTGCAAGTGTGGAATTCATGACAACCGCCTTGTTTACGACGCTCTCTGAAGAGTCCTTGTCTTTGGAATAGACGTCGCTTGCAACAAGTGTCGCGAACATAAGACGGCTCTTGCTGTCCATGTTCCAGTTGCTGAATCCCTTGTTCTTCTTAAGATATTCCGCGGCTTCACAGATCTCGCCAACGAGCTCGTCCGTGGGAACATCAACATCGATAATGGTGGCAAGCGCCGGGAATTCAAGATACGTGCCGTACTTCATTCCGTGATCCCTGAATGATCTGAAAAGATCTGCAACCTTATCGCACTTGGCCTTCATGTTGCCTTCACTCAAAGCAAGTATCTGGGTAAGGCTCTGAAGCGAATTGGCTTCAGCTTTGATCTTGAGTTCCTTCTTTATATATGTGAAGCATTCTTCCATGTCTGCGATTATCCTGTCGACATCCCTGTCAGTCATGGCAAGGAGAACCGCCATTGCAAGGTCTTCAGACGAAGTTAGGAGAGGATGCTCTTTGCTCATGCGGCGCATTATCTCATCTGTCCTCGCGCAGATATCCTCAGCCTGATCCTTGCGGTTCCTGTCGCAGATTATCATGGCAGAAAGGATATAATACGAATCCTCCATGATCCTGCCTTTCTTCAGCATGTTATATACCTCGACCAGATCATCGAAATACTTCTCAGGGTCATCCGCCAATGTCATTCTCGATACGACCACAAGCTCAATTGAATCTCTGAATGCCGAGAATACCGGAGCCTTTTTCTTCAATATCTTTCTGGCTTCCTTCATCTTAACGATATCAGCCTCTTTGCCGGCGCCCGCAAGGATGAGAGAGCCTACTACCATGCTCATTCCCATCTCCATGACGAACGCTCCGTTAAGAGCCTTCCTGTTCGAAGCTAACAGATCTAGTTTTTTTGCAAATTCCGGATTCATTATTATCCCTCCTGGTCTTATAAGCGTTTTCATCCCACGCTTAGACATTATTGTAACACTTATGTATTCAGCTCTTTGCGGCAACTTGAATAATGGGCCTGAACCCAATATTATATTTACTGTAGGAAAATTTTTCGCGCTCGAAAAGGGGATAAATATGGGATACAAACTTGAAAAATGCCCGTCCTGCCACAGGACATATGCCGTCAGCACAGAAGAACTCGTCAGCTCCTGCCCGCACTGCAGGGATTCGGAACATCTTGCACTGCTTACGGATCCTAAATGGCTTAAGCTGGATGATTACGAACAGAACCTGTATAAAAACCTCAAAAAGCTCAACGAACGGATCGAAGTGATCGATAAATACGCCAATCCCAAAAAGCAGCCTAAGACACCCTGGACACGCCCGGCTCTCATCTGCTGGATATTCATAATCGTTGTGCTTATTGCGATTCCCGTTGTAAGCCTTATACTGCACCCCGACGAATGGAAGCAAATGGTGATCATTGTAGGCTGCATGATACCTATTTTTGCGGTCTTTGTGATAATGGCCCTCATCAGCAGACGCAAGGACAGAGCCACGCTCAAAGAGCTTTATAAAGAGCAGGAAGAGTATTACGAAGCCATAGCAGGTGTTCAGGCCCAAAAAGGAGCCTACCGTGAAGAATGGCTTGCAAAACAGACAGAAACAGAATAATACGCACTACCAAACAGGCCCCGGCGCTGATAAAATCAGAGTATAGATTGAATACAGTGCTTCCTTTATATATAGAAAGCCGCCGGGTTTAGAGGTTGTTCCCGGCGGCTTTTCACATAATCTGCGGCCAAGGAGAAATGCGGCATAACCTGCCGCGTGTTATAATGGTCTCCGGGTAGATTAAAATGAGTAAGAAAACCGGAAAGAAATATCAGGCAATATATTATCCGCCTATAAGCAGGGCTGAACACATCTCGACGATCCTTAACGGACTGGCGACCGGTCTGTCATGCATTTTCCTTACGCTGAATCCGATGGCAGTATACTGGTGGCTTGTTGCAACGGTCTATAAGAACACTTCCGATTCCAAAGGCACGCTCGCGTTAATGATCATGTGCGGCGTCTGTACGCTGCTCGGACTTGTTCCGTCGATCGCGGCGAAAGTTATAAACCGCAAGAGTAAATGGGCTGTCGTAAATATCGTCGTGATCAGCGTCTGCTTTGCGGTCGCGTTTTTGCTTACACTCGGATTCGTTGCTCTGATCACGAAAGTGGCAAACGAGATCTGATAAACGTTAGGAACTGCCGCCTCTCTCATCCAGAACTTTCTGTATCCTGTTCTCGGCGATCTTTATGACCTTGCCGAGATCTTTCTGGTCAAGGAAATACGCAGGCATTTCCTCTATCAGTATCATGCTGACCGCAGAATCCTCCGAATCGATCCTGGAACAGCTCATTATGATCTTCTCGGCATTATCGATATCTTCTGTTGTGAACTTGCCGTAGTATGTGCTTACGCCGTTACCGTTAGAACTCCATGTGCCGCCGTCGTTATAAAACTCTATGGCAACCTCTCCTGTATCCCGGAATGCTTTGCGGTTCAATACAAACGTATCCTCCGCGGCTAAGCCTTTCTGGATATCATCAGATAATAATAATTTTGCAAACTCCGCACAGGCTCCGATATCAAGAGCCTGTGCTGATATTGCAACAGAACATCCGGTTAGGATCAATGGTCCCTGTCCGTCAAAAGAAGGATATCCGAGGATAGAGCATCCCGGGTAAAAACAGTTCTTCTCCTGCAGGTATCCTCCGAAACCGCCAACCCGCATACAATATGCCGCCGGGTCGTGATAAGCATAGGATTCGCTGTTTATCTCGTCCAAAGTTAAGACGGTATCATCAAAATTATCTTTAACAAATTCAGCCAGTTCCGCAAACTCAGAACCGGAAATATCGACCTTGCCGTTTTTTATGAATCTGTCACTCATTGCACTGAAAAGTTTTGCAAAGAGCACCGGACGGCTTACATTATAAATGTCCTGACCATTAAGCGGACCATTAAGGAAATCTTTGTATTCGGAAAAATTAAAACCGGCACCTGTACTTCCGGCATATCCGGATTTTGTAACAATACCATTTATCGAAAAGCTTACGGGCATCTGATATAACGCATTGTCCGTTTTAGCACCTTCGATCACATTCGTATAATACTGGTCCGGATCAAGCGTTCCGAAATACCGGGAAAGGTCCACAAGATAATTCGGATTGTTGAGCTGTGCATAAGCACTTGTATTTATGAGGATGTCCGGACCATCACCGTTAATGATATCCATTGCAAGTTCATTGCTCATGCCGTCGTGCGCCTTGATGTACATCTTCTCGACTTCATCATCATTGCCAAGGTCAACAGAAAAATCAACGTAATTGTTATAAGTATACCTGGTTGAGACTTCAATAAAGTAGTTGCTGTCAGATTCATTGAAAGCGGATATTGCATCTTCTACCGCTTCACTTAAATAACCGTTGTCATCGTACAATTCCAGAACAGTCTTGCCTGCATGAGGATTCTTATCTGCCCTTCTTAATTCGATAATACTGATCTCATCGTTGTGGGTTTCTCCAAACATTAATCCTATATCCGAATTGCCGGCAAGGATTATTCTATCCTCCGTGCAGTCAACTATGTTATGCCACATAGTTCTTGCTCTGCTCAGAGTACTCCAACTGTAATCGAAAACCTCTTCGACGGCCCTCTCACTTACATTGATCCTGGAAAATCCGTTAGAACTGCCCGCATAGATCATGCCGTCTAAACCTGTAACATAATTGTATGTATCTATTCCATCGAGCCATTCATAATCATCCGGGCCGGCTTTTTTGATCTTCGCGTTTTTAAGGTCCAGTTCATATTGTACAAATTGGTATCCTTCATAAACATCAAGCAAAGCCGTTGTATCACTCAAAGGAAAAGCAGAGCTGATCCCTATGTCTTTGCCAATATCTCTCGTATCGATCGATTCTATTGATCCGTCAGCTGATATTATCCTGAGAATATCGTATGAGGTGTAACCGTCATCAGAAAAAACCGTAACACACTCTACTCTGTATTCGCCGATGATCTCACAGAAACTCATATAATCATATTGGCCTTCTTCTTCGTGAGTATCAATTATCTTGCCTGTCAGCGGATCTATCTCCAGATCTTTTGTAATGTTCTTCCTGGTCTCCATATTATATCCGGCTATTTTCAAGCTGATCTTGCCATTAGAATAAACCGGATTATCAACATGGGTGTTTTTAAGAATCAGATCATACAGATTAATGCTGTTGACAACGTCTTTGGTATCCTTGTCTATTACAGTTATCACAGCAATATAAGAATCGGAATAATCATACGCAACATCGTCTGTCTCATCCCAGGCCGGCATCCTGTAATTCCCTGATGTAAACAGTACTATATACCTGTCATCCAAACCGGCAATTCTTGTAAAATCATTCTCGATCCTTTTATCCGGATCTGTTCCTATCTTTACATTCCTGATCTCGTAATCAAACCACGGATCATCTTCGGTAATTACCTTCCCGCTTAGCTTTGGCTCCTTTTCCCTGGTGTTCTTCCCGCATGAGACTGCCGCTAAGAGCATCGCTGAAACCAAAACAACAGAAACCACCTTAAGTGATGTCTTCATAATCTTATTCTCCTTTGTCCCCAGTACATTCATTATACCGAGAAAAGAATAAAAAATCAGATGTTTTTGAGTTATCGATACGGCATGTTAACTGCATCTCTAGCCGTTCTGAAAGAACGGAAGATTGGTCTGACAGGTGTTCTTGTATCCTTAAACTTTTAACTGCTTATAAAGATGCGGATAGCCCTCTTTGAGCGCCTTGTTGAACTGGATCTTCATGAGGCCGACGGTTATCATGTACCCGCTTCCTAATATGGCGGCGATCAGAATGCCTCCTCCTATAAGATACTTGGGGAGCTCCTCCTGCAGGTTCGGAGTATGAGACAGGATCTGATATCCGCAAAAACCGAGTATGACAACAATGATGCAGCTTGCAATGATATAACCCATTAAAGCCGTCTTGTTGCCGGCCCTGACATTCTCTCTGACCTTTGCGATATTTTCTTCCGAGAGCTTGCCCGTCTCGATCTGCTCTTTAAGATTATAGTTCAGCATTCTGATATGTATTACTGCCATTGATGTAATTCCCCCTGACCAGTTATGTGATATATTCAACCATTAAACCGTGCGCGCCGCAACGAGGAAATGATAACCGGCCGGATTCATTTTCGAGCGGCATAAAGAAAACAACACCGCGATTTTTAATCTGTACACCCCAAATAAGGCTGTATGGTTCAAGAAATCACCCTTTTGTTATCCCCCAAGCTCGAAAAAAGCCCGTTAAGGCTAACTTTTTCAATATTTTTTTCGAGACAAAAACAACAGATAAATATATTAAATATGGGTATCAGAGGCGATGCAAAGAACTTCAAAAAAGTGCTTGCGTCATCAGAACAGTGGTGATACAATCCCGTCAGATGAAGGAAGTGCCTGTCCGACATCTGAGCCCGTATGCCGGGTTTGGATCGTACTGCACTTCTTTTTTTGTTACTAAACGAAAGGACATGGAACAGCATATGTTTACTTTGAGAAGAAAGCTATTGCTTACAACCACAGCGCTCACAAATACAGCGTTTGGTTCAACATGTCTCAATGCCCTTTTATCTTCAGTGAAGTATATACGCTTTTATCTCACAAACAGCATTTATGGACATAGAGGACGGTCACTAAGTGATTTGACTTTTGTTTAGGCACAAGCAAAAAGCTAACCATCAAAGGACCGTCCGTAAAAGAGAATATCGGGCGGTCCTTTTTATTCTCACGGATCTTGACAACTTAACTCCAACATTCCCTTCTCATTCAAAGGTAGGATGCCTGATTGTTAATCAGAGAATGCAGGTTCAATTCCTGCGGAGGGAGCCAATAAGAAGCCTTGTAAGGAAACAGGCACTCCGTGCAGGACTTCTTTACCGGGACGGCAGGAAAACTCAGCACTTCCTGAAGTCCCACATAACGGGAAGAAAGCTAATCCGGTGAAAGCGTCAGGTTGAAGCCCTGAAGAGTTTGGATCGACACCAAATCTTCCCACCAGTACCTGTGGCTATACAGTGCAGCGCAAGCACAAAGATTCCTCCTTATGATGTATCCACAAGTTCTGCCCTGGCAGCACAGGCACTAAAATCTATCCTCGTGGCGGAAAGGTACACGCAAACGGCTCAGACCCGTAAAGCTCCCGGTTCGATTCCCGCCGGGACTACCAATATACTCGCATAGCACAACCGGACAGTGCAGCGGTCTTCTAAACCGCTTATCGGAGTTCGAGTCTTCGTGCGGATGCCACAGGCCCAGCCGGCCACTCCTGGAGTTCTCTGAATACTCTCTCAAACAAAAGAGTATTCCTATTTGCTTCTCTGGCCAAACGGTAAGGCAGCTGCCTTGTAAGCAGCAGATTGCGGGTCCGAATCCCGCGGGAAGCTCCAACATGCCGCCGTAATTCGTTAAGGAGGCGAGACAGACTGTAAATCTGTTATCCAAGGAGATTCGAGTGGGTTCGATTCCCTCGGGCGGCACCAAACCGGAACATAGCGCAACGGCAGAGCAGGCGGCTTATATCCGTCAGGTTCAAGGTTCAAATCCTTGTGTTCCGACCAGAATATCTCTGCCTCAGGCAGGCACGGAATGCAGATTCAATTTCTGTGCTCCGGCCCGTCATGAAGGCCTAATTCTCTGCGTTCTGGCAGAGTCAAACTTTTCGAGGCGCTTCTAAACCTTTTCTAAGCTTTCTCGGCCACTTCCCACGAAGTCATCGCTTCAATGGAACGTTCGACGACTTTCTCGCTCGCTGCACCATCCATATGGTGATCAGCACCGTCGATTACAACGTATTCAATGTTTGGAAAAGCCTCCATCGCCTCATCAAAGAAGTGCGGATCTTCTCCAAAACTCCCTTCCGTTCCGGTGATAAGAACAGCCGGAATATTGCATTCTGCAAACAGCGGATATATGTCCGTCGTGATAGTTTCCCCGCCTTCGAAATTCATGATGTCGGCAGCATAGAAACTCGGATCGACAAGTATCAGGCCTTTTATCTGATCCTGCCTCATTGTTCCGCAATAGGACGCTACGAGTCCGCCCATGCTGTGGCCGTAAAGATAGAGATTCGAGAGATCGACATCCGGAATGTATTTCATCGAGTCGATTACGGCAAAGAGGTCTAATACCTCGTCGTAAATGAAGTCGCCGAGATATTCCGGATCAGCGTATCCCGGCGGGGGCGCGCCGTTCTGGAAGTTAAACTCGACCACGGCATATCCCCTCTCGGTGTAGCTCTTCACTTTGTTTGAATATCTTCCGAGCCTGCCGTAAAGACCGCTTGAGATGATAACGGTCTTAAATGGTCCTTCGCCTTCCGGATAGGTTATGCGGCCCTTGATCGGGCTTATATCGCGGTAAAAGATGACCGGCTTCGTGTTGCTGTCTGATCTCATTACCAACGGTGCGTTTACCGTATATTCGAATCCGGGATACAAAGACTCAGTCTCAGCTGCTGATGTCTCAGCAGTCGTAGTGGCAAGCGTGATCTTTGCAGTCTCTTCAATGGTCACCTCCGGTTCCGGAGTATGGCTGCATGAGACCAGCAAAAACAACGCAATTGTGGCTGTTAATGCACTTTTTACTCTCCGCTCCATTCATTAATTATAGCGGTAATGGCGGAAGCGGTAAAACAGTCCCCTTAAATCTCTTTCTTAAAAAATCGGAAGCTGACGTATGCGGGATCTGTCCGGATCCCGCTGATCCGGAAACATACCGGCAGCTGGAACAGTTTGCGGATATAAACAGCCGGATAAGGCAATATGTCTTATCCGGCCGCTTAGTGTATGTTGATCTGACTTAAGGCTGATTTATCACTCCTGTCTCATTAATGATGAATTGGCTGAATAGTTATCAGCGTATTCGGCTTCATTCCATGTACTATAGTATTCAAGAACAGTTGTATCGTTCTCGGCGGTTCTGTAAGTATACTCAGTACCTGTCGATGACTTGGCCTGAATAGTGAATCCGCCGTTAACAGTCTTGTTCAGAAGCGTAATAGCGTCGGAGTAATCCACTACGAATTCCTCATCCTCCATGTGACCATAGTTGATGTTTGTCTCGGTAAACTGAACATAGTGTTCCGGAGCGCCTGTACCGTCGTCGTTAGGTTTTATGGATACTGTATGCCATGTTCCGGGAACAGATGCATTCTCACCTTCTGGTGCTTGTGATTCTGAAGCAACGATTACATCAGAAGGGATCTCAGCAATATCGCTCGTGGCAATCTCCGGCTGGGCGACCTCCAAAGAAGTGGGTCTTGCTGTTGTCTCTGTTGTTGCAAGCTGTTCATCGCTATTGGAAGCGCATCCTGCCATTCCGAAGATCAATCCTGTTGATAATGCTGCTATTAATACTTTTTTCATTTCTTATTCTCCTTTTTAAGTAGTATCAGGAGATAGAACAAAGCGGAAAATTTCCAAAAAATATACACCGTCCATACATTCAGATAGAACGATAAAAGCGAAATATCCCTTTGTGTTATCCCCCGCAGCTTCGGCGCTCAGAACAGTTGAAAAATCAATATTCCCAGCACGTCTGCCGGGTAAAGGATAACCCCTTTGGGAGCATTGTTGGTGGCAAACAGGCGGCAAAACTGAATGAGTGCCTTAAGAGACGCTCAAAGGGCAGTTTTCGACTGTTTTGCTTGACGTTTTCAGACCTTAAACTACTGTTATGCATCCGACATTGACTTTTATCCTGATATAGCCGGTGCCCTTTTCTTCTGATCTGAATTCTCCTGAACAAGAGTCATTTCCGACTCTTATATTCCCTGTATATACTTTGCAGTCAATACCATAGCGGTCAAGATCTTCAGCTGCATCGAGCTTAACATTTCCGACATTTGCTTCTATTACGACCATGTCCAGATTTGTGTTTCTGATATCGATATTTCCCGTCTTCGAGATGATCTCGGACTTAAGGAAACTGCTGTCACTGATATTGATATTTCCGGCGCCAATCACCTCTGAGAACCAGTCGGCCGCAATGCCGTTTATCTTAATGTCGCCTGCGTTCATCCTTATATCAAGATTATTAAGGATCGTATCCTTGCCTATTGTGACAGTAAGACGCGGCTTCATTATCGACATGATCACACCGGTTCCCTTCTGTGTAATCTTCAGGATGCCGTCATCTAAAGATATTTCAGGGGCAAGCTTCTTATCGCCCGTGTATTCCACGCCCTTAAGACCGGTGCCTTCTCCTGCCGTAAAACATACAGAACAGGCTTCCATATCAAGCTTAACGGATCTTACCTCACCACTGATGTTTTCCATATCTTTCTCCTGTGGCCCGATCAACAGGCCTGATGCTTCTTGAACTTATAAGATTAAAGATACCATATTTATCTTCTTCGCGCGCGAAAAGCCGTCGCCACTATCAATCTCCTGTTTTACGGACAATATAGATATATCTGGCCATATCCTTTGCAAACGATTCGTAAGTGCCCGTAACACAGTCTGTTTGAATCATCAGAAGATCAAACCATTCTTTATTGCCTTCTTCTTCAAAATCCTTTTGATAGAGCAATGCCGCTTCTCTTTTCTTTTTGAGCAGCTCATAAGTCTCACGGGTTATATCTTCAACTTCATACCGGATCTTGCATTTATCTAATGCCTTTGCGAGGACAGTGGTTTTCGAGGTTTCCGTCTTAGGCATCACATCGCCTTCCTGATAACCCACAAACAGGACGCCGTCCATTTTTAACCATCGCATTATCTGAAGGACGAACTTCTCCATATCAGGCGCAAAATACATCGAATCCATGGAAACAACCAGATCGAACTGTTCAGCCGGATACTCTATCTCCCCGATAAGTCCCTGTCTGAAATCCGCTCTTTTCTGAAACATTTTCTTTGCAGCTTTGATCGCATTTTCAGAATAATCAAAACCATGGATATATGCTTTGGTCTTATCCTGCAAATACCCGAGCATCTTTCCGTTGCCGCATCCGGCATCAAGAATATGAACATCTTCTCCGGACGGAATATAGTTAAGGATCCTGTCTATCTGCCTGATATCGCTGAATCCGTCCTGGGAAAAATCCTGTCCGAAGGCCTCCCTGCAAAAAGATTCGAATGCCCCTGATTCTCCGGTCATTTTATAGAACTGTTCATATGCGTCATAAAACAATAGATCTGTATTATTCATCCCAAAACCTTTATCCTTTGATATAAATCTTCAATTTATTATTCCGGCGTTTGATCTCCGTCAGGAATATAAAAGTGATCAGTGCTTTATCACACTGATCACTTTTCAAGATTGTTCCTGATATTTTAGCATACCCGATCATTCAGGCCGTCAGTTATTACATCTGATCAGGGCTTGAACTGTATCCTTGCAATGAACTCACCCGGCTTCGATGACAACTCAAGCTTATATCCCAGTATCGCAAGATTGTTGTCTGCAACAGCAAGGCCCAGACCGGAGCCTTTATTGCCTCTGGAATCATCGCCTTTGACAAACGGTTTTTTGAGCGAATCCACATCATCGTAGGATCTGTCCGTCTTATTGATCAGCGTGAGGGCTTCAGGAGTGATCGCAATACAGACAAAGCTTCCTGATTCTTTGTATCTGTCGCAGTTCGACAGAAGATTTGTTATCACCTGGCCAAGAACCTTTCTGTCTGTTGTGAGGGTGATGTCACTGCCTGTGATATCCGTCATCATATCAGGAAACTCATCGAGACACTCCGTGACCAGTTTCTTTATACTCACGTCCTCTTTTGTTAGTTCTATCTTTCCGGATTCACTTTGCGAAAGTAAAAGAATATCACCGATCATGTGATCCATCGCCACGACCTTGTCATTGATATTTCTGGAGTACTCCAACACCTTCTCAGGATCTTCGGAAGATTCCTCCAGATTCTCGAGATAGAACATTATCGTTGATAAAGGCGTCTTAAGGTCATGCGCCATGGCCTCTGTCGTCTTGATCCTGTATTCGAAGATCTCCCAGACTGTCTTAGCCTTCTGGTATCTGATAACCGATGAGACAAGTGCTGCCAGTGCTGCCGCCGCTATATAAACTGCCGTTATCAGCGCGCTCGAGAACGGGGCCATCACGAAGACATTTTCTACTTTATAATCACTGTATCCGACACGCCAGGTTTCAATGAGATTCCAGCCACGGGCTTTAATATCATAGTAATTCTCGTCATCAAGAACGTAGTCATTTACTTTAAATTTTTGATAATAAACATCTCCGGCAGAAAGACCGTCACCGACCCTGTAACACATAAAAATCCGCTCTTCGTCCTCAGGAGCAAATTCCACATATTCATACCCTTTCGTATCAGAGGGGGTGCAGTCTATATCATATGTTTTCCCGTTGCGTTCAATCCTTATGATCCCCGGCAGAAATGTGTATTCTTCACGGTTTACATATGCACTTATAAGTGTTTCCGACATATCATTATCAAACTCTAATTTGTTTACCAGGGGATCTCTTTCGTATCGGTACCAGTGATCAACAGCTTGTTTTTCATCTCTCATCCCGTTATTTCTGAGAAATTCATTCAATGGATCAAGATAGGAAATATCTTCTATGAAATAGAAAATCATCTCTTCTTCATTAATAGTTAAAGAACTGATATGATAAGTACCGCCTCTGAAAAACGCTGTATCTTTATCTGTGGCGATCAGGAGGTCACCGATCTGGACCTCTGCATAGTTATAGCCTGCCGCCTGGTAAGCAGCAAGACAGAATTTGAGCCTGCTCAATAAAATCTCATATCCATTGCTGTCGGGTTCTATCTCGGACAGCATATCCGCCGTCTCTTCTATTTTCCGCCGATAACCTTGTGTGGGATTGTATATGCTGCTTTGGAGCACAATATCGTGCAACTGAGTATATACATATCCTGCAGCGAATGAGAAAAGAACGAGCCAGAATAAAAACCTGACAATAAATATCTTCCCGAACACGGGCTTTGTAACAGCTTTCTTCAACATATATTATCCCCCTATTTGCGGTCAGACGATCTTGTAACCGCCGCCGATTACAGTCCTGATCGCTCCGCCGTAGCTGCCCAGACTCTTTCTCAGTTTTTTGATGTGGCTGTCGACTGTTCTGTCGGCGCCGTCAAATCCGACACCCCACACCAGATCCAAAAGTCTGTTTCTGTCTAAAACGATGCCTTTGTTCTCCATGAGAACCTTAAGGAGGAAATATTCTTTGGGAGCAAGCTTGATCTTATGCCCGCCGGCCTCAACATCCATGCGAAGCGGATAGAGCCTGATATTTCCGCACTCGATGACAACTTCCCTGGAAAGCTCAGCCTCTGTTCTGCTCAGGAGCGCTAAGCACTTGGCATATAAGACCTTAGGCGAAAAAGGTTTTACCATATATTCGTCGGCGCCGATCTCATAACCTTTAAGGATATTGTCTTCATTTCCGAGTGCCGTCAGAAATACTATGGGGCATCTGCTTTTATTGCGGAGCGCCTTGCATATCTCAAATCCGTTCGGCCCGGGGATCATGATGTCGAGTATTGCGATGTCAAAATCTTCTTCGTTTACGAGTTTTAACGCACAGGTGCCGTCCGTTGCGGTATAAACGTCAAAAGAACCCTTGCTCCTGAAATAACCGGCAACAAGCTCAAGGAGCTCTTCATTATCTTCAACGATTAAGATCCTGACCATCAGAATTTCCTCCTTGGGGAAATACTACTATACGCATGTGACCTTTGTATGACCATATAAAATCCGTTCACTTCCGCAGAATATATGGGATCAGACCCGTTGAATGCTTCAGCCGAAGAGCTTGATCATAGATTATCTCCCGGCCGTTTATGAGGTTATGAATATAGTATCACTCGGACATACAATACGGATAATGGGAAGCTTTAATGATCTTGTTAAAGGATCATCATTAACACAATATCTCACATAGCCGTCCTGATATTCATAGTCAACGGTCTGCAATGCGCCCTCCGTATTAAACATCTTGCATATATACTGGCATTCTCTGACATCCACTTCTTTAATCTTGCAGTCACAAAGGTAAATCTCCATCAAATTGTCGCATTTACGCAAAACAAGTTCGTTCAGATCAGGACAACCGCCCAGGTTCAGGTAAAACATCCTGGGACAATTATCCGCAACAAAGCTTCTTAATTCGGGTACCTGGTCTAATTGGATATACTGGAACTGTGCACAATCCTTGATCTCGACTTCCCCGACCACTGTATCTTTAACATAGACGCGGTCAAACACCGGACAGCCCGTAAACTTCATCTTGCTTATTGATGAACCTTCTATATTGATCTCATTTAATGTTTCCAGTCCCGTCAGATCAAAACTGCCATCAAAAACACAGTTTGTGATCTCCATATCAATAAGGCCGGTCATCTTGCTGAAATCGACGTTAACCGCCGGACAATCTTCCAGATAAAGGCGGTTTACTAAGGGCAGCGATTCGATGGCAGACAGATCCTTGCAGTCAATGAGCTTTAGTGACTGCAGATTCGTGAAATACTCTATCCCTTTGAGATTCTCGCACCCGGAAAGATCAGAAAAAGACGTCACAAACAGCATCTGGTCTCCGGTGATATATTTGTTGCCGTCAGGATCATGATTCTCGAGCAGATAATTCCTGAATGTCTCATCGGGGAAATTCTGTTCATCGATTTTAATACCCTTATTAAAGCACCCGGTTATACCAAGTGTCACGATAGATAAGATAAAACTCATGCACACAAATGCTGAAAGTGTTTTCCGGTAATACATAATAAAGTCCCTAATCCCTTTCAAATCATACAATCTTTCAAGGCTTCTGCCCGCTGTCTTACCCTTCCGACCAGGTTGACCGGATATCTGTCTCAACTTCTCCCCATTCTCCGGTTGAAGCATCATTCAGACCTCAAAGATCCTTAAAGGGACCTTGCGATCACTTCTCAATTTTCAGATCAGCTAATACCCAGTCATCGGTAATCAATTCGTATTCCCTGCCGCAGCTCGGGCAGAACTTGTTCTTAACGGGATTGAAGCTCCTTGCACAGGAAGGACAGTTGATCTTTGTCATCGAGAAGTTCAAGTTAACAGGTATGTCTGTTCTTCTTTTGAAGGTCGCACTGATAACAGGCTGTGATAAGCTTACCGTATTATCTTTTACGGAGAGTATATCAAAATACGATTTGGTCTCTACTGATATAATCCCGTTCTCTTCAGCAAAGCCCATAATACCGAATGTTCCCGCGTAGTTCAGATCGATGATATCCTTGAATTCAGCGGAAAGCGGCTCGCCTTTGTAGCAGAGAAGCTCTCCCTCATCCTTTGAATATACTGCCGTCTTGATCAGAGATATCGCCTTGTTCTTAAAGTACTCAAAAGAAAAACCTGAAGTTATATTCTTCATTCTGTGTTCGAAGCGCTCTCTGGATTTTGCAGTTCCCATTCTCTTGAGATCAACGATCACTCTGGCTAACTTGAACAGCAAATGCAGAAGCAGGAAGAAAAAACCTCCCCAGACGATGCACGCAACAGGACCATAGAGTATATTTACAGCATAGTCAGGATCATAAGAGGAATTAAGAATATCCGCGACCATCGGAATGGAATTAAGAAAAGGACGGCATATAATTGAGACAAGAGCACAGACAGCCGTACATACCGGCCAGCCTATCAATACCTGCTTCTTTGTCATGCGCAGTGAATCGAAGAAATAGAAGCCGGTGATCTTCGGGAAAAGATCGTCCATCTTATACTGTGTTCCGCAGTACGGGCATCCGTTCTGAAGGTCCTCTACCGTACTGACGGCGGCGCAGTTAGGGCAGCAGATGCTCTCATTATCAGGATGAGAGCCTGAGATGACATCCGTGACAGTCCCGTAAAAGTCGCGTCTGTGCTTATCCTGGTAGATCACCTGACCATTTCGCCTGATCCGTCTTTTAACCCCGAGAAAAGCCAATCCCACGGTGCTCTTATAGTACTCGTCATACCAGCCCTCGCCATCAAAGAATGTATTTCCTGCAGGTGATTTATTAGTCCATTCAAAAACTTCAAAATCCATCTCGATATTCTTCTCTTTTAAGCGGTCGTTCTGAAGTTTAAGCGCATATGTAACATCATTATCTGCATAAGGAATGGTCTTGCCTTTGCATATGGCATCTCCCAAAGATGAAGAGAAACTGATGAGTTTCTCATCATAAGCAGGTCTCATCGGTATCGCCTTTTGATAATGTCTTCCCATATTATTCCCCCTGTTTAATTATTCTGTGTACGCAAATATATTTTACTGCCTATCTATGTAACTATACAACTCCGCTCTCAAGGATACTGAATCTCAATGAATCTATATCCAGCTCGGCTTCCGCGCCGTATGGCAGGATAAACATCGGAGATGAATGTCCGAAGTTCAGTCCGGCCATTACCGGAAGATCGGCACAATGGTATTTATCAGTGACAACATGTCTTATTCTTTCTGCATACGGCTCAAATCCGCTTTGCATTCTCATCTTCCCGATGATCACACCTTTAAGTATCTGAAGGTAACCTTTTCTGCCAAGCCAATCGAAAAAACCTTCCATATAATCTTCAGTACAGAATTCGGGTATGTCTTCAAAAAACAGTATGCTTCCGTCCATATCATCCCTTAGGACAATGTCTGAACCATCCGGAGTTCTTATTGTTCTTAAGTCTCCGTGACCGCCAAATAGCTTCCCTCTTACTTTCCCTTTGCCTTGAACATAAAAATATCCGTCGTTTTGTGTATACGACTTTATATATGATTTGTCCGTGAGATTGTCTTTGCAAAAAGACCAGTCCTCCGAAGCCGTTATCTCCCCTATAGCAGCATTATCAAAGAAAACCTTCTCAAACCAGTGCCGGCTGTACGGATGCCACGATCCTGTTTCTGCTACCGTTGGAAGAAGATTGTCTCCGTAAAAGGTCATCAAGCCTGCTCTGAAGCAGAACAGATGAAGCGCCATAACATCAGAATAACCGCAGAAGATCTTCGGATCAGCGGTTATTGTTTTCGCTGACAAATACGGCAAAAGAGTTGAAGCATCGTTTCCTCCGATTGCGGCGATTACCGCTTTTATATTCTTGTTCTCGAAGGCCCACATGATATCATCTGCTCTTGCCTGCGGATTATTCCTGAGATATCCCGTGCCCCTGAGAGCGTTAGGTGAAGGTACTGCATCAAGCCCTAATTCTTTAAGTCTTTGACAGCCCAGATGATACTTCCATAAAACACGTGAAGACCCGGCACAGCCCCATGACGGACTGATTATCGCAATGGTATCACCTTTATGAAGTCTTCCGGGTTTGATCATCATCTATTCGCTTAGAAATAATCACCATAATCGCCGATCGAACTGACAGGAAGTTCCAAAGATCTTCCAAAGCTGTCCGATATGAGATGTATCTTACCGTCATTTGAGATCTTCCATTCTTCTTTGGTCAGATTAACCTCATCATTTATTCCAAAGTCACCATAACAGATATACATAGAGTACCTTCTGAAAACATACCCGGTATCCGTCTTGATTATGAATTCGCCGATACATGTCTCGACCCGGTCAATTTCTTCCCTTGAGCGGTAAGCGAAGAAGGTGCGGATATTTTCCTCGTTAAGTTCAAAATTGGCTGTAGCAGTCTCTTCATCGTAATAGTCTTTTTTGTAGACCGCTTTGGTGCAGATCATATTGAATTCGCCCCTGTAATAGTTAACGCATTTGAAGAGCCAGAACTTGTCATTCTCTCCCAAAAGAATTACTTCCCCGTACGTATTGTCGCTGTTATCCTGCCACTCTTCTGCTGCGATCAGCAATGCCTCTGAATAATCCGAAGCTGATCTTTTGGCCGGATTGCCCGGATAACGGTATCCGTCTTCAGCCCGGAAGTCGAATTCTTCCCTCTGCGGATTGGGCGTCTGAACATCTTCTATCCGATGATCTATAAGAAGCAGACCATATTCCGTAAAATCTTCATCAGACATATTCAGGATCTCTTCTTCGGTCAGATCCAGCCTTACCATCTCTTTGCTCTCAGATTCGGATGTGCTTTCCGAGAGATTATCGGCGGATGTATCTGAAGCTTTCTTCTCAGATGTGCATCCTGTCATCAGGATTGCCATTGTCAATCCTATAATTGCTGCTCTTTCAAATAGTTTATTCATATCGATCCCCCATGATATTAACTATAAACTCGAAAACTGTTACTGCGCACCATCAACTAAGCCGCTATGTTCTTCACTTAACAGATATTGAAATCAAGACCGTTCGTCTTGATATAGTCTATTATCCTTTCATCAACATCGTTGTTTGTGATGCTGTAATACTTTCTGTTGATCTCATCCCAGACCAGATCTCCTTTCTTCCTAGTATAGGTAACTGATGTCTAATTGCAACATTTGGCAGGCTTAACCTGTATTTAAGATATAAGGAGGCAGGGATACTATGAAAACACCGGTAACAAAAGCAATTGCAATCCTTTTATCTGCTGCATGTATGACAGGATTCACGGCATGCAGAGCCGGTACAGCCGGAAGCAGAGAAACAAACAAGCCGGACCGTAATCAGGAAGAGACTGACGCGGAAAGCAAAGATACGGAAGAGGAGATTCCGGAAGATACCACAGAAGCAAGCTCTGCTGCTAAAGTCGACAAGGCTGCTTCAAGTGCCTTTCAGGAGGCTGATCTCATCAAGGTAGGTGAACACACTTACTATCCTGATTATCTTTTCAACTCCGACAGGGACGAGAAGTTTAAGGATTATATTCTGTCTGTTTTCGAGGAGTGCGACAAAGATCTTCATGATGACATATTCGTTTACGTCATCATGGAAGCCGAGACAAAGGATGAATTCAGGTTTTCTGCCAAGATGATCATGGACGGTGTCATCCTGGAAGAAGGCGAGATGATGAACTGGTATGAACCTGAGACAGGCTATGTCTGGGATTACGATTTCTCCAGATTCAGAAGATGCGACTTCACCAAGAGAAATCTCATACCGGTTGAAGAAGCATGCACAACCGTTTATGAAGACGCAAAAGCCAATTCCCAAAAGCTCTTTAAAGGCAGTGATATCTCAGGCACATATCTGCTCAAAACAGACGGTCAGGGAAATCTTTACTACGAGTTCACCGTGAACAAATACAGTACAGTTACAGTCGATGCCAAGACTGGCTCGATAATCAAGGCATACTACTGGAACGGTATTTACACATAAAGCCTTAAAGCCAAGAATTATAAAGGGATGCTCACTTCAAAACGGGCATCCCTTTTCTATATCAGTTTGTATCCTTCGTTTTCAACCATGTTCCAAAGCTTAGGAGATCTCTTTGCCGCATTCCGGACAGAATCTGCCTACAGGTCCTCTGTATCCGCAGGAGCATTGATATTCACCTTCGGGGACAGGAACTTCCTCTGCTTTGACCCTTGTAAGGACTATATCATCTTTATTTCCGTCGTAAAGATCCATCATCTCCAGATGAAGTTCTTCGTTGCCATACCATGCCTCTGATACTCTGTATACCGTCTTATCTCCTTCATATACGATGCGGTTGATCAGGTTGATCTTTATCTCTTCACCAACATGGATCGTGTAAGTCATTCCCATCATTCCGCCCTGATTCAACATCAGCTTCATGGCATCCATTACACTGTATGAAGATGCAAGCTTTCCTGACGCATACCGTATCTCTATGCCGGCACCGCTGTTAAGAACTGCTTCGCATGTTCCTTTATCATCTTTCCATGTGCCTTCGAGTGTTTTGTAATACTTAAAATCCGGATTTGCGATAGATGTCATTTTCCCTGTCCTTTCATATACATCACATTGTGGAAATAGGCGTTCCTTTCAACTCAAGTGTATCTTTCAATTATAACAGACACAGTAAGAAAGCCGTTAATCCATAAGGTCACGCGCTTTGATATGCGGATTATGGTAACGCTTCCTCTTCGCGGGCAATTTGAGTCCTTTTGAGATAGGGTTGCCGAGTTCAAGATATGCTTGCGGGATCTTAAACTGTATCGCCTTGGCGGGGCAATATACCACGCAGGCATTGCATCCGCAGCAATTGTGATTCCATTCCGGCCGTCTGTCTATTATTGTGATGTTCTTTGCCGGACAGACCCGCGCACAGGTTGAACAGCCTGTGCACCTGCTGTCTGTGTAAAATCCTTTATCGTATTCGTGCTCAATATTTAGAAACGGCACCATCATCTTCGGGTACAGTTTTCTTGTTACGGCAGACATATGCGGATACTTCCTGTGTTTCATTTCGGATATCTCGCGGGCGGTCTTCCTCATGTTTTTCTCCATCAGCGGGAGCATTAGCTTTTCCGGCGGGAAAGGCGGGTAAGCTATACACTGGCTTGCAACACATCTGACCGTACGCGCGTAACTCAGGTGTGCGCCCTTTGATGAAAGGATACCCTCAACAGTCTCAAATGCCTTTCCGAGAACAGCTATATACGTTGCGACCATAAAGATATAGGCGTTTGGATTTACGGAAAGCTGCGAGATGAATTCTCTCATCCTTCCCGGCACATCCCATTCATAGACCGGGCACACAAATCCGATAACGTCCGCATCCTCTGCGCTGTAACCTGAAGGATCCTTTCTCACATTGACGATTGCGGTATCCTTAAGCGTATCTGCTATGATCTGTGCCGCGCGAAAACTGTTTCCGGTTCCGCTGAAGCAATAAATTAACTTTTTCATTATCGTCCTCCTCTAGAGGTAACACTTGTAACCTCTTCAAGGGTATTATAGAATTGCGATGTAACCGGTATCAAGGAAAAAAGCTAATGTGTCACACATCCGGAGGTTCTGTTACTCATGAACAACACAAACGGACTGATAGCCGAACAATCAAAGAAAACCATTGCCAAGGCTATGCTCAAGGTAATGAAGATCTATGATTATAAAGAAATCACTGTAACTCAGATCACGCAGGAGGCGCAGGTATCCAGAAAGACTTTCTACCGGCATTTCCGCGATAAAGACGAAGTTTTAAAGCACCTCTTCGATTCACTCTATCAGGAATGCATATCGTCTATCACAAACCGCGGGATACATCATTACTGGGATGTGGTACAGTGCTTTTTCGACTTCTGGGAAAAGCATTCAGAGACACTGAAGCTAATGAATCAAAGCAATCTGCTGCCACAGCTTTTCGAGGAGTCATACGGAAGATCATTTGAAGTATTCCGGTCCGTAAAATCTGAAGACATCGCAGAACATTACAAAGCTCAGCTTCCGTATCTTCTCGCATACAGTATAGGCGGCATGAATTCCATGCTGATCAAATGGATAGAGAACGGAATGAGCATTCCGTCATCAACACTTATTTCATGTCTGAAAGAGGGCTTCAGTTCTGAGCTGCTTTAAGTGCATCTATTAGTGCTTCGAGTTGTTCCTGGCCGTCAAGACCTAATACCGAAGCTGAATCAACATAATCATCGTCGGTAGCGATAACCTGAAAGAACGGTTGAACGGTTAACCCTTTTACAATGTATTCGTAAATTGTCTTCAGATCACGG
>JAFRRJ010000054.1 GCA_017428155.1 Clostridiales bacterium | reverse complement strand
GTCGGGAACAACAGTACATCCCTGATGCTCGGGCTGTCGGTCAGGAGCATGACGAGACGGTCGATGCCGTAGCCGATGCCGCCCGTAGGGGGCATACCGAGCTCTAACGCATTGAGGAAGTCCTCGTCGGTGTGGTCAGCTTCGTCGTTGCCGGCTTCTGCTGTTGCGTCCTGTGCAGCAAATCTTTCGCGCTGGTCGATAGGGTCGTTGAGCTCGGAGTAAGCGTTGCACATTTCCCATGTGTTGATGAAGAGCTCGAATCTTTCGACCTTCTCGGGCTCGCCCTTCTTTTTCTTGGTAAGAGGGGAGATGGCGATAGGGTGATCCATAATGAATGTGGGCTGGAGAAGGTTCTTCTCGCAGTATTCCTCGAAGAAGAGGTTAACGATGTCGCCCTTGGTGTGCCATGTCTCATATTCGATGTGGTGCTCGTCAGCGAGCTTTTTCGCTGCATCATCACCATCAACAGTATCAAAGTCGATGCCTGCATACTTCTTGATCGCATCGTTCATGGTAAGTCTCTCAAAAGGCTTGCCGAAGTCGATCTCGAGGTCGCCGTACTTGATCAGGGTCGTGCCGCATACCTTCTCTGCAACATAACGGAACATGGACTCTGTGAGCTCCATCATGCCGTTGTAGTCCGTGTATGCCTGGTAGAGCTCCATGAGCGTGAACTCAGGGTTATGGCGTGTGTCCATGCCTTCGTTACGGAATACTCTGCCAATCTCGAATACTCTTTCGAACCCTCCGACAAGAAGTCTCTTTAAGTAGAGCTCAAGTGAGATACGGAGCTTCAAGTCGATATCAAGAGCATTGAAGTGTGTCGTGAACGGTCTTGCAGCAGCGCCGCCCGCGTTTGTTACGAGCAGGGGAGTCTCAACTTCCATGAAGTCCCTTTCAGATAAGAAATTACGGATCTCCTTGATTATCTTGGATCTCTTCTCGAATGTCTCCTTAACCTGGGGGTTAACGATGAGGTCGAGATATCTCTGACGGTAACGGATGTCTGTGTCCTTCAGACCCTGGTACTTGTTCGGCAGGGGGTGGAGGCACTTTGCAAGAAGCTTATATGCCTTGGTGAGGATGGATACCTCGCCTTTCTCGGTCATGTAAACCTCACCCTCAACGCCTACCAAGTCGCCGATGTCAAGGTTCTGCCATGCCTTGTATTCCTCTTCGGGAAGGTTGTCGATCTTTGTGAAGATCTGAATCTTGCCCCTTCTGTCGTAAAGGTCGCAGAAAGATACCTTTCCCATGCCGCGCTTGGACATAAGACGTCCTGCAACTCTGACTGTCTTTCCTGCGAAAGACTCGTAGTCGCCGGTGATCTCTGTCGAATGGTTCGTGACATCGTATGTGAGTTCTTCGTAGGGATCCTTGCCTTCAGCCTGGAGGGCCTTGAGCTTCTCAATACGGAAACGTGTCTGTTCCTGGATCTCTTCTGCACTTAAAGGTTCTGTCTGAGGTACGAATTTCTTAGCCATATTTACTTCTCTGTTCTATTTGGATTAAAGGTTTTGGTACAAGTATTACTTCTCGATCTTGATGATCTTGTACTTGATAACGCCTGAAGGTGTGGAGACGGAAACTGTCTTGCCTTTCTTCTGGTTGGAGATAGCTCTTCCTACAGGTGAGTTCTCGGAAATTCTCTTCTTCTTGAAGTCGATCTCGGATTCACCTACGAGCTTATATGTGTACTCCTGCTTTGTAGCGGTGTTCTGGAGGGTTACCTTTGAACCCAGAGAAACCTTATCTGTTGAAAGGTTGGAATCGTCAACAACTTCGACAGCCTTGAGGATAGCTTCGAGCTCTTCGATACGTGTCTCGTTCTCAGCCTGCTGGGCTCTGGCTTCATCGTACTCGGAGTTCTCCGAGAGGTCGCCCTGGGCCTTGGCGTCTTCGATTCTGGAAGCGATCTCACTTCTCTTGGATGTCTTACGCTCGGAAAGCTCGTTCTGCAGTTCGTCGTAACCTTCCTTGGTAATCTGCTTCTTGATGATTTCTTCAGCCATGTTATGTCTCCTTGTGTTATATAGATCTTTATCAATATTTTCGATCAGCTCGAAAAATTATCTAGCCGTTCTGTCGTTTTCCTTCTGGATTACGTCGTGAGCACCGCCCTCAATGATGGATGTTGACGATACTACAACGAGGCGTGCCTTCTGCTGGAACTCCTCAATCGAGGATGAGCCGCATGAGCACATCGTTGCCTTGACCTTTGCAAGGGAAGTGTCGAGACCGTCCTTTAAGTTACCTGCATAAGGAACGTAGGAATCAACGCCTTCCTCGAAAGCCATCTTGCCGCCCTTGCCGCCGTCGTCGTAACGCTGCCAGTTGCGTGCACGGTTGGAGCCCTCGCCCCAGTACTCTTTAACATATGTGCCGCCGACTAAGAGCTTTCTCGTAGGTGACTCGTCAAATCTTGCGAAATATCTTCCGAGCATTAGGAAGTCAGCGCCCATTGCAAGTGCAAGAGCCATGTGATAGTCGTGAACGATACCGCCGTCGGAGCAGAGCGGGATATACATGCCTGTCTCCTTGAAATACTTGTCACGAGCCTCAGCTACAGCGAGAACAGCGGAAGCCTGGCCGCAGCCGATACCCTTCTGCTCACGTGTGATGCAGATGGAGCCGCCGCCGATACCGATCTTGATGAAGTCTGCGCCGCAGTCAGCGAGGAACTTGAAGCCTTCTGCGTCAACAACATTGCCGGCACCGATGATGGCATCGGGATAGTTCTCTTTGCACCACTTGAGTGCTCTTTCCTGCCATACGGAGAAACCGTCGGATGAGTCAAGGCAGAGAACATCAGCGCCTGCTTCGAGCAAAGCGGGGATCCTCTCCTCGTAATCTCTTGTATTGATTCCGGCACCGACGATGAGCTTCTTCTCAGAGTCTAAGAGCTCATAAGGGTTTGCCTTGTGGAATTCGTAGTCCTTGCGGAAAACGAGACCTACCAGTCTGCCTTCCGCATCAACGATAGGGAGCTGGTTGATCTTGTTGTCCCAGATAATGTCATTAGCTTCTTTAAGGGAAGTGCCTTCGGGAGCCGTAACAAGCTTCTCGATAGGAGTCATGAACTCTTTAACCTTGGTATCAAGTGAGAGTCTGCTTACACGGTAATCACGTGTCGTAACGAGACCTAAGAGCCTGCCTTCAGGTGAACCGTCTTCAGTAACGGCTGCAGTGCCGTGGCCTGTCTTCTCGTGGAGCTCTATAACCTTCTCGAGTGTATCCTCGGGAGAGAGGTTGGAGTCGGACTCAACGATTCCGGCCTTATACTTCTTGACTCTCTTGATCATGTCGCACTGCGACTGGATCGACTGTGACTGGAAGATGAATGACAGACCGCCGCATCTTGCGAGCGCGATTGCCATACCGTCGTCTGAAACAGCCTGCATTACTGCAGATACCATAGGGATGTTGATCTTAAGGCGTGACTCTTCCTGGCCCTTTCTGTACTTGGCGATAGGCGCCGAGAGGTCTACCTGATCAGGTGTATTCTTCTCTGTTGTGAGATTGGGTACCAGAAGGTACTCTGAAAATGTTCTTGATTCCTGTTCGAAAATTTGTGCCATGTCTCTCCCTTATTCCTCCTTATTATCTTCTGCTGTTGTATCTTCAGCCTTAGCAGCCTCAATGATGTCACCTGTCTCTGCAGGAACGGGAGCTGCCTCAGCGGGGAGTACCTTGTTATCTTTACGGGAGGGGGTAGCAGAAGCATTCGGAGGAGCGATAACGTCAGCAGGAATTGCATCAGCATCATCGAATCTAGCACCGCACTTGAAGCAGAATGCATTCGAAAGGTTGTTCTCCGTGCCGCATACAGCACACTTCTTAAGTCCTCTCTCACGGAGGATCTTAACATTGAGGTCTTCGATCTCTATATAAAGGTTGGAGATAGACTCACATCTTGCATTGATGTCCTTTGTCATGTCGACATTAACATCCTTGTACTGTCCATAGTAAAGGTGGCCGATCTCATCGTAATATTTACGGATGGTATTCTTCTTCTCATCGATCATCTTCTGGAAGTTGGAAATGTTCTTTCCCTTTTGATCCTGGAATATGGGCATGTTTAAGTTCCTCCTTAAAAGATTTAAAGAAAATTATACAACAAATTGGGACGAATTGTCATTATTTTGGTGGGGTCAGACCCCATCAAATAAAATTGACAGGGTCAGACCCTGTCAATTGTTTTTGTGACCTTATCAGATCTTCTGCGGCTTGATCTTCCAGATGCCGGAAGCATATTCCTTGATCGTACGGTCGGAAGAGAACTTGCCGGAGTTACAGATGTTGACCCAGCACTTCCTTGCCCACTCGAGGTTATCCTGGTAGTCCTTGTAGAGGCGGTCGCGCTGTTTTCTGTAGTCATCGAAGTCGCCTAATACATAGTAAGGATCGCCGGGCTGCCAGTTGGAGCCGTAAATCAATCCGTTGAAGAGGTCGTTGAACATGCCTGTGCCTTCGTCGTTGAAGGAGCCGTCAACAAGGCGGTCTAAGCACTTCTTGAGGCCGGGGATGTTCTCGTACTGCCACTTCGGGTTGTAGTAAGCCTTTGTAGCGGCCATATCCTGTGAGCGGCAGCCGAAGATGTAGATGTTGTCGTCGCCGACGCACTCTGCGATCTCGACGTTAGCGCCGTCAAGAGTACCGAGGGTTACGGCACCGTTCATCATGAACTTCATGTTGCCCGTACCGGAAGCCTCAAGGCCTGCTGTGGAGATCTGCTCGGAAACGTCTGCTGCAGGGAACATCTTCTCGCCGACGGAGACGTTGTAGTTCTCGACGAAGACGACCTTCAAACGGTTCTTCATTGCAGGGTCGTTATCGATGAGCTTAGCGATCTCGTTGATGAACTTGATGATAGCCTTTGCCCTGAAGTAGCCCGGAGCTGCCTTTGCAGCGAAAAGGATCGTTACCGGAGGCATGTCGAGCTTCGGATTCTCCTTGAGTCTGTCATAGAGGTTCAGAGCATAGAGAGCGTTAAGAAGCTGTCTCTTGTATTCGTGGAGACGCTTGATCTGAACGTCGAAGCAGCTGTTGGGGTTTAATTTGATGCCCTTTGTCTTTTCGAGATATTCGGAAAGAGCTTTCTTGTTGTTCTTCTTGATGGCGATGAACTTCTTCATGACCTTGTCATCGTCCTTATACTTCTCGAGTTCCTTCAAAAGATCAAGATTTGTGACCCACTTATCGCTGCCTAAAAGGCTCGTAATGAGAGCGGAGAGCTCAGGATCGCAGGAACGGAGCCATCTTCTGGGTGTGACGCCGTTTGTCTTGTTGGAGAAACGCTCCGGATAGATAGCGTACCAGTCCTTGAGTGTCTCGTTCTTAAGGATATCTGTGTGGAGAGCTGCAACGCCGTTTACGGAATGTGAGCCGTAGATAGCTATCCATGCCATGTGGATCTTGCCGTCGGCAAGAGGAGACATGCGGTCGATGAGCTCGGAATAGAGGCCTGCTTCGTACATCTGTGCACGGAACTGGTTGTTGATGCCTTCGATGATCTCGTAGATCCTGGGGAAGAGGAAACGGAAGATGGAGATGTCCCACTTCTCGAGTGCCTCAGCCATGATCGTGTGGTTGGTGTATGCGAAAGTCTCCTTTACGATCTCCCATGCCTTTGTCCACTCGATGCCGTTCTCGTCGACCAAAAGTCTCATGAGCTCGGGGATGGCGACAACGGGGTGGGTGTCGTTGAGCTGGATCGAGTTGTATTTAGCGAAATCGTGGAGATCGTCGCCGTGATATTTCTTGTATCTGTAGATGATATCCTGCAGTGATGCGGAGACGAAGAAGTACTGCTGTCTTACACGGAGGACCTTTCCGTCGTAGGAAGTGTCGTTCGGGTAGAGGACTCTCCAGATGTCCTGGACGCGGTTGCGCTCGATGACGGCGTCATCGAATCTCTGTGAATTGAAGAGGTTGAAGTTGAACTCCTGTGCGGGCTCAGCCTTCCAGAGTCTCAAGAGGTTGACGTTCTTTGTGCCGTAGCCTGTGATAGGAAGGTCGCAGGGGATAGCCCAGACGTCGATGTCTGAGTAGTGGACCTTAACCTTGCGGTCGTATCTGGGGAGAATGAAGGGGTAGCCGTGCTCCATCCAGGAGTCAGGGTACTCATTCTGGAAACCGTTTTCGATCGCCTGTCTGAAGAGGCCGTAACGGTAAAGTATGCCGTAGCCTGTGACAGGGAGATTGAGTGTTGCGCATGAATCGAGGAAGCATGCCGCAAGACGGCCGAGACCGCCGTTGCCCAGAGCCGGGTCGGTCTCTTCTTCGAGAATATCGGTGATATCAAGTCCGAAAGATGCGAGAGCGTCCTTTGCCTGATCGTAAATGCCTAAGTTTACAAGGTTGTTGAGCATTGAACGGCCTTCAAGGAACTCGGCAGAGAAGTAGTGAGCCTGACGGCCCTGATTGTACTTATGCCTTGTTGCCATCCAGTTCTCTGAGATGATCTCAACGATGCTCTTGGAAAGCGCTGTCCAGTAATCGCGCGGTGTAGCCTGCTCAAGGCTTAAGCCTGTCTCGGCTCTGACGTGAGACTGCATCATCTGTTCAAGCGCTTTAGATGTAATTGTTGCCATTGCACTTTTTTCGGCGACCCTTTTGCCCTAAGAGAGGCCTACTTTCCTCCAAAATAATTACGTTTGATTTTAGCAATATTAAAGTGCATTCGCAATTTGTGGTAACTAACTTCGCTTTTTTATCCAAAAACACCTCGAAAAGCACTATTTGTGAGTGTTTAATTGACAACGGATTGCACCTGAATCGAACAAAAATGACCGAAATTAACTCAAAGTTTACAGTTCTTTTTGCCGTGCGCCTGCGGTGATCCTGCCACGAAATTGCCGCGGGCACATTAATCAAATCTTAAGGCCTTCGTATTTGTATTTTTCGGTGCGGTATATTAAACTTCTAATGATATGAATACAGCGCTTTATTACGTTCTGGCCGTTGTGGCAGGAGTGCTCGCAGGTGCCATAATCACATACCTTTTCGGGAAATTTCCCGATAAGTGGCTTCAGGATTACGGCGTAACACCGGAGGATCCTGATTACAGGCCGTCAAAGAGGATGAGACCTTTCCCGGAGGGCCTTATTGCTGCTGTTTTCTGCGCCGTAAGCTACTGTGCTATGGTATTTTTCTGCAAAGAGGCATATATCGATACCTTCAAGCCGATGCATCTTGCCGTGATCCTTCTCGTGATCCCGACGCTTGCGCTGGTCATGATGGCGGATAAGCTCAACAGGATAATTCCTGACCAGTTCACGATATTCATCGGTGTCTGTGGCATTTTATCAGTGCTGGCGGATGTTTTCGAAGGCTCGGTATGGTTCTCACCCGACGTTAAATGGTGGATCCCGATACTCAATAAAGTCATCGCATCCCTTGTAGGAGCAGGATTTATCTGGCTTATTGCTTCGCTGTCACTTACTTTCCTCGGAAGGGAAGGCATGGGCTTAGGTGATGTATGGCTTCTTCTTGCGACGGGCCTCGTTACCGGATGCTACGGACTTATCGTACTTATCTACGTTGCGATATTCGCGGCGCTGTTCTTCGCGGTCCCGATGCTCGTAAGGAAGATCAAGAGACTGAACGCTGAGAAGAAGAGGATCAAGAATGCGAAGGATCCGAGGGCCGAGAAGCTCCTGATCCAGAGGGAGAAGGCGAAGATCCACTTCGCGGAAGACCCGGATTATCTTGCGTTCGGACCTTTCCTTGCTTTAGGATGCGCTGTTTTCGCTGTTATGGAACCGTTCTTCTTTGAGAAGTTCTACCTGACGATGATGTTGTTCGGAGTATATTTCTGATGAATGTTCTTCTGGCAGTGAAGAATTTCCTCGTCCGCTCATTCAGATATCCGAAGCCTTATAACTGGGGATATCCGGTATTCTTCGGCGCTGTGGGATATGGGTTCGCTTTTTTGCTTCTAAAGCTTATGTTCTCGGGCGCTTTCCCGTTCTCATCGACATCATTGATCGGCTGTGCCGTGATAGTAATCGTCCTTGAGATGGCTGCATTTATCGCGCCTTCAGTCCTTCTTGCCGAGAAAGGCGGGCTCAACATCACGGGCCGCTACACGGGTATCGGTGCTCTTATCCTGTCGTTCCTGTCAGGTGCGCCGGTCTACCTTATAAAGGCTTCGGTCCATAATCTCTCGGTCGCTTTATGGCTTAAGCTGGGCGGATCTATCGTCTTCCCGGCATTCTTCTACATTTTCCAGGATATTACGGGACAGACACTGTTCCTGGGGATCCTTATAGATACCGTGATCCCGGCATTCGGCCTGTCACTGTTCTTCCTGGGCGCTGTCTGGCAGGGGTTCTCCGACAAGAACCGGAAATGGGCATTTATCTTTATTCCTTTGCTCATCGGCCTGTTCTCTTTGAATTTCCTGGATATAGCCGCTATCGTCATTATCGGATGGTGGCTCTGCATCGTACGCAACCACACCGAGAACATCTACGGCCCGGTCCTCGTTCTCTTAGGCTCGCGCCTTACGGGGATACTGATCGAGAGCATCGTCGGGGAGCTCGATATCACAGTAATCAGGCTCTATTCCGACATTCCGAGTACCGTCTATTACTCGACCATTCCGGCTCTCATCGTAGCCGTGATCCTGCTTGCCTTCTTCCGCAAGACTCTGGGTGAGTTCCACTTCGCCTACAGTGCCGATATCTACGGTGATACGAGAGATCCTGCCGAGAAGGACGGCGGCAAGGCCGGGGGATTCTTCAAAGGCGTTAACTTAACGATAGTCCTGGGCATTGCCATCATGGTTGTACTGTGGATAATGCTTTTCGACGGGACAAGAATATAAAATACTTTTTGGGATAAAAGGGGATATTCAGTATGAACGATATTGAAAGATATAGAAGAGACCGCGCATCGGTAATGTCGATGCTCAAGTTCATCCTTATCGTGGCGATCGTTATCGCTTTCTGCTACGCGGGCAAGATCGTTGCGGTAATACTTGTGCCGTTCCTTATCGGATTTTTGCTTGCAAAGACTTCCGTGATCCTTGCGAAGCCTTTCTCGAAGCCCTTCGAAAAGACCCCGTCTAAGGTCAAGTCCGGCAAAAATTCAGCCTCCACGAAGATCGCTCTCACCATCTATGTGATCCTGATCATCTTCGTGATCCTGCTTATAATCCTGACCTTCATCGGGCTCATCTATCAGGCAAACAGCATCCTCGTCTCTCTGGGCGAAGCCACACGCAGCTTCAAGCCCTCAGGGCTTCTTGACGTCCAGTTCCTGGACCGCTTCAGCGTCGAAAACGGCGGGTTCCTGTCCTCCGACATGATGGAATCCCTCAAGGAAAACATCGCCAACATGGGCCAGACCGTCGTAAAGAACATCCCTCAGGTCGTAAGCGCAGCCTTCTCCAAGATCTGGGCGCTCGTAGGCAACCTTCCCTATGCAATATTCTTCGTGATCAGCATAATCTTAAGCGGCTTCTACTTCATCAACGACGGCCCCGCCGTAATGAAGCTCTTTGTCAAGAACACCCCGAACCGCAAATTCCGCAACAGGATCTTCACGCTTTTAAACGAGCTCTCGCTTCTAGTCTTCCGCGTTCTCGGAGGCTACTTCGTGCTCTTCGTGATCACCGCGATCGAATCGTTCATAGTCTTCTGGTTTGCAGGGCTCCATGAATACGCGATAGTGCTCTCGATCATCACGGCTCTCATCGACTTCCTGCCGGTTCTCGGCGTCAGCGCGACCATGATCCCCATGATGATCTACCAGGTCGCCCACGGCGAATATATCTCCGCGGCAGTCCTCGTGGCTGGTCTTATCCTCATGACCATAATCCGCCGCTTCGTTGAACCCGCCGTACTCGGCAAGTCCCTTAAAATGCATCCGCTCGTCACGCTCATCGCGATGGCCGCCGGCGTATATATCTGGGGCGCCGCAGGATTCCTTTTGGGCCCGGTTCTTGCGATCATCCTGATCCAGGCGATCAAGGTCTTCGACCTCGACAAAACCGCCGGCATATACCTGAGCAACGTCCTCGACCGCCTCATGGTGGACAAGGACGACAAAAAGAAGAAGGGCGAGGACGCTAAGACTTCCGCTGATGGCGCTTATGTGACCGGCGACGCTGAGGACGAGGTGGAAGATATTTTGGAGTGATATGGGGATGGGGCTGAATTGGTCCGCTGAGGTGGAGTCTCTCTGAATTGGTCCGCTGAATTGGCGTCCCCACCAAAGCTGTTTGATTGAAGAGCCCGGAGAGAAAGTTCCACAAAAGCGGGTTGAAAAATGCCCTTTTTGTGGAAAAAACGGCGAAAGTTCCACAAAAACGAGTTAATGAAGAGCCCTTTTAGTGGAAAAAACGGAATGTATCCCAAAGTTATTATTTCAAAGGTTTGGGGTGTTTCTGAGGGGCTGTTTGTATCCCAAAGTCGTTATTTCAAAGATTTGGGGTGTTTTTGAGGGACTGTTTGTATCCCAAAGTTGTTATTTTAAAGGTTTGGGGTACTTTTGAGGGGATGTTTGTATCCCAAATGGTCTGATTTTCAAGATTTGGGATGTATTGTACTCTTGGTATCACAAAATCGCAAAAACTACATGATTTATG
>JAFRRJ010000053.1 GCA_017428155.1 Clostridiales bacterium | reverse complement strand
TAGAAGTCAAGTGTTTTGTGAAGAAAAAGTCTTATTTTTCAAGGCTTTCGAGGTTTTTTACACTCACAAGAAATCGTCACGTGTTTTGCTGATAAATGGTATAATTTGTTTGTGATACCTTTGAAACTGTGAATAGTAACAACCCTGTGCAGGCGCTGCCGGAAGGTACCATTATTGACGCCGTTTTTGTAGTAGTATTAGTTGCAACATTAACCGGAATTACCAAGGAGAGTCCACATGATATATCTTCAGAGCTTCGGACTGAGCAGCAGGCGTTTATCGTGTCCGAATATCTATCCGTATAACGTTTTCAGAGGCAGGGAAGGAATGGTGTTCTTTTTCGAGCCCATAACAGTCCTGTACGGGAATAACGGTTCCGGCAAATCCACATTGCTTAATCAGATCGCTAACAAACTGAAGATAAAGGGCAAGGAATATGCGACGCCTAACCGTTTCGGCACAGAGGATTACTGCGGAAGGTTTTTGTCCGAATGTTCATATGGACCGGGCGTGGACGAACTCGGCAGAACAATAAGATCGATGCCTTCCGGGAGCCGGTATATCAAGAGCGAGGATATACTTTATGAGATAAAAAAGATCCAGCAAAGATCTATTCTTGAAGAGGGTCTTGCGATAGATCTCATATCAGACGGAATGAGCATGAAGGAGGCAGAGGATCTCCTGGATTCTAAAGACGGCAGAAAGCTTAAGGAGAACACCATGTTCGCCCAGGAGAAATATTCTAACGGCGAGACCGCATTTCAGCTGTTTGAGGAATTCATAAAGCCGGATGCTCTTTATCTTCTGGACGAACCTGAAGTCTCTTTGTCGCCGTCCAATCAGGTGCTGCTTGCTAGGAAACTTAATGATATGGCAAGGCTTCTGGGCTGCCAGTTCATCATCGCAACACACTCGCCGTTTATGCTCGGGATACTGAATGCCAGGATATACGATCTGGATTCCAAAGACTTCAGGGTCTCTGAATGGACAGAGCTCGAAAATGTCAGATTCTTCCATGATTTTTTCAAAGAGCATCAGAGAGAGTTCGGTGAGGAATAACAAAAAGCAGGCTGCCTTGAATAAGACAGCCTTCTGTGAATTTTCTTTTCGCGCGCGCTCGAAAATTACTTCGCTACAATATTGGCGATCCTGCCCTTTACGTAGATGAACTTGACGACTGATCTGCCTGCGAGTGCGCCTGCAAGTCTTTCATCTGCATTGACGATTGCTTCTACAGCTGCCTGGTCAGCTTCAGCAGGGATGTTGACCTTGAACTGAACCTTGCCGTTGATCTGGACAGCGATCTCGATCTCGTCCTTAACGAGTGCGCTCTCATCTGCTTCAGGCCACTTCTGATTGTATACGGAATAGCCGTTGCCCAATGTCTCGCACCAGAGTTCCTCTGTGAAGTGGGGAGCAAAAGGTGCAAGCAGGAGAACAAGCTTCTCTGTAGCATATCTCTTGAACTCAGCCTTGCAGGATGCATCCTGGCCGTACTTGGTGATTGCGTTCAAAAGCTCCATCATACGTGCGATAGGAGTATTGAACTGGAACTTCTCGATATCAGCCGTGGAGCTCTTGATAGCGTAGTTGACAGCAAAGTTGAGTTCCTTGTCGGCAGATGTCATGTCAGCCTTTGAGGGAACTGAAGCTGTTACGCCTGCGCTCTCGGCAACACATGTCTCGATCCTTCTGAAGAACTTAACGATAGCCTGGAGACCTGAATCGGACCACGGACCGCCCTCGATGTAAGCAAAGCCGAATCCGAGGTAAGTTCTGAATACGTCAGAGCCGTACTTGCTGATATAGTCGTCAGGTGCAACGGTGTTGCCTCTGGACTTACTCATCTTCTGTCCGTCAGGTCCTAAGATAGTGCCCTGGTGAACGAGGCTTGTGAAAGGTTCGTCGAAGTCGAGCATGCCCATGTCACGCATTGCCTTTGTGAAGAATCTTGCGTAGAGAAGGTGCATGCACGCGTGCTCAGCACCGCCGACATACTTGTCAACGGGGCAGAACTTATTGATCTTATCCTTGGAGAACATCTCCTTATCGTTCTTGTTATCAGGATATCTGAACTGATACCAGGAAGAGTCAACGAATGTGTCCATTGTATCAGGATCACGTCTTGCATCGCCGCCGCACTTGGGGCACTTGCAGTTCATGAATGATTCGCACTTGGCAAGCGGGCTCTCACCGTCGGGTGTGAACTCTACGTCGTAAGGGAGAAGAACAGGAAGCTCTTCTTCGGGTACCGGAACTACACCGCATGAAGGGCAGTGGATCATCGGGATAGGTGTTCCCCAGTATCTCTGACGTGAGATGAGCCAGTCACGGAGTCTGTAGTTGATCTTCCATTCGCCCATGCCTATCTCTGCAAGCTTTGCAACGATAGCCTTCTGAGCATCGTGCATCTCCATGCCGTCGAACTCGCCTGAATTTGTGAGATAACCCTTCTTCTCGCAGTAAGGGAGATCACTATCAACACCCTGCTCGGGCTGGATAACGCGGATGATGTCGAGGCCGTACTTGTGAGCGAAATCGAAGTCTCTCTCATCGTGTGAAGGAACAGCCATGACAACGCCCGTACCGTATCCTGCAACAACGTAATCTGCTGCCCAGATCGGAACTCTTCTGCCGTTCAAAGGATGAATAGCATAAGCGCCCGTAAATACGCCCGTCTTCTCACGTGTTGTGGACATACGGTCGATCTCGTTTACCTTAGCAGTTGCCTGGCGATAAGCTTCAACGGCTTCGCGGCACTCGTCAGTAGTAAGCTTTGCACAGAGCTCTGACTCAGGTGCGATAACGACATATGTGATACCCATGAACGTATCGACTCTTGTCGTGAATACTTCGAGCTTCATGGGAGAACCGTCTTCATTTGTAAGACGCTCGCCGTTCTTCTCGACGTAAAGTGCTACCTGAGCACCCTCAGATCTGCCAATCCAGTTCTTCTGGAGCTTCTTGGTCTTCTCAGGCCAGTCGAGCTTCGGAAGGTCATCCAAGAGCTCCTGTGCGTAGTCTGTGATCTTGAAGAACCACTGAGTCATGTTCTTACGTACTACTTCCGTATGGCATCTCTCGCATGTGCCGTCGATTACCTGCTCATTTGCAAGAACGGTCTTGCATGAAGGACACCAGTTAACAGGTGCATTCTTACGGTAAGCAAGGCCTCTCTTGTAGAGCTCGATGAAGAACCACTGGTTCCATCTGTAGTAGTCGGGCATGCATGTCTTAACCTCATAGTCCCAGTCTACTGTAGTGCCCATTGCCTGGAGCTGCTTTTCCATCGTGTCGATATTCTTGAGCGTGGAATCCTGGGGATGGATGCCCGTCTTGATCGCATAGTTCTCAGCAGGGAGTCCGAAAGAGTCGAATCCCATGGGGTGGAAAAGGTTAAAGCCCTGCATGTGCTTGAACCTTGCCCAGGAGTCGGTAAGTGAATAGTTATACCAGTGACCTAGATGAAGATTAGCTCCGGAAGGATAAGAGAACATCTCAAGGCAATATAGCTTCTTTCCCTCTGCATCGGGATTGAACTTGTAGAGCTCTGTCTCGGCCCATTTTGCCTGCCACTTCTTGTCGGTCTCAATTGAATAACTCATACTGAAAGACTCCTTTCTTTTAATAGAACAACTAATTATACTCCGATGTTTTCGAAAATTACAGTAATACGGCAGGTAGTAGAATTATAGAAATTTTTGGAAATCATATTTTTTATTGACATCGACCTTAAGCAGTTTGATATTGCGGAAGGATCTTACAATGAATTTACCGCGTCCACGCGAAAAGCATATCTGGAGATGTCCGGTGATAGTTATGATGTCTTTTTCTTCCCGTATAAGCCATTGATCAATTCTAATGATCTGGAAAACTATCTGAAGATTAATGAGCAGTTGTGTAATCGGCTCTCGAAAGATATATGTTATACAACGATGAGGGAACAGTATCCCGTGAAGCTTTTATGGATTCCTATACAAGACGTATCTCGATATATTTGAGCGAGATTAACAATTAGAAAATGCCTACAAATCGCCACAAATTGAAATCAGAATGTCACTTAAAATAAGGCGTCGCGTCATTGATTTTTGGATTTTTGAATGTGATAATAAATTGAATTTTTACGGACTAATGCGCGTCTTTACGGCGTTTTTCGAATATATGAGGTGAAATCATGGGTTTAGGCATGGAAATCGGTGTCGATTTAGGCACCAGCAGTGTTCTTGTTTACATCAGAGGTAAGGGTATCGTTCTTAAGGAACCCTCTGTTGTTGCAGTTAACAGCAAGACAGGTAAGGTTCTGGCAGTAGGTGAATCTGCTTCACTTATGCTTGGCCGTACTCCGGGTATCGTAGAAGCTATACGTCCTTTACGTGAAGGTGTTATTTCCGATTTCAGAGCTACTGAAGTCATGCTTAAGGCATTTATCGGCCGTGTCTGCACAGGCCTTCGTGCCACATATTTTAAGCCTACGATCGTTGTTTGCGTTCCGTCTGTAATCACACCCGTTGAGCAGCAGGCTGTTGAGAATGCATGCCGTCATGCAGGTGCAAAGGACGTTTTCCTTATCAGAGAGCCTATTGCTGCTGCAATCGGTGCAGGTATCGATATTACAAAGGCATGCGGTTCCATGGTCGTTGATATCGGCGGCGGCACGACGGATATCTCCGTTATCTCCCTTTGTGAGCCTGTTGTTGACGCATCCCTGAAGGTTGCAGGCGACAAGTTCGACGAAGCTATCATCAAGCACGTAAGAAAGAGACATAATATCCTTATCGGTGAGAAGACTGCAGAAAAGCTCAAGATCGAGATCGGCTGCGCATATCCGAGAGACGAGGAGCTTACATTGGACGTTCAGGGAAGAAACATAATTACAGGTCTTCCTTCAACAGTTACGGTATCTTCTACAGAAATGCTCGAAGCACTGGAAGAGCCTATTACTCAGATCTTTGAAGCAGTTCATAACGTTCTTGAGAGAACACCTCCGGAACTCATGGCAGATATCTCTCAAAGAGGTATCGTAATGACAGGCGGCGGCGCTATGCTCTATGGTCTTGACCACATGCTCTCCAACAGGATCGGTATCGATGTATACCTTGCTCAGGACCCTGTATCCTGCGTTGTTATCGGAACAGGTAAAGCGCTCGATATGATGGATAAGTTTGCTGCATTATCCGATAACTGATAAGCTTTCGGGTAAATTGCGGCAGAAATGCTTATTTGATTGACTGAAACAATTACTAATGTTATATTATGCGCGTCAGGGTAATACTTGGCGCGCATTCGTTTTGATTTAGATATTTCCTATTCACTTTAGTAGATTGATATCCCTTTAGAAGATTTTTTCGATTAATAGGATTATTGCGGGAATTCAAACGGAATTTTATATTTGAAAGGCGTTTATGGACGAACTAGACAACCTTAACTCCAAGACGGATTCTGACTTAAGACAGATAGCCGTTGCATTCGGAGATTTCACTCCCGAAGAAGCACAATTGAAGACAAGAGACGAACTCATTATGGCAATTACAGGTGCCAAGGATATCGGCGATGTCACTGCTGTTGACTTAACCGAGGACATTGTCCCTGCAAAGCCTGTGTCAGTTCCTGAGCCGATGAAGAGCACAGAGAACAAAAAGTCATTAGATGAGCTTATCGTCGATGTAGGCAGGACCGCGAGGTTCGAGACTAACGACTTGGCCGATGCAATGATCAAGGCTGAGAAGGAAGAGGAGAAGAAAGTGGCCAAGAAAGAAACAACAGAAGAAGTAAAGAAGGCTGAGCCTAAGGCAAAGAAGACAGCTAAGACCGAGAAGACAGTTAAGGCAGCTAAGGCTGAGAAAGCCGAGAAGGCTGATAAGGCCGAGAAGGCAGAGAAAAAGCCCGCTGCAAAGTCTTCCAGAAAGACAAAGGCTAAGGCTGAGGAGGCTGCACCTGAAAAGGCTGCCGAGGCAGTTGCTGAGGTAAAAGCGTCCGCTCCTGAGGCTGATAAGGCTTCCGCTAAAGAAGAGAAGAAGCCGGCAGCCAAGGCAAGGAAGACAAGATCTTCCAAGAAGAAAGACGATTCTTCTGCTCAGGAAGCAAAGGCTGATGAACCTACACCCGTAGAGGCATTGGCAGCAGCTGCACAGGCTGAGGCGACTGCTGAAGCAAAGGAGGAAGCTCCTGTTGAGGCTAAGACTGAGGCACCTGCTGTGGCAAAGGCTGAAAACAAGCCCTCCGAACAGGTTCAGGGACAGGGCAAGCACGGAAGATCCAAGAGAAGAAAGATCACATTCGGTCCGGGACAGGATACCAAGACTGTTGAGACTTCTGAAGAGACTCCTGCTGAGACTGCGGAAGAAGTTCCCGAGCAGAACCTGCCTGTTGAGATCGAGATCGAAGGCGTTCTCGCTATCAATAACAACGAAGGCAACAAGAATGATTTCTGCGGCTTTGTTCACAGAAACAATTACCTCCCCGGTGAGGAAGACGCTTATGTTCCGGGTCAGCTAATCAAGAGAATGGGTCTTAGAAGAGGTGACTATATCAAAGGTTTTGCCAATCCCAAGAGAGGAAAGGACAGATATGCACCGCTCAAGCGTGTAACAGAAGTAAACGGTATCCCCGTAACTGAAGGCGATTATGAGAATATCAGAAGACGTCCGAAGTTTGAGAGCCTTACAGCTATCTATCCTAACGAGAGACTTGATCTTGAGACTGATAAGGAAGATATCTCCACAAGGATCATCGATCTGTTCTCGCCTATCGGCAAGGGTCAGAGGGGTATGATCGTATCACCTCCGAAGGCAGGTAAGACGATCCTGCTCCAGAAGGTCGCAAATTCCATTACTGCAAACAATCCTGACTGTGTACTTATCGTGCTCCTCATTGACGAGCGTCCGGAGGAAGTTACGGACATGCAGAGGAATATCCAGGGTGAGGTCGTTTATTCGACATTCGACAAGCGCCCCGAGAACCACGTAAGAGTAACGGAGCTCGTTCTCGAGAGAGCAATGAGACTTGTAGAGCTCGGCAAGGACGTAGTTATCCTTCTCGACTCCATGACAAGACTTGCAAGAGCTTACAACCTTACGATCAACCCTACCGGCAGGACTTTGTCGGGCGGTCTTGATCCGGGATCACTCTACGGACCTAAGAGATTCTTCGGTGCCGCACGTAACATCGAGCATGGCGGAAGCCTTACGATCCTTGCAACTGCTTTGATCGAGACCGGTTCAAGAATGGACGAGGTTATTTTCGAGGAGTTCAAGGGAACGGGCAACATGGAAGTCACGCTCGACAGAAAGCTTGCTGACAGAAGAGTCTTCCCGGCTATCGCAGTCGACAAGTCCGGTACCAGAAGAGAAGATCTCCTTCTTACACCCGAAGAACTCGATGCGGTATGGCTCATCAGAAGAAGGATCGCGGAAGCAGATACGATCACGGCTACAAATGCTGTCATCAGCTTTATGGAGAAGACCACGAGCAACAAGTCTTTTGTACTTTCCGTAAAGAAATCTTTCGCAACCGATTGACAACCGCATGCTATTCAAGTAATATAGCTAGGCTAACACGAAGAATCCGGTATGACATACGTGAGAATCTGGTTACGCGTCATATCTTTGATTGAGAGGTGAAAGGTAAAATGAAAGAAGGAATTCATCCTAAGACGCAGGTCGTTACAGTTAAGTGCGCATGCGGCAACACATTCGAGACTCTTTCTACAAAGAGTGATCTGAGAGTTGATATCTGCTCCAACTGCCACCCGTTCTATACAGGCAAGCAGAAGCTCGTTGATACAGGCGGACGTGTTGATAAGTTCAAGAAGAGAATGGAAAAGGCTTAATTCTCGTATTTGACAATGATTATAGACCGCTTCCTCAGTTGAGGAGGCGGTTTTTGTTTGCACCGCCCCCATAAGGCATTTTCTGTTAATTTGCCTTTAGTCTGTAACATCACTTTATATTTTAAATGATATAATCTGCTCAGAATGAATAATTATGCTCATTATGGGGGAATGTATGTCCGAGACTAATGACAACATGAAGTTGATCACTGAAGATCAGATTAGAGAGATAACTCCTGAGGAAATGGAACTGGAGGCTGCTGCACAGCAGGAGAAGGCTCCCGCTCCGGTAAAGGCTTCAAAGAAGCAGTCAAAGAAGAAAAAGAAGTGCAACACGCCGTTGAAGAAGACCACGATCGGCGGTCAGGCTTTGATCGAAGGTGTCATGATGGTCGGACCTTCCAGAACTGCGATGGCAGTAAGGAAGGGTGACGGCACTATCTATGTTGAAGAGATAAAGCAGGGTGAGAAGACTTCTTATTTTGAGAAAGTTCCCTTTGTAAGAGGATGCATCAGATTCTATAAGATGCTCGTTACGGGTACCGGTGCTCTCATGAAGGCTGCCGATATCTCTGAGGAAGGTAAGCCTGAATCGGCCGGAGAAGGTGCCAAAAAGTCACGCCTTGATGAATTTGCCGAAAGACACTTTAATGCAATGATGACGATCTCCGCTATCATCGGAATCCTTATCTCGGTAGGTCTGTTCATCCTTGCGCCGAGGCTTATTATCGAGATCGCAATGAAGTTTATACCTGAAGATATGCTTGAGCTTATGTGGATGACAGTGCTTTTGCATGTTGCAGAAGGTCTTTTAAGGCTCCTGATATTCCTTCTATATCTGGTTTTCTCTTCAGGACTCAAGGATATCAAGCGTGTATGGCGCTATCACGGTGCCGAGCATAAGACGATCGCATGCTATGAAGCAGGATTGCCTCTGACTGTTGATAATGTTCTTAAGCAGACACGTTTCCATCCCCGCTGCGGTACGTCATTCCTTTTCAATGTTCTTGCCATATCGATCATCGTATATACGGTTATCGGTATATTTACCGGCACTCAGCCGATGTGGGTAAATATGCTGATCAGGATTGCCGCAATTCCGGTCATCTGCTCGATCTCTTATGAGATCCTGAGATTTGTCGGACGCCATGACCGTAACTGGTTATGCAGACTTATGTCCAAGCCCGGCCTCTGGCTCCAGAAATTCACGACTGATGAACCCGACGATCCGATCGTTGAAGTTGCCATAGCTTCAATGCAGGCTGTTATTCCGGAGAACAAGGAAGATGACGTCTGGTAAAGACGTACTTTTGGAACGCCTGATCAGTTCAGGTGATGATGAAGCTTTACTCGACCTTAAGATCCTTAGGGAAGAATTCACAGGCAATGATTTGGAAAAAGCTGTTATGAGGCGCGCTTCAGGCGAGCCTCTTGCTTATATATTGGGATACCGTCATTTCTTTAAAGAGTGTTATAAGGTATGCCCCGGAGTCCTTATCCCGAGAGCGGATACGGAGATCGCCGTGGAATCGGTGCTGAAGTTCCTTGGCATAAATGATATGGCGACCGGCGACCTTTTGCAGATCCCGTCATATGGAAAGCTCCTTAATGACATACATTTTGCTGACCTTTGCACGGGTACCGGCTGCATTGGAATATCGGCCGCAAATGAGATCGTAAGAGCAGGCGGCAGGGCCGTTGGAACGCTCATCGATATCAGCGATATTGCCATAGATACCGCTGATCTTAACGTGAGAAAGCAGGCTTTAAAGCCTGAGGATCTTTCCGTTATAAGGCATGATGTCCTTTCTTCTGTCCCGGAGCTCGAAAAGCTGGACTTCATAGTATCCAATCCTCCTTACATCACCAATGATGAGATGGAGGAGTTAGACAGCGTTGTCAGGGACCATGAGCCCGACCTTGCTTTGCGTGCAGGTGATACGGGGCTCGATTTCTATGGCCCCCTTCTTAATGTTGCGCTGGCGCTTTTAAAGGACGGCGGCGCCCTGATCGTTGAGCATGGGTTTGCGCAGGGAGATGCCGTAAGGGAGATTTTCGAGCAGGGCGGACTCAAAAAAGTTATGACAATAAGAGATTACGGCGGAAATCCGAGGGTTACCTTCGGAATAAAATGAGCTTGAAACACTTGTAAATAAAGGGTTTGCGGGTTTTGCAAAAAAATTTTTGAAAATTCTCGTTTTTTTTTGTAACGAAATAAAGATTCTTACGTCTAACAGGTGAGATCACAAAAGAGAGGTTGTTTGATACGTGGATAAGAAAACCGCTGAAAAGCTATATGAAGCCTTTTACATGAAGGTTTTCTCCTACGTGATGACGCTTGCGAAGGATCGTTTGGATGCCGAGGAGATAACCCAGGAGACCTTTTTCAGGGCGATATCGACTGATAAGAGCTTCAGGGGCGACAGTGACAGTTACACGTGGCTGTGCGCGATCGCGAAAAACATCTTCATAGACAGCAAACGGCGTTATGCGAACCAGGAGGATGAGGTCCCCGAAGAGCTTGCTGATGAGAATAAGGGAATTGAAGAAAAGCTCTCTGACAGGGAAACATCGCTCCGGATACACACAATACTCCATCAGCTTGAGGAGCCGTATAAGGAGGTATTCCAGCTGAGGGTCTTCGGTGAGCTGTCATTCGCGGAGATCGGTTCTATCTTCGGAAAGACCGAGACCTGGGCCCGGGTCACGTATCACAGAGCCAGATTAAAGATCAAGGAAAGGATGGATGAATATGAAATATGATTGTGATCTGATTTCAGATCTTATGCCGTTATATAAAGACGATATTTGCAGCGAAGCTACAAAGAAGATCGTTGAAGAACATCTTGGTGAATGTCCTTCATGCAGGAAGATGTTCGCTGATATGAGCGACGTTACCATAGATGAGACGATCGTTAAGGAAAAAGAGGAGGTAATTAACTCCCAGGCCAGATTCTTCAAGAGAAAGAGCGCATTGGCAGGAAGCATCATCGCATTGATCTTCGCGATCCCGATCCTCGTATGCCTCATAGTTAACCTTGCGACAGGCGCAGGACTTACATGGTTTTTCATTGTCCTCGCGGCAATCCTCGTTGCAGCATCTATTATCGTTGTTCCGCTTATGGTTCCGGAGAATAAGATGTTTACGACTATGGCATCGTTTACAGGAAGCGTTCTGCTTCTCCTCGGAATTATCTGCATCTATACAAGAGGCAGCTGGTTCCTGGTCGCAGCTTCATCAACTCTCTTCGGCCTTACTATACTCTTCGCACCGTTCATCGCATGCAGAAGACCTGTAAAAGCTTATGTTAAGAATCACAAGGGTCTTGCGATCATGTGCGCATACACAGTAACATTCGCTCTTATGATGTTCTCGATCGGTCAGTTTGTGGGAATGAAGGATTTCTTCCCGATGGCATTTGCAGTCTCAATGCCTCTGGTCGGAATGTGCTGGGCGTTCTTCACTATCATCAGATATCTGCGTTCCAACGCCTGCGTTAAGACAGGTCTTTGCATTGCAGCGGCAGGCGCTTTGTCAGGCGTTCTCGCAGTACTCGCATCTTCTGCTGAAGCAGGCATGTCAGCGACGGGCGTTTCTTATTCTTCCGGTGTATCAGTGCCGCCTGTTTTAATCGTTGGTGTAGGACTCTTAATTGCCGGAATCGGCTTCTTAGTTGGAATGTCAAAGGGAG
This sequence comes from Clostridiales bacterium, assembly GCA_017428155.1. Lineage (GTDB taxonomy): Bacteria > Bacillota > Clostridia > Saccharofermentanales > Saccharofermentanaceae > Saccharofermentans. The sequence continues at coordinate 126,384 of JAFRRJ010000053.1, read as the reverse complement.
GAAAAAAGAATGAAAACAAGTAAGTTAGTAGCAGGAGCAATGGCTCTTATCGTACCCGCAACAGTCTGCCTCACAGGTTGTTCGTACGGAGTATTTAACACATTTAATTACAAGTATGAAAATGCAGACAAGTACGAAGCAGGAAACCGTGAGATCGATGATAAGATCACAAAGATCAACCTTGATTATGCTGCGGGCAATGTAACAGTTAAGGGAAAAGATACTGATTCAGTCTCAGTAAAGGAAACGGTAAACAAGGAAATCGACGAGGACCGTCAGGTTCACACATGGGTAGACGGTGACACTCTTTATGTAAGATATTGCGCTTCCAAGAATGCGCTCAATTTCACGGGTATCGAGAAATCCCTTGAGATCACTCTGCCTTCTGCTCAGAACCTTGATGAATTCATCATCAACGTTTCTTCAGGAAACGTCCTCCTGGACAGCTTTACGACTGATTCACTGAAATCCCACTCTTCATCCGGCAATACCAAGATTGCCTGCTCTGCCAAGGCCATTGAACATAAGTCTTCGTCAGGTAATGTAGATCTTGTTCAGACAGGAAATGCCGATTCCATTAAGGTAAAGCTTTCTTCAGGAAATCTCGTGCTTACGCAGGAAGGCGACTGCAATACTTTCGATATTGATTCTTCTTCAGGCAAGGTCGAAGTATACCAGACAGGTAACGTAGGCCATGCTAAGATCCATTCTTCTTCAGGCGGAGTAAAGGCTGAAATGGGAACAGTTGATGATCTTTCTATTGAGGTAAGTTCCGGTCCGCTCGTTCTTGATGCTGTCGAAGCTAAGAACCTTTATACAAAGTCTTCAAGCGGTCATTCCACGATCAGTCTCAGCAAGGCTCCCGCAACTTCCAGGATCAACTGCTCATCCGGCGGAATCGACGTAAGCATTCCTGAAGATTCAGATATTACGGTTCACGTAAAGGTCTCCAGCGGAGAATTCAACTACGAACTTCCTTTCACAAAGGACGGCAAGGATTACATTAATGGTAATGGTACTAATGACATGGAGATCCACTGCTCATCCGGCGATGTAGGATTCCACAAGATCTAACAGCAATAAACCCCATAAAGAAGGCCTGTCACTTAACTGTGGCAGGCCTTTTGATTTGTCAATTGCTTTCAATATACTGCGAGACGCAGATGTGCCTTCCGTCGATGTCCTCGAAAACGAACTGGCGGTTGGTGGTCATGCCCCGGGCAGCCTTTGCTTCCGGCAGTTCTTCGACGATCTTTATGCCGTTGCCGGCGACTTCGTTCTGGAGCAGGAAAGGCTCTGAGCAGTAGATATACATATCGTACTTTATGCCGAACTCTCTTGCGGGCTTCGTGACAGCGCCTTCGCCCTTAACCAGAACGATAGCGATGTTGTCACGTGTAAGCTTTATGTGGGGCATTGCCTCGTCGTCAAGGTGTGCTGCCCTGAAGCCGAGCTTGTCCTCGTAGAAAAGTGCTGTCTTATATATGTCTTCGCACGCGAAAACCGCTGCCTGGCTGTTCATGAGAAGGAGCCTCCCGCCGTTATCTTCTTCGCCTCCTTTGGCTTCGACGGGGGCGGCGTTGCCCATGTTGAACTGATATCCGAGAAGCGGTGTGCCGAAGAGTTCCTCGTGTTCATCAAGAGAGTTCATCATCTCGGATCTCCTCGTTATCTCTTCGCCTGTCATGGTCTTCGGAATCTCGGCCAGGTATTCGATCTTTTCGAGATATTCGAGAAGGTTCATGAGCCTTATGTGCAGCGGATTGATATCGGATGTTGAAGGAACTTCAGAACCTCTCCCGTGAATGAACATCATGCCCTGCTCGACTGCCTCAGCCGGGAGTCCTGCGTATAAATGCATCAGGAGGTTCATTTCTTCTTCGGCCTTGTCATGCGTTCCGCCTTTGGCGATCGACTTTTCGATCATGTCGAAAACAAGATTCATATCATGAAGCGGGTATTCTTTGTTAAGCATAAAAAACTCCTGAAGGATTAACAGATCAAGTCTATTTTACCAATTTGAAACCGCTTGGCAATAAATATAAAAGGCTCTTTTAAACTTCATAGTTGACAAACAAACGTTCTAGTTCTATCATATAAATAGAACATTTGTTTGCTGTGAGAGGGGCCCGTAAGATGTCAGAATTGAAGGAAATATTTGCTTCATATAAGAAATTGTCCTTCACTGATCGAATCGTGTTTTATACGACCCTTTCTAGTAATATAAATGTACATGATGATAATTTACAGGACTTTCTTGTCAAAACACGTATTGCCGGTGGTAATGCATGTATTTATTGCGAAGGCTCTTATGTTGTTAAGAACGGAAAGCATAAAGATGGTGTACAGCGTTTCCTTTGTCGTGATTGCAAGAAGTCATTTATCCCGAGTTCCTGTTCTATCACATCAGGCACAAGAAAGAACTTGAGTGTATGGGCTCAGTATCTGAAATGCATGTCGGATAAAAAGACGCTTAAGGAAACTGCAGAAGAATGTTCCATATCGGTAACAACTGCCTTTTACTGGCGACATAAGATACTGGATGCTTTGCAGGAAGTAACTGACAGAGTATATCTTGATGGTGTTGTTGAATCAGATGAGACGTTCTTTAATGTTTCCTACAAGGGAAATCACAAAAAGAGCAGACGTTTTATAATGCCCAGAAAAGCACACAAGCGAGGAAATGACATACACAAGAAAGGACTGTCATCAGAAAAAGTGTGTGTTCCCTGTGCCGTTGATGTTGAAGGGATCACGTTCGCAAGACCGGTTAAACTCGGCAAGGTAAGTACGGAATGCCTAATAGACGTATTCAGCGGTATGGTCTCTCCTTCAGCGGTGTTGTGTACTGATAAAGAGAGAGCATACCGGATATTGGCAAGAAATGAAGATATCAGGCTGATACAGACAGGTACAGATAAACGAACAACCAGTGGAGATGGCATTACCTACGGTATCCAATGCATCAATGCATATCACAGATTATTGAAAAACTTTATTGATAGGTTTCATGGAGTTTCGACCAAACATCTGGAGCATTACATCATCTGGAATAACCTGATAACAAACAACAAAAGAAGCAAGACGGAAATCATAAGCCTGATGTTCGTACAGATTTTGAGAAGAAGGCTGACAGTACATAACAGCGATATATCGGCAAGACCGCCGCTTTCATTCGTCACATAGAGATAAGAGGTATGTAACATGATTCTCTCGGAAGAACACAGAATAAAGAAACATAACAACGCAGAGCTTCTTCGAGAGATTGATGAATACTGCTATAAAGCGAAGAACCTCTCTAACAGCGTTAACTACCTGATAAAGCAGTGCTACCGTATCCACTCAAAGATCAGGAACGGAAAATCACTGGAAGATTGGGAAATAGAATTAATCCAAGAAATAAACAAAGCGCTCGCGGAATACAATTGGGGCCGCTCTGAAGTCAAGCGGTTACATTATATTGATGCTGATAACGGATACATAGCCGATGCATATTTCCTCAGTTGGTATCTGAAAGGAACGGAAGTATATAAAGACGTTCCGTATGCGACATGCAGCCAGATATGTATACAGGAAAAATGCAGAGAGTGGAAGTCGTTCTACAGGGCGACAGCAGAATACGGGAAAGATCCGAAGAAGTTTATGGAGCATCCGCATGCACCTGGATATCTAGACCCGAAAACAGGAAGGGGTTCTCTTGTTATCACCAGTCAGAACTTCAAGGTGGATGAGGACGGTAATGTAACCATGCCCAAGTTCCTCAGTGGTATACACATCCGTGCAAGGCATAGAAACTTGAGACAGATACGGATAAAGATATTCGAGGACTCTGTCCGTATCAGTCTAATGTATGAAAAAGAAGAAAAGACTGCAAGAGGGACAAAGGTCATGGGGATAGACTTGGGAGTAAACAATCTCATAGCAGCCGCATGGGATTCTGAAGACAAGCCTGTGATAATCAACGGGAAACCGCTGAAATCGATAAACCAGTACTACAACAAGACAAGAGCACACATGCAGAAGGAGGCGAAGGTATATAACGGAAAAAACAGGACCAAAAGATTGAATAAACTTACGGCAAAAAGGAACCGCAAGATAAAAGACTACATGCACAAGGCAAGCAGGAAGATCGTAGACATGGCCGTCTCTTCAGGGGTCGGACTCATAGTGATAGGAGCCAATCACGGATGGAAACAGGAAGTGCACATGGGAAACATAACAAACCAGAACTTTGTATCCATACCATATAAAACCCTTACTGACATGATTGTGTACAAAGCAAGACTTGAGGGCATAGAGGTAAAGACTGTGCGTGAGAGCTACACGAGTGGCACGAGTTACCTTGACGGAGAAAAGCCTGCGAGAGAATATTACGATAAGGCACGAAGAGTGAAGCGCGGTCTGTTCAAGAGCAACAGCGGTATATTGATAAATGCAGACATAAATGCGGCATATCAGATGATGAAACTGGGCGAAACAAGAGTAATTCCCATCAAGACAGGAGAACAGATAATCAAGATAAAAGCAGCCTGAATTAGATCAGGTAGAGGCACTAGGCTAGTGCCATTAAAGAGCCGGTATGATACTATTCATTTCGGAGATTTAAAAATATCAGTCACAAGCTGGTAAATAGCCAATATAAAATATGCAGAGCAATTCGAATTCGGGAGAAGTTTATGTCTCAGTTTAAAAAGACCAATGCCATGCGTATCCTGGACAAAGCAGGGATCGACTATACATATGAGGAATATGAGTACGACGAGAACGACCTTGACGGTCACCACGTCGCAGAATACCTGGGGATCCCCTATGAGGAAGTTTTCAAGACCCTGACGGCAGTGTCGGACAAGGGTGAATACCTTGTTTTCTGTATAAGCGTTGATGATGAGATAGATCTTAAGAAGGCCGCAAAACTTGCGGGCTGCAAGAGTGTCAACATGATACACGTAAAAGACCTTCTGAACGTCACGGGATATATCAGAGGCGGCTGTTCTCCGATCGGCATGAAGAAGCAGTACAGGACATTTATCGATGAGATGGTTGAACTTGTCGACGATATCTGCGTCAGCGCAGGGCAGAGGGGAGTGCAGTTAAGACTTAAGTCCAAAGACCTGATTTCATTTACAAATGCCGTGGTCGGCGATTTTGCTATGCGGCAGTAAAATGTTAGAATTACTTGGAAAAATCAGAGTATCCGGGAAGTGATGATTGTGTTAGAACCTAAGAGCTTCACATTAAACGATATTAAGAAAGGTGCCAGGATCTATTTTATCGGCATCGGCGGCATCTCAATGAACGGTCTTGCCAGGCTTGCAAAACATGCGGGCTTTATTGTCGGAGGATCCGATAATCACCCGTCGGAGAGGACAGCGATCCTTGAAGAACAGGGCATTAAGATCTACTACCCGCAGATAGCTTCCAATATTGACGACTTTAAGCCTGATTATCTTGTTAAGACGGCAGCTATCCTTCCTCATAATGAAGAAGTCAGGAGAGCAACTGAACTTGATCTTCAGATCTTTGACAGAGCCGAATTTCTTGGCGCTTTTACAAGAACATATAAGAACGTCATCAATATATCGGGAACACACGGAAAGACCACTACGACATCGATGATATCGCTGATGATGATCGATGCCGGTCTTGACCCGACTGTCCATCTCGGAGCGGATCTTGATATATTTAACGGAACTGTAAGAGCAGGTTCACATGATCTTCTGGTATCCGAAGCTTGTGAGTTCAACAGGTCATTCCTTAACTTCTCTTCCACTACTGCGGTAATTACCAATGTCGATCTCGATCACCTGGACTGTTATCCGACGATCGGAGATGTAATAGATGTTTTCGCGCGCTTTGTAAGACTTGTGGACGATAACGGTTATGTTGTCGTATCAGGTCACGATAAGAATATTGAAAAGGCACTGGAAGAGGCAAGACAGTACTTCAAAGAGAACGGGAGATCCTTCCCCCGGGTGATCTGCTGTGCAGCGGATAATGAGATATGCGAAGTCTCGGGAGCTGTTGCTGATGTAAGAGCCGAGAATATAAAGTTCAGTAACGGTCTGCCTTCTTTCGATATAGTTATCTCCGGGGAAGATGCTATTAATGTTCAGCTCAGAGTGCCAGGAAGCCATAATATCGCTAATGCACTTAATGCGGCTGCTGCTGCATATTTCAACGGGGCACCGGTTGAAGCGATAAAGACTGCGCTTAACGGTTTCGGAGGCGCTGACGGAAGATATACAGTCAAGGGCAAATACAAGGGCTGTGATGTCGTAGTTGACTATGCGCATCATCCGACGGCTGCAAGGGCAACGATCGAAGCAGCTTCCAATATGCCTCACGGCGATATCCTTGTCGTATTCCAGCCGTTGACTTTCTACCGCGTAAAGATACTTATGGACGATTATGTGGACAGTCTTAAAGACTGCAAAAAGGTATTATTCGCAGAGATCTTCTCAGACAGGGAGAATCAGACATACGGGGTATCGAGCAAGGATATTTCGGATAAGATCAATAAGTGCGGCGGGGATGCCGAGTTCTATGAGGACAGGGAAGAATTGAAGAAGAGGATCGATGAGCTCATTAAGCCGGGCGATATCATTCTCATTTTGGGACCTGAGGATATAAGGACTTTGGGCGACGAGCTTTGCCCTCATGAAAAATGAAGAAGACTGCAGCAAGATCACCTGAAGAACAGCATATAGCGCCGCAATACGGTTTCCGTAAGCTGCGCCCGTTGAAGATACCCAAAGCGGCATGGTTTGCCCTGATGCTTTCACTTCTTCTTTCCATTACGCTGTTTGTTCTGTACGGAATATCATTCAAGGGATCAGGTAAAGCTCATAACACACTGATTATATACTCTGACGGCACGGGCATTCCCGAAGTGTCGCTCCGCAACTGCCTTTTGTCTGCTGATTTCGCTTACGAGATCATCGAATCTGACAAAAGGAGCGCTAAGCAGAACTATGAATATGAGCTTCCGAAGGAATACTCCAATGACAAGGTGGTAGTCTGCGCCATCGGCAAAAATGCCTTTAAGGTAATGAACGATATCCTTATTTCAGGCAACAGCAATGTTGAGGGATTTGTCCTTATAAACCCTGAATATCCCGGAAATGCTTCGCTTGAAGGTTATACAAGCGATTATCCTGCTGTTCCCTGTGCGGTATTCGGATTTGACAGCAAAGCCAAGTCTGTTAATGAACTTAACGGCGCCCGTATGATCTTCGAGAAGATATCTGGTGTGGATACCATGTACGGACATGCGACGCAGAGGGGCAGGATATTCCCGTCAAGGGTATTCGTATCGCCCAACCAGATGAGATATCTCTCGCTCGCATCATCTGCGTCAAGCACTACAAGGCTTATGTATTCTCCCGCATTCCAGAGCGAGCTGGCCCAGTATTTGGGAACGACATATGCAAAAGGCTATTCCGCTTCAAGGATCAACTTGTGGAATACGGTTCTGGTCTTCTCGATATTCATGGCGTTCGCTTCGATCGCGTTATTCCTGTTCATGGTTCCGGTATCGGTGCCGGACAAGGGCTCTAGAGAGCTTAAGGGCAGAGACAGTCTCGGAGCGATAGTATTCCTGGGAATATCGGGCTGGACGGCGTTAACCGGGGCAGTCCTGTCTTTTATCCCGGCAACGGTCTTCCTTGCCAAATACATAGCCTTATTCGCTCCAATCGTCATTATCGCCTTCATGGCGCTTGCCCAGATAAAGATCATTGCAACGAAGAAGATAGAATATGTAAGGAAAGACAACGGTCCTACGCTCTTCCTTGCTTCAGTGCTTATAGGCGTAGTCGAGATAATGATAATCGTCTCAACAGCGCTCAACATCACCAATGTCGAGAAGAAATTCAAGGATAATTCCAACTGGATCATTGCTCTTCTGGTATTTGTTCTGATGAGCCTTTCGGCAGTGGCATTGATCCTCGCAGACAAGAAATCCAGGTTCTCGGGCCAGGGTGCGACGGCATATTTCGGAAGTCCTTTGTATTTTGTTGAGGTCCTGATTCCTTCAGCCGTTCTTCTCATCCTTGGTGTGATCCACGGCAACGGTGAGCTGATCTTATCGTCTGTTGCAGGGCTTTCACTCGGAATACTGCCTTTTATCTGTACTGTGCCGATCAAGAGAATATCGGATTTTTACGAGATATCGGGGCTTGTTTTCGGGCTTGCTTCAGCACTTGTGGTGTTTGTGGCCTGATCCTGCATCTCGAAAAGAGCCTTTTACCATATATTTATTATTGACTTTGACCTGCCCGTGGTTTATTATACGCGGGTGACCGCATGCGACGGGCTTTTTTAAATGCGCAGATTTATAAGCGCTGCCTCGGGATTTATGCAGCGAGACTGGAAGAACAGGAGGAACAAATATGTACGCAGTAATTAAGACAGGCGGCAAGCAGTACAAGGTTTCTGTAGACGACGAGATCTTCGTTGAGAAGCTTGAAGGTGAGGCTGGCAGCCAGGTTACTTTCGAGGATGTACTTGCAGTATCCGATGACAATGGTATCGTAGCAGGCGATGTTAAGGCTACAGTTACCGGCGAGATCGTAAAGCAGGGCAGAAACAAGAAGGTTATCGTCTCCAAGTACAAGGCTAAGAAGGGCTACAGAAGAAAGAACGGCCACAGACAGCCTTACACACGTGTACTTATCAAAGCTATCAACGCGTAAGTCAAGGGCGTAATGCTTTATGATTTCCGTTATCGTTAACAGGGAAGGTTCCCGGATCTGCGCTATTTATGCCAACGGGCATGCAGGTTACGACGAACCGGGCAGAGACATTATCTGCAGTGCAGTATCATCTCTTTTGTTTACTGCGGCAAGTGCTTTAGAAGATATTTGCGGTTACGACAGCGAATCTTTCTTCCGTATCAGCAATGAAGGCACCGAAGATGTCAATCTGCGGATAACGGTTCCCGAACAGGGAGACGATGAGACAAGGGACAGGGCTCAGATAATCATGAGAACCGCCGAATTAGGTCTTATCGGGATAGCAAGAGATTATAACGACAGTAAGAAGAAGTACGTAGAGATAATTCATTCAAGAACACCGGAGGTGTAATTATGATTAAGTTTAATTTACAGCTCTTCGCACATAAGAAGGGAATGGGTTCCACCAAGAACGGCCGTGAGTCCCAGTCCAAGAGATTAGGAGCGAAGAAAGGTGACGGACAGTCAGTTCTGGCCGGCAATATCCTTGTAAGACAGCGTGGTACTAAGATCCATCCCGGAACAAACGTAGGAATCGGATCTGACGATACACTTTTCGCTTTGATTGACGGTAAGGTCAAGTATGAGCGTATGGGCAAGGATAAGAAGCAGGTTAGCGTTTATCCTGTAGCCTGATCACAGGTATTAACAGTAAGAACCAAGAGTAGCAGTCTGTCGCAATAAAGCGGTCAGGCTGCTATTGTTTTGGAGGAGAATCAGATGTTTATAGATCATTCGAAGATTTATGTTAAAGCCGGCGACGGCGGCAATGGCGCTCTCAGTTTCCATACTGAGAAGTATATTACGAATGGCGGACCGGACGGCGGCGACGGCGGTGACGGCGGTGACGTTATACTTCAGGCTGCCAGGAATCTGACGAGCCTTCAAAACTTCAGATTCAAGCATAAGTTTATCGGTAATAACGGTGCCAAGGGCATGGGCAAGAAGATGTACGGCAAGCGCGGTGAAGACCTCATCATCGGCGTTCCTGTCGGCACGGTCGTAAAAGATCTTGAAACAGGAGAGATAATCGCCGATCTTACAGAAGAGGGACAGAAGGTCGTTGTCGCAAAGGGAGGCAAGGGCGGTCTCGGCAACATGCATTACGCCAATTCCGTAAGACAGGCGCCCCAGTTTGCAACGCCGGGTACGGCAGGTGAGGAAAGAGAACTCTCTATCGAGCTTAAGCTCATAGCTGACTGCGGTCTTGTGGGATTCCCCAACGTGGGCAAATCCACGCTCCTTTCTGTTCTTACAAGAGCAAAGCCCAAGATCGCAGATTATCCTTTCACCACATTAGAGCCCGTTCTCGGTGTAGTTTCAAAGGATGATTTCTCATATGTAATCGCCGATATTCCCGGCATCATTGAGAATGCCCATGAAGGAGCCGGCTTAGGTCATGACTTCTTAAGACATATCGAGAGAACAAGGCTTCTTGTTCACGTTGTCGATCTTGCAGGCACAGACGGAAGAGATCCGATAGAGGATTTCAAGACGATCAATAAGGAGCTCGAGGAATTCAGTCTTGAGCTCGCTTCAAGACCCCAGATAGTTGTCGGAAACAAGTGTGACGGGGTAACTGATGAAGAGATCGATAAGTTCATTAAAGCCGTAAAGGGTATGGGATATGAGGATGTCTATATTATCTCGGCTGCAGGGCATATAGGTATCGAGGAACTTGCCGACAAGATCACGGAAAGAGTATCACAGCTTCCGCCCACTGTTCTTCACGATATTGCTGACGGGAGCGAGAGAGTCTACACATTTGATGAAGGTAAGAAATATGACATCATCATCAATGAGGACGGCAATTTTGAAGTTACAGGCAAATGGATCACTAAGATCTTCAATTCAACCAACTTCGGAGATACCGAATCAACCAATTTCTTCCAGAGAACGCTTGAGAATGAAGGCGTTTTCGAGGAACTCAAGAAGATGGGCGTAAAAGAGGGCGATACAGTCAAGGTCTGCGATCTTGAATTTGATTATTATGACTGAGACGCCATAATTGGGGCCTTTTGTTTACCGATTGTTAACAATTGTTTCCTTATGATGCCTTAATGGTAATGTATTATTTCATTGTAAGTCGAGATGATAGCGATCTTTTAGTTTTGAGTTTGTTTGTAGAGATGCCGCAGTTGATCCTGCGGCATCTTTTTTTGTTTGGTTTTTCGCCCCCGATAGAGTAAAATAGATTAGAATTTTGGAATAAGAAGGTAATTTATGGATTTCCTGCTTCAGATAATAACTAACAGGATATTGGTCGTCGGTGTTGCTTCGTGGTTTTTGGCTCAGGTATTCAAGACGATCAGCAATTTCATATTAACTAAGAAGTTCAGCCTCGAGAGATTGTTCGGTGACGGCGGTATGCCGAGCGGACATACGGCTACTGTCGTATCTGTTGCTGTTGCCACAGGTCTTTACGAAGGCTTTGATTCAGCGGTTTTTGCGATCGCCATGATACTTGCGATCGTTGTAATGCACGATGCAATGAATGTCAGATATCAGGCAGGCAAGCAGGCAGAGCTCCTTAACGTTATGGCAGAGATGTTCGAGAAGATCACAGGTGCCGATCTCCCCAACGAGGAGAAGCTCAAAGAACTCCTCGGCCACACGCCTTTGCAGGTTGCGGCAGGATGTGTGCTTGGTGTTGCAACGGCTGTTATCATGTATCTGATCTTCTGATCCATGATCAAGGACACTATATATCAGGAACTCATAAAACTTCAGGATAAAGGTTACCGCGACATGCAGATAACCATAATCCCTACGGTTCCTGCGGAGAGCATTATCGGCGTAAGGACTCCCGCGCTCCGCAAAATGGCTAAGGAGTTATCCAAAAGTGATGATGTTTTGGAGTTTCTAGGTGAGCTTCCGCACAAGTATTTTGAAGAGAACCAGCTTCACGCTTTTATCCTTTCCGGAATGAAGGATGCCAAAAGTGCGTTTGAACTCGTTGATAAGTTTCTTCCCTACGTAGATAACTGGGCGACCTGCGATCAGATGTCGCCGAAGGTTTTCGCGAAGGAGAAAGCGCTTCTCCTGGAATACATTGATAGATGGATCAAGTCAGATATGACTTACGTTAAAAGATTTGCGATAGGAATGCTCATGGAGCATTTCCTTGATGAGGATTTCAAGACTTCTTATCTTACGAAGGTCTCGAGAATAAGATCTGACGAATACTACGTCAACATGATGACCGCATGGTATTTTGCGACCGCACTTGCAAAGCAGTACGATGCCGCATTGCCCTATATCGAAAAGCAGAAGCTCGACAAATGGACACATAACAAATCAATCCGGAAAGCAGTCGAGAGCTACCGCATAACACCCGAACAGAAGGAATACCTGAAGACCTTAAGAAGAAAGGCGTGAGCTATGATCTACACGGTTACCTTAAATCCCGCAATCGATGTAAGCCTTCATGTAAAAGACGGCCTTATGCCGGGAAGCATAAACAAGTCTTACGGGATGAGGACAGATCCGGGCGGCAAAGGCATCAATGTTTCCAAGGTCCTTAAGGTTCTGGATAAGAAGTCTGTCACATGCATGGGAATATGCGGTGATGACGGTGAGAATCTTAAGAATATGCTTGAATCTGATGGCTTTGAGGTTATCAGTGTCAGATATCCTTCAGGAAGCACAAGGACAAACATCAAGATCTCCGGCGAGAATGGCGTAACTACTGATATCAACGGTGACGGACCTTTATATGACAGTGCTTCGATCGAAAAGCTTAAGGCTTCGGTATCAGAAAGGCTCGCAGCAGGAGATATCGTGGTCATCTCCGGAAGCGCACCGGCAGGTTCACCTTCTGATATCTATGCGGGTCTCATAAAGACATTTAATTCCGTTCATGGTGTCAGAGTAATACTGGATTGTTCAGGCAGGTATTTGAGGGAAGGTCTTAAGGCCGGGCCTTATGCCATCAAGCCCACCTGTGAGGAATTAGGAATAGACAGTGACTGTGCAGTTGATGAAGCGGGGAGGATCGTTCTCGAATGCGGTACAGCCTGCATGATTTCAATGGGCAGCAGAGGAGCTGTTTTCGCTGACGGAGATCAGAATGTTTACTATTCCGGGGCATTAGACGTTAAGGTAAGCTGCACGACAGGCTGCGGAGACGCTATGACGGCAGGTCTTGCTTACGCATTGGATGAGGGAATGTCTTCCGAAGAAACATTCAGGCTCTGCATGGCACTTGCTGCCGCGGAAGCCGAGACGGAAGGCACGGATCCGCCGGCCAAAGAGCGCGTTTACGGACTCATCGGAGATGTCCCGATTTGCGGCCAATAGCTTTATACTGTATTGCAATATCAGAACAAACGTTCTAGAATTAACTCAAAGATTTACTTGCGTCAGGAATACACGATATATGTTTAAGCTCAGATCCGATTTCAAGCCGTCGGGCGACCAGCCCGAAGCAATAAATGCTCTGGTACAGGGCATTAAGGAAGGCATGAGAGGTCAGACTCTGCTTGGTGTTACGGGTTCAGGCAAGACCTTTACAATGGCCAACATCATTGAGCGCGTTCAGCGCCCCACGCTTGTCCTAGCGCACAACAAGACCCTTGCCGGCCAGCTGTATGCTGAATTCAAGGAGTTGTTTCCCGAGAATGCCGTAGAATATTTCATCTCCTACTACGATTACTATCAGCCGGAAGCGTATATTGCGGCAACCGATACGTATATTGAGAAAGATTCATCGATCAATGATGAGATCGACCGTATGCGTCACGAAGCCACAAAGTCGCTTCTTACAAGAGATGATGTCATAATCGTTGCTTCGGTTTCCTGTATTTACGGCATCGGTGAGAAAGAGGATTATCTCGCGTTAGCACTCATGCTCGAGACAGGCCTTGAAGTACCGATGGATGTTGTTATGGCAAAGCTTATCAACATGCAGTACACGCGCAATGACTTCGATCTTCAGAGAGGCTTATTCAGGAAGAAGGGCGATGTCATCGATATCTGGACTCCTGATTCCGAGCATACGCTGACCAGGATCAGTTTCTTCGGTGATGAGATAGAGAAGATAAGCTATGTCGATGCCATCACGGGCAGGACTGAATTTACAAAAGATTATATTGAGCTGTTCCCGGCATCACACTATGCCACAGGCAGGGCCAAGCTCAACAAGGCTATAGAACGCATTGAGGAAGAGCTTGAGGTAAGGCTCAAGGAACTGAGGGATGCAGGTGACATGATCGCCGCATACAGGCTCGAGCAGCGTACCCGTTATGACGTTGATATGCTGCGTGAGACGGGCTTCTGCAAAGGCATAGAGAATTACTCAAGGCACATAGCAGGAAGGGCAGAGGGAGAGCCTCCGTGCACATTGATGGACTTCTTCCCTGAAGATTTCCTTTTATTTATCGATGAGTCCCACCAGACAATTCCTCAGGTCGGTGCCATGTATAACGGTGACAGGTCAAGGAAGGAGATGCTCGTGCAATACGGCTTCAGACTTCCTTCAGCATTCGATAACAGACCTCTGAAGTTCAATGAGTTTGAGCAGCGCATGGGGCAGACCGTATTCGTAAGCGCTACGCCTGCGGATTATGAGAAGGAGCACAGCGAACAGATCGTCGAGCAGATGATAAGACCTACAGGTCTTCTTGAGCCTGAGATCTTCGTACGGCCCGTTGACGGCCAGATCGAAGACATTCTTGCCGAGCTTAAAGAGCAGAAGAAGACAGGTGATAAGAGTCTTATCATGACGCTCACCAAGAGGATGGCAGAAGACCTTACGGATTTCCTTAAGAAGGAGAATATCAGGGTTACTTATCTGCACTCTGACATCAAGGCCGTAGAGCGTATGCAGATATTGAATCAGCTGCGTAACGACGAGATAGACGTTATCGTCGGAATTAATCTCTTAAGAGAGGGTATCGACCTGCCGGAGGTATCTTTACTCATGATACTTGATGCCGACAAGGAAGGATTCTTAAGATCCGAGAGATCCCTTATCCAGATAATCGGAAGATGTGCGAGGAATGACCACGGAAGAGTTATACTTTATGCAGATGAAGTAACTGATTCCATGATGAATGCAGTTTCTGAGACTAACAGAAGAAGAGCCATCCAGAAGAAGTTCAATGAGGAGCATAACATCACTCCGAGAACTATAAAGAAGGCTGTAAGAGATGTATTTGATATCGTTGCCGAGAGCAGCAAGGAAGCTTCTTCCGGAAAGGGAAGGGGTAAAGCTTCCAAGGGCATAGATCCTGCAAGGCTTGTCAATGAAGGAGTATCGGGAGGAACCGAGGAAGAGAACAATAAGCTTATCGATAAGCTTACAATAGAGATGACCAAGGCTGCCAAGGATCTTGACTTCGAGAGGGCGGCTGAGATAAGAGATATAATCATTGAACTTAAGGGGAAGAAGAAATGAGCGGCTTTTGTCACTTGCATCTTCATACGGAATACAGTCTCCTTGACGGCGCTATAAAGATCAAGGATCTTGCCGCAAGGCTTAAGGATATGGGAATGACATCGTGTGCTATTACTGACCACGGTGTAATGTACGGTGCTGTCTCATTCTACAGAGAGATGAAGGCTAACGGAATTCATCCGATAATCGGCTGTGAAGTCTATGTCGCCCCGGGTTCGAGATTTGATAAGACAGTTACGCCCGGAAGAGAGGACAAATACTATAATCACTTGATCCTTTTAGCCAAGGATAATCAGGGTCTTACAAATCTCAATAAGCTTGTCTCCACAGGCTTCACCGAAGGCTTTTACAGAAGACCAAGGATAGATGAGGAGCTTCTCGAGAAGTGGCATGAAGGACTTATCTGTCTGTCAGGCTGTCTTGCCGGCAAATTATCTTCCCTGATCCTTTCAGGAGATACCGAGAAGGCCACACAGACGGCGCTCTGGTACGATAAGCTGTTCGGCAGGGGGAATTACTATCTTGAGATTCAGGCCAATACCACACCCGAGCAGGCGAAGGTCAATGCAGCTCTCATCAAGATGTCTAATGAGACCGGGATTCCCCTTGTAGCCACTAACGACTGCCACTACCTAATGAAGGAAGACTATGAGGCTCAGGACATTCTTCTTTGCATATCTACGGCTGCAAGGATCGACGATGAGAACCGTATGCGCATGACCTGCAACGATTTCTATGTTAAATCAGAGACCGAGATGCGCCGTTTCTTCCCTGAATTACCGGAAGCTATCGAGAATACCGGCAGGATTGCCGACATGTGCAATGCCGAATATGATTTCAACACAATTCATCTTCCCGTATATGAAGTTCCGCAAGGTTATAAGGACCATGCTGAATACCTTTCGGATCTTACATATAAGGGCCTGAAGAAGAGATTTGAAGTAACACCTCCCACAGGAAGTGCCGATGATTATATGAAGCGTGCCGAATATGAATTGTCCGTAATTAACAGCATGGGATATACCGATTACTATCTCATCGTATGGGACTTCATTAATTACGCCAAGACACATGATGTCACTGTGGGCCCCGGAAGAGGCTCCGGTGCGGGTTCACTCGTCGCTTATGCAGTTGGTATCACAGATATCGATCCGATAAGATACGGACTTGTTTTCGAGCGTTTCCTGAACGCGGAAAGAGTATCAATGCCTGACTTCGACGTCGACTTCAACGATGAAAGAAGACAGATAGCAATAGACTATGTAACGGAGAAATACGGCAAGTCCAGAGTTGCGCACGTTATTACTTTCGGTACACTTGCCGCAAGGCAGGCCGTAAAGGACGTTGCAAGAGTTCTTAATATGCCGATATCACAGAGCAACAAGCTCACGAAGATGATACCTTTTTCCGTCGGCATGACATTGAAGCAGGCTCTTGAGATCAGCACGGAATTCAAGGAAGCTTATGACACCGATCCTGAATCGCGCAAGGTCATTGATATGGCAATGCGTGTTGAAGGGCTTCCACGCAATGCAGGAACGCACGCTGCGGGAATAATAATATCAGGCAAGGATATTACTGACATTGCTCCGCTTGCCGTGAACGATGACACTGTTGCAGTTCAGTTTGCAAAATCAGATGTCGAGAGCATCGGACTTCTCAAGTTCGACTTTCTGGGACTTAGGACTTTGACTGTTCTTCAGGACTGTGTTGAACTTGTAAAGAATAATTACGACAAGACGATCGATCTTGACAGGATCCCTCTGGATGACCCCGGTATATTTAAGATGATAAGCCGCGGAGAGACCGTAGGCATATTCCAGCTTGAGAGCCGCGGAATGACGTCATTCATGAAGCAGCTTGAGCCGGAGAGTCTTGAGGATATTATCGCCGGTATCTCACTTTACAGACCCGGTCCTATGGATCAGATACCTAAATATGTCGACTGCAAGAGAAATCCGTCGCACATCAGATATGACCATCCGCTCCTTGAGCCGATCCTCAATGTCACATACGGATGTGCGATATATCAGGAGCAGGTAATGCAGATCGTAAGAGATCTTGCAGGCTTCTCTATGGGACAGTCTGACAACATCAGACGTGCGATGAGCAAAAAGAAGAAGTCCCTGATGGAGAATTACAGAAATCTGTTCATGTACGGCGGTATAGACGACAAGGGAAGGCCGGTCGACGGATGTATCAAGCGAGGCGTGCCGGAGAACACTGCCGCAAAGATCTTCGATGATGTATCCGGATTTGCCGGATATGCCTTTAACAAGTCTCACGCGGCATGCTATGCGGTCGTAGGATACTGGACTGCATACTTCAAGTACTACTATCCGACTGAGTTCATGGCGGCAACACTTAATTCATTCAGGAATGATCTGGGGAAAGCTTCCTACTATATATCCTGCTGCTCGGCAATGGGAATTGAAGTATTGCCTCCCGACATCAATAAGAGCCGTGAACGCTTCACAACCGAAGGTGACCGCAAGATCAGGATCGGTCTTACGGTAATCAAGAACGTCGGTGAGGGCGCAGTCCTTGATATCTTAAATGACAGAGATAAGAACGGTGAATATAAGTCTTTTGAAGACTTCGTAGTGAGAGCTTCCAAGATTGGCGTTAAAAAGCCCGTGGCAGAGTCCTTGATACTTGCTTCCTGCATGGATTCATTCGGTCTTACAAGAGCACAGATGACGGCGTGCGTACAGACTGAATTGGAGAAGCTTGCACACGAAGAGAGCCGCAATATTGAGGGACAGTTGTCGCTCTTTGATCTCGGCGGTTCGGAGACAGCAGGTCCGTCCATCTATATCCCTGACATTCCCGAGTATCCTGACAGCCAGAAGCTCGGATATGAGAAGGAGATGGTGGGCATCTATCTGTCCGGCAACCCTCTGGCTTCTTATACCAAACTAATATCAGAAATTGCCACATTCGATATGTCTGAAGCAGCAGATATATTAGCGCTTTCAGGAAGTGATGCATTGGATGACAATAAGCAGGTTGCCATGTGCGGAATGGTCACTGACAAGCGTACAGGCTATACGAAGAAAAAGACCATGATGAGCACTATAAGCTGCGAGGATCTGAGCGGCACTTTTGAGGTTCTCCTCTTCGGCAAGAACTTCGATACATTCAATAGAATGGTAGAGAAGAACAAGCCTTATCTCTTCATCGGAAGAAGGCAGATGAGAGAAGGCGGTGAGCTGTCGATGTTTGCCGACTGCTGTTATGAACTGTCTGATGATCCGGCATTAATGAGTGCCATAAGGAACGACAGGGCGTATCAGACTGCATTAAGAGAAAGAGACGGTGCTCCCGCTGTAAAGCAGATAATAAGTAAGACATCCTCTCCCGCTCCTGCTCAGGTTCAGGCCGAAGTTACTAAGCCTGCAGCAGTTCCTGAGACTGCTCCTGCGCCAAAGACAGAGGAACGCAGCGGACAGGTATTAAGGATCAAGTATTCAGGAAGACCGGATTCAAAGGGCTTTGGAAGACTTCTTAATTTCCTTGCATATTTCCACGGAAATATGCCTGTCGAAGTCTTATTCGAATCTGATAAGAGTATTACCAGACTTGATGATATATGCAGGATACAGCCTGATGAGGCTGTCCTTAATAAACTCGCGGAACTTGTAGGCGAAGACAATATTGAGATCTTATGAAGGGAGAGCAGATATGGACCAGCAAAGTGTAGCTGAACTTAACAGGATTATCAGGACAAGCAATCACATAGTGTTCTTCGGCGGTGCCGGAGTATCCACGGAAAGCGGTATTCCTGACTTCAGAAGCAAGGACGGCCTTTATAACCAGCACGATGTAAAGTTCGACAGGTACAGTCCTGAATATCTCCTGAGCATCGATTGCCTTATCGATCACCCGGATGTCTTCTATGAGTTCTACAGACAGAAGCTCGACACATCGGGCATCGAACCCAACAGAGCTCACTATAAGCTTGCCGAGATGGAGAAGGCAGGCAAGCTCGACGGAATCATTACTCAGAATATCGACGGTCTTCATCAGAGAGCAGGAAGCCGCAATGTTCAGGAAGTCCACGGCTCCACACTTCGTAATTACTGCATGAAGTGTCACGAGAAATATCCTGCTGATTTCATATTCAAGGCAGAAGGTCCTATCCCGAAGTGTCCTAAGTGCGGAGGTATGGTAAGGCCTGATGTTACTTTATATGGCGAGGGTCTTCCGCAAACAGCATGGATAGAATCCAAAAGACTCGTATTCAGAGCAGACTGCCTCATTATCGGAGGCACATCCCTGGCTGTTCAGCCTGCTGCTTCACTTGCATACGATTTCAGCGGTGAGAATCTGATAATAATCAACAGGGATAAGACCTTTGCTGACAGGAATGCCAAGCTTGTATTCCATGACAACATTACTGAAGTCCTTGATTCGATCAATCTGGAAGACTGACCTGCTTAAACTTTACCGTGATGTATAAGATACCGTCTTTAAGGGAGGAATCTATTGTTCCGCCGTTCTTTGATATGAGTTCTTTTGCAATTGAGAATCCCAGACCGGTGGAAGCGCTGCCCTCATTGACAGTGAAATAGCGGTCGAAGAGTTTGGCTGCCGATATAGGAGTTAAGGTCGGTGCGGGATTGCTGAATACTGCCGTTCCGTCGTCATCAAGTCTGACGTCCAGTGAGTTGTCGGCATACTTGAGCGCATTGCTTATTATGTTCTCGAAGATCCTGTTTGCACTCTTCTTGTCGCATAGAACATCTACGGGATGCTCAGGCAGTTTTATCTCAGGTTCGATTCCTTTATCCTTAAATGCGGCATAGAAGGATAGAATACATTCTTCAAGAACACGGCAGATATCGATAGATTCAGATGAGACTGATTCGTTTTGTACGGGATATCTTGTGGGATCTGCGGAAGTGCTGTATTTGAAGAGTTCATCTGCAAGATCGCTCAATGATAATGTGCGGCTCTTGATGCGCTCGAGATACTGCGCTTTGAGGTCCTCGTCTTTTTCTTCTGCCATTAGATCAAGGTATGAATTGATAGCCGTAAGAGGAGTTCTTATATCATGCGAGATTCCGGTGACGGCTTCAGCGACTTTGCGGTTTCCGTCAATGTATTCGTTGCGTTCTTTTTGAAGGTTTGCCAGTTCTTTATTAAGCAGCTCTGCAGTCCTGCGCGCATGGCTGTCTGTGGTCGTCAGAGTTACCGGAATCTGGGTATCACAATTTACCTGATCTTTGATGTTGTCTGTAAGTTCATCGTAGCCGCGTCTCAAAAGAACGATCTTGATGACCGCTGCTATGAGAGCTATGACAAGAATGATGCAGACAACGATAAGTATTTGCAATTCAGATTTGATCCTTTTCAAAGGTTAGGACAATGATACCACAAGCCGTATAAGTTGTTCTTCAGCCATAAAGCTCTTTCTTCCGGAAGACCAGGAGTGCCGCCCCGTTAGAGAGTATGGTCCAGAATATGTTTGCTGCGATGTTTATTGCCATGACCCCGTCACGGTAATTGAGATACGTTTTGTGATTAGCAAATAATCCTGAAAGTAAAGACGGATCAGAATAAATGAACGCCAGGAGTGATGTCCTGATTACCTGAGGCCGGTTATTGGGTTCATATGCAAACAGTTCCTTACCGTCAAGAAAGATTCTTTCATAGTATGAACTCAGATCAATTTGATAGTAGAAGGCGTTTTGACCGTGCGCTTTGCTGGTTTTTAAGTATAGAGCCAGATCCTCATCATAATGTTCTGTTTGTAATGAATAAAAGTCTTCCAGAATCAGTATAGCCGGTTCAGAAAGATTTTTGACAAGGCAGATTGCAAGCAGAAAACCCGCAATGATAGTCAGCGCTCTTCGCGTGCTTATGAAGAGTACTGCAAGGCAGACAGAAGTCAAGAAGAACATCAGGCACAATTCCGTAGCTAATAATGCAAGTACTACCGGAAGGTATATTGGAGGATGCCACCGGTAGAAATAACAGAAGATCATGAATTCAATGATCTCAGCGATGATCA
Organism: Clostridiales bacterium; assembly: GCA_017428155.1. GTDB lineage: Bacteria > Bacillota > Clostridia > Saccharofermentanales > Saccharofermentanaceae > Saccharofermentans. The sequence goes on along the minus strand of JAFRRJ010000053.1, from coordinate 105,239 downwards.
TGATCATTTCAATTGAAAAACAAAACAGAAGGGAAGATAAGTAGATCTTGCTCTTTTTGAGACCGCATGAGATCAGGTTCTTTATAGTTTTATCACTGAACATTCTTCCGAAGAATACCGGAATAAAGAGCAGCATGATAGCAGTCGGAAAAATATTGATATACTGAATGAACCCTTCGAAAACATCATATTCTTCTTCAGCGAAATTGTGATTATCCCGGATTATCTGAAAAGATTGTTCAGGAATAGGTTCGCTTAAGTACCGGTATAGATCTTTTGCGCTTATATTCAGATTTTCAAAGCAGTGATCCCTGATATCCTCTTTTTCTATAACGTAATTATCTTTTTCAATTACTATATCGTCTGAACGGGTGATTATATTTGATCCGGTCTGCCTGATCATGAAAAATAATGAGGATGCTATAAACAACCCTATCACGATCCATATTTCAAAGCCCCTGATAAGTCTGTAAAAGTATCCTGAAATGATCTTCTTCATGGAACCGTACCCCGTAATCCTATCCGTGGATTTCTCTCTTGTTAAAGATAAAGATGCCTGCTGCTGAAGTCAGTGTTATCCAGAATATGTTTGCTGCGATATTTACTGCCATGAGCCCGTCGCGGCATTCAAGATATAAACCGAAATCTTGCGCTTCGACGTTTGATAACAAAGTCGGATCCAAATATATTATTGTAAGCAGTAAAGTCCTCTGAGCCGGCGACAGGCTGGAATCAGCCAAAGGAAAGCATTCTTTGTCTTCGTAATAGATTCTTTTACGGAAAGCTGTAAGATCTATATCAAATTCAAATGCGTTTAGCCCGTAATCTTCCGCGATTTGACTGTATTCTTCAAAAGACATACAGTCTTTGTCTTTTGAAGAATATGATTTGTGAAGCATCTCCTTCACCGGTTGTGACAGGCTTATAAAAAGACATACTGTAAGCAGGCATCCTGTTATAAAAGTTACAGTTTTCATTCTGCTGATGAAGAGAACAGCTATTGCGGCTGATGTCAATGTGAACATGGAAATCAGTTTGGTTATCAGCCACAGAAGAAGTACCGGAATATATACCGGCGGATGCCATTGATATATGAAACAGAATAATGCAAATTCAATGATCTCCGCAAATACCATGATCAGCTCCAAAGCAAAACAGAACAGCAGAGCAGAAAAGAAGACCCTTCGTTTGCCGTGACCGCATGAGACCAGATTCTTAATGGTGCTGTCACTGAATAATCTCCCGAAGAATTCCGGAATGATCAGCAACACAATGATAGTCGGGATAACGGTCAGATATCCTGTTATTCCTAAAACTGCATAACATTCATTAGATGCAAAATTGCGGATATCTTGGATTTTTTCGTAGGTCTCTTCAGGTACCGGTTCACTATAGCATCTGTATAAGTCACGAACGCTTATGTTGAGATTTGCATAACAGTGATCCCTTATATCTTCTTTCTTGATCGTGGTGTCTAACCTCGTAATGACAAAATCCTTAGAACAGCTTATATAGATTTGCTGACTAAATTGAATCAGAAAGTATACCGTGGAGATCAAAAACAACCCAACCAGGATCCATATTTCAAAGCCCCTGATAAGTCTGTAAAAGTATCCTGAAATGATCTTCTTCATGGAACCGTACCCCGTAATCCTATCCGTGGATTTCCCTCTTGCTAAATACAATAATCCCTGCTGCTGAAGTTAGAATTATCCAGAACATGTTAGCTGCGATGTTTATTGCCATGACACCGTCACGGTAGAGCCGATACAGATCGAAATAATCCAATCCGTCAACGACTATCAGTGTCGGATCGAGGTATATCTCAGTAAGACACAGTGCTCGTTGAAATGCAGGCAATGTGCTGTCGCCGGAATGCTTTATTTCTTCTCCACGGTAAAAAGATATGTAATCAAAAGTCAAAAGATCTATCTTATCCTCAAACCTGTTACCGCGTAGATCGGTATCTTCTTTGATTCTTTCCCAGATTTCTTTATATTCTTCTGTGTCAAATAAACTCGGACGTGAATCTTGGAGCCTTCGGATTGCAGAATGTGATAAGGGATTTATTAAAAGCGCCAGCAGTAAAAAGCCAATGATATAAGCAACAGTCTTTTTTGTGGTAGCAAACAGAAATGCAAGACATACTGAGGACAAGACCGATATAAAGAACAGATCAACTAAGGACTTCAGTATAACTGCCGGGAAATAGATCGGAGGAATCCAAAGGTAAACAACACAAAGGACAGCAAATACTATTGCCTCGGTAAGGAGCATGAGCATACATATTGCCATCGTAAACACAAGAGAGGCCAGATATATCTTTGTCTTGCTGTGACCTGCTGATATGAGGTTCTTGATAGTGTTATCTGAAAAAAGCTTTCCGAAGAATAAAGGTATAAATCCCATCATAAGTATGGAGGGCATAATGTGGGAATAAGTCAGAATAGTACATAGTATTGAATATTCATCATGTGCGGAATCGTCGGTCTCGTACAGTTTAATGAAAGTATCATCCGGTATCGGTTCTGTGGACATGCGGTATATATCGCGTGCAGGGATATCCAGTTCGATAAATGACTTTTCCTCTTTGTTTGGCAATGAGACGCCGGGAGTCAGATCAGCTTTAATGGGAATTAAAAACAGATATGCGGAAGCTGCCACGAGCAAGACAAGGAACAACCATGTCTCCATGCTCTTTATCAGTCTGAAAAACAGACCCGAGATGATCTTTGTCATAACTTTCACCTTAGTTCCCCATTATCTTCAGGTGTTCTTTAGCAGTGTATTTCCCTCTTGTTGAAAATTATGATGCCCAGTGTGGTTGATGCGGCGAGCCATAGGCATGTGCAGGCGATATTGACCAATATAAGTCCGTCACGCGTAACCATATATGGATCAGAGTACCAGAGATCCGTTGCCACGGTATGCGAGACCAGGGAAGGATCAAGATATACCGAGAGTGAAAGTGCTTTATAAAATGCCGGCATTCCCTCAGGGTAAAAGCCCAGGACTTCTTTGTCTTTATAGTAATACCTGTATGAAACAAGCAGATAGTCATAACGTTTCTCAATATAATTCCAACCGTCGTTTTCTATGATCGCTTTTGCCTCATCGATCTGTTCCTGACTTGCATGGTAATCGTAGTATGCGTTATTTAGTACGAGTGAGATGACAACTGAAGAAGAGGGCACACCAAAATAAACGGCAATAAGGAAGCCCAGAATAAATGTCGCAGTCCGTTTCCCGGAGATGTAGAGTACAGATATGCATAGGGATGTTGCAGTAAACGACATGAGCAATGCCAGAATAAGCATCTGAACAATAAATGGCATGTATAAAGGCGGCTGCCAGCTGAAATATCTGCAAAGGACCGCAAAGGACGCTATATTAATGAGCAGGGTAAAAATATCCAGCACAAAAGTCAAAACAACAGATGACAATATGATCTGTGCCTTGGTGTGACCGCTTGATATAAGGTTCTTGACCGTTCCGTCACTGAACATCCTTCCGAAGAATACAGGGATAAAGATGATCATCAGAACAGTGGAAAGAAGATGAATGGAACCAAGGGACGTAAATACCAACTTAACTTCATCCCACACATAATTGGGTGTTTTGTCGAGCCTGTCAAAATCGGCCTGATCGATCGGTTCTACAAGGTATTTGTATGCTTCTTCAGTAGTTACATTAAAGTTTTCAAAGCGAAATTGTTCTACGTTATCCTTATTTACATTAACAGTCACCTCGCCGCGGTGGCTGCTGACCTCTTCCGTATATTCGCTGTGATATATGTATAAGAATTGTTCGCTGTTCATTGAAGCGTAATTGAAGTACAGTGAGCATATTACCATTAACGCAAGAAGAACCCAGACCTCAAAGCCCTTGAAAAGTCTGAAAAACATTCCGGCAAGAATCTTTTTCATATTTTATTGGTACTCCTTTTTTGTTATTGATGTGATGCCTGCTGCAGAAGACAATACAAAGACTATTCCTGCAGCGATTGCTTCCTGAGGAACGTGTTCTTCGTTTTCTATGAACTTATAGCTGTATGGACTTGTCTCATATATGAATGTAAGGATTTTCCGGGGCGTTCCGCCGATATATTCGTCATTCAGTTTCCAGCACAGTTCACCCGTCTCTTCATCCTTATAACTTTCCCTGTAAGGCTCCTGCAGACATACTTCTATATACATGTTACCGAACATAAGACACGGGATCATGATCAGCGAAATGATAAGAGCCAGAAGCTTGGTGCTTATGAAGAACTGAAGCAGTGTATATACAGAAGCAAAAGCAACCGTTATCAGAAGCACCTGGACAAAGATTCCCGCGATATATTTGCTGAATGTGACTGCGGACTTAACGGGAGCCAGTCTTCCGAACAGAAAGAATAGCCCTGTCATTACAAATAGTGACAGTAATGAAGCAAATACAGTTACGGTAAGGTCAGCAATATAGATGTTTACTCTGGAGACACCCGTGGTGATCTTATTGTTGATCGTTCGGAAAGCCACATCATTTCCTGTGAACATCATTGAGAATACTGCCGTGGCAAACGGCATCGTGTAGACCAGTTTAAGAATGCAGAATATTACAAATTCGTTAGTAAGATATCTGGGTCTTGAAACGAAATACATATAGTACTCCGACGCGCATGTCTGAAGTATGGCAAAAGCTCCCAGAACAACTGAAATGATCAGCAGCTTTACAAACAGTCCCGTGCTGAAAAATCTGAAAAACGAAGACTTGAGTGCCCGTATCATGAGATACCGTCCTTTTTTGCGACAAGATTCATAAAGTATCCTTCAAGGCTCTCATTATTCTCCGTGATGCTGGTAACTTCCACACCTGCTTCGTTTGCAAGACCTATGATCCTGCTTGCCGTGATATCGGAGAAGATATCCATATTCTCATCATCTTCGACTTTGTATTCGATCTTCTCGCGGTCGAAAACGGGGCACAGGAGTTCGGTGGAAGATACTTTAAGCCTTGATGCCTTGCGCACCTTGCTCATAAGTTCACTGCTGCTTAATGTCTGAAGTATCTCGCCCTTCTCGATGAAGGCATAGTGCGTTGCGAGCTTTGACAATTCCTCCAGGATATGGCTTGAGATGAGGATCGTGGTGTGCTTTTCATGATTTATCCTTAAAAGGATTTCTCTCATCTGGATAATACCCTGCGGATCGAGACCGTTGATAGGTTCGTCGAGAACGAGGATATCGGGCTTGCCGCAGAGTGCAACGGCAATTCCGAGTCTCTGTCTCATACCGAGTGAGAACTTTCCGGCTTTTTTCTTTCCCGTATCGCTGAGCTCTACAAGTTCCAGAAGCTCGGGGATAGTATCAAATGAAGTCATTCCGAGATTGATATATTGAAGCTTAACGTTGTCGTAAGCAGACAGATTCTTATAGATGGCAGGGCTCTCGATTATCGATCCCATCCTTCTTCTTACTGAAAGGATCTTATGGTCGGTATTAGGTATTCCACCCAGGCTGTAGCTTCCTGATGTAGGGTTGGCAAGACCTGTTATGACTCTCATGAGAGTAGTCTTGCCGGCACCGTTCCTTCCGACCAGACCGAATATCGAACCTGACGGGATATCGAGCGTGACGTTCTTTAAGACGTCGGCTCTGCCGTATTTTTTGCAAAGGTCTTTGGTTGAGAGTACGTTATCCATTTAAGAATCTCCTTTTAACTTGAAGCCAATGCCCCATACTGCTTCCACATATTCATAATCTGTTATTTCTTTTATCTTCTTACGAAGATTACTTACATGTACTTTAACTGAACTCTCTGTGCAGTCAGGTGTCTCGGTCTTTATGAGATCTAAGAGTTCAGACTTTGAGATGACACGGCCGCCGCCTGTTGCGAGCATCTTCAATATCGCATATTCGGTTCTTGTAAGTCTTAATTCTTTGCCGTCTATTGTTACTTCATGCTTGCTTGTGTCGATCACCATATCCTTACATGTGATCCTTGAACCCTGCTTCTTATTGTCGGCAGTGCGGAGGGCTGCAATAACCCTTGCCTTGAGTTCTTTGATATCGAACGGTTTGGTTATATAGTCGACGCATCCGCTTGACAGAAGCGCCACTTTATCGTCGACAGAAGACTTTGCACTTACGGCGATTACGGGTGTCTCCTTCGGTATATGTGTAAGAAGTTCTTCTCCCGTAAGTCCCGGCAGCATAAGATCCATAAGGATTAGATCGGGATTTTTTGCGAGCATCATGCGTCCTTCCGTGCCTGTTACAGCGCGAAAAGTCTCATAGCCGTCTTTGGAAAGCTCTCTTTCAAGGACTGCGCCGATATCTTCATCATCTTCAACTATCAATATTTTGCTCATGTGAAAATCTTATTCCTAAACCTTTCCCAAATCAATTTGAGGACGTAAATGTTACCTGAATCTTAACTCTTTTCTCCGGAGTATTGGTTTACAATATGCACATGGGAAAAATCGGATTCACAAAGATACTATCATTATCCATGGCGGTGCTTTTCGCGGCATCGGTATCAGCCTGCTCTTCACACAAAAGAAAATACAATGTGATTGACGAGAGCGATACCTGGTACGACTGCAATTCTTTTGAGATATCCAATCTTTATCCGGATGATATTTATGATTATTCCGAATTTACGAGCTGCGGAACCGTCGGCGAGGAAATCTATATATATGTCCAGGCTATGAAGCGTTATGACGGTAACTATAAGGATATGACTGAAGAAGAATACCTTAATTTCTATGAGCAGTCAGTGCTTAAGTTTTCCTTTGACGGTGAGCTCCTTGATAAGATCGATTATGTTGCCTCGGTCAATAACGGTTCTTACAGGCTGCTCCAGAAGGCATGGGTTTCTGATAACAGACTGAATACGCTTGAAGAGAATTATAACAAGGATACCAAGGAGCTTATTTACTACCTCAATGGTGAAGAACTGATAATGCCGGATCAGTATAACGACTATTATTATGATTCGTTTTATATTCACGACATTTATACGGTAAACGGCTACACGTTATTTGTTTCCGGATATTCAGGACGCGCTCTCTTTATAAAGAACCCGGACGGCGAAGTTGAAGAATTGTATCTGGATGCCGCAATAAACGGCGGGATCGATCAGCTGGGAGAATTCATTCAGGGTGAGGAAGGCACGGTCATTTTACCCGTATACCTTCAAACACATGAAGTTGTTTTTGCCTCTGTCGATCCTGCAACAGGTGATGTCAGTGAGCTTGAAGGATTATACGGAACGGACGGCTTCTGGGTCGAATACGCATCAGGAAAGCAGATCGCAAGGGATATCAATGGTTTTAACCTCCTTGATGAAGAGACCGGAGAGCTGGAGCATCTATTTGATTACGACGATGTGGACGAATTGGCGTCAGAAGTGATGGAAGCTCAATGTTTTTATATATCCGGGAACGGCGATGAGCTGATATTAGGTATTGAGACGTATGGTAATGATGGAAGTTATTGGAACGGTTACGGATATAAGATCATGCATCTGTCCAAAGCATCATCAAATCCTCATGCGGGAAAGACCGAACTTATACTGTCCACTTCCGATGATTACTATTTTCCTGAGACAGCAGATTTTGCTGCGATTAAAAAGTTCAATGACACTAACGGGTCGTACTTTATCAAGTTCGTATTGCCTTACGATATAAGCGAAGATGATATGCCTGTATATAAGGAAGTGGATTACGATATCATTCTTTCCTACGACCCGACACCTGATCCGTCAGACGGGATCCGTTATGTTGATCTGGCACAATATCTTGATGCCGGCAGTGATTCATTCGGACAGGAATACTTTGTGAATGCTTTTGACGCTGCAAAGAGCGGTGATGCTCTCTACAGGGCGCCTCTTGATATCTCGGCAGACGGGATAATTACAGCTTCTTCAAATATGCCTGAAGGACAGACCGGTTTTACGTTTGAATCCTATGTGAAGTTCGTTGATGAAGTTTGTAACGGCGCTGATCCGATGAGCAGGACGTCCGGATACCAGAGGGGAAAGACCGATTATTTTACGAGCCTTTTTATGAATATGAGCGATGTGTTCATATATGACGGCAAGGTGCATTTTGACACAGATGAATTCCGTGAACTGATAATGTTTGTTGATGAACACGGATTAGATGAGGAGCTCGTCAGTGAAGGGGAATATTACGACGAGTATTATGGCGAACACAGTCTTATGGTTCAGCAGGTAATGGATGAGATAAATGACAGAAACGCAAGGCTCGAAGGCAGGACGGGAGCCGTCTACGGCAAAATGTATTCATTCTCTTCTTACGTTGAATGCTATCTTATGTATGGTGACGGTATCGGACTCTTCGGACTTCCTTCATTTGACGGAAGAGGACCGATGTCGGTATCTCACGACTATGTAAGTGTATCAGCGGATTCAGGGTATCCGGAAGCGTGCGCTGATTTTGTAAAGATGCTTCTGTCTTACGATATTCAGAAGACTATGGACGGTAATCCGGTAAACCGTGAGGCTTTGCGTTCAAAAGCAGAAGTGATACTTGCAGAGTATAACAGAATGGTTGCTGAAGGTGGTATGAGTTATTACCAGCATGCCGAAGAAGTTCCGGCTGAAGCGATAGACAGGTACATCAATATCCTGGGATCTTCATATGGCGGCATAAATGTCGGGGAGACAGTCGAGCAGATCATCCATGAGGAAGCCGGTGCATATTTCAATGGCCGCCGTTCGCTTGATGACGTGATCAATGTCATGAGCAAGAGAGTCCAGACTGCACTTGACGAGGCCAAATAATATCCGATTGTGACAATGCAGTCACTATTACTTGTGGTTCAAATGGTATAATCGTCCCGTGAAAGACGTAAATACCATGAAAGATCTGAAGATCAGGCTGTTCCTGATAATCCTGGCTGTAGTGATAGCTTTGGGAAGCTATCTTTATGTTCTGCATGTCGGAAAAGAGTATCATTGCGTTCATCATGATTATTTCGGTTCCGGTGAACTTAAGATAACAAATGTCCTGTCTGATGACGGCGGTGAGGTCGAGATACTGAATTTTCAGCAGACCGGTAACGGATTTACCGCTGACATCAGAGCAAAGAAGCCTGGCAGGGTCTTTATCTATATAACCGGCGAGAGCGGTGTGGGCAGTTCTGTCTATGTCATTGTCCATAAGAACCTCGTTATTACCGAGAGAGGCTTTCTAGGCAACTTTACAGGGGGCAGTCTCGTCATTGCCGTTCTTATCGCGTATCTGATGCTCTGGGCTTTCTATTTCATAAGAAAATACATCAGACAGTCAAAAACTACGCTGTACAGTTATGACAACATCAGATATTTCGGACTTGCTGTATTTGCAGTATTCTTTACCGTTGCCCAGTTCAGGGCTCTCGGGTACAAAAATGGAATAAGCGGTGTCATCTCCAGCATCGAAAACTGTTCACAGGCATTCACATATCTTACGCTTCCCGTGATCTTTGTCACCACATTCATAGTTGCCAAGTACAACATAGAACTCATGATAAAGGAGGGGTGGAACTGGCGTAATATGCTGGCGGTGCTCCTTGCCCTGTTTATCGGTCTTTCGGATTTCTTCCCAATTATCGTCGGCGAGTTCCTTCAAAAGACGGATATTATCGATGTCCACAGAATGAACGGTCCGGGGCATTTTTTCGAGCTCTTCTCGCAGAGCACTTTAGCGACGGTTACGACATATCTCGAATGTATCCTCATAGGAACGATCGCCGTGTGCATCAAGGCGGCAAAGCACGTTCCGGCATTTGATAAGGACTATATCCTCATCCTCGGCTGCCAGGTCCGTAAGGACGGAACACTGCCGATGCTTTTGCAGTCCAGAGTTGACAGGGCTTTGGAGTTCGCGAAAATGCAGAAGGACGCGACCGGCAAGGATATTATTTTCGTGCCCACGGGAGGACAGGGAAGTGATGAGGTCATTTCAGAAGGCGAGGCCATCAGGCGCTATCTGATAAGCAAGGGGATCTCCGAAGATCACATCATTGCCGAGACAAAGTCCGTCAATACCGATGTGAATTTCAGACTCTCTGTTGAAAAGATCAGGGAACACTGCGGAAATGATGACTTCAAGACGGCTTTCTCTACGACGAATTACCATGTGTTCAGATCCGGCATGCTTGCAGAATCGCAGGGCATCAGGACTGAAGGCATCGGAAGCAAGACAAAGAAATATTTCTGGATAAATGCATTTGTAAGAGAGTTCATTGCAACGATCTACAAGGAGAAGAAGAATCATCTCCTTATGACAGGCGCCCTGATCCTTATCAATCTTGCCAGTGTCATACTGCTCTTCCTGTCTGAGGTTTATACTTAAATCCGTCAGTTTTGTCAGTTAACTGTCCTTTTCAGCCCAAGCCCTGTAATAAGCAATAAATATTTAGTGTATAATGATGCCGAAATCCTTTTTGCTTTTCGGAGGCATATTATGGGCAGACTTCTTTATGATGAGAGCAACCTTCCTGAGATCAGCAGCCTTAGAGCCGCTAACTATGACAATATAGATAAGAGTACCGTTGAGCCTGTCAAGCGTGTAGGCGTACTTACGAGCGGCGGCGATGCCCCGGGCATGAATGCGGCAATCAGAGCCGTTGTAAGAGCCGGAATCAATGCAGGCTTCGAGATGTATGGCGTTACCAGAGGTTATCACGGACTCTGGAAGGGCGAGATCAAGCCTTTGGACGGCAGAAGCGTATCAGAGACTTTGCAGCGCGGCGGTACATTCCTCATGACGGCAAGATCCCAGACATTCATGACGGATCAGGGCGTTCTCAAGGGCGCGCGCATGATGGAAGCTTATGAGCTTGACGCGCTTATCGTTATCGGCGGCGACGGTTCTTATAAGGGCGCAAGAGCTCTTGCGAGGATCGGAATGCCCGTTATCGGCATCCCGGGAACGATCGACAACGATATCGCTTCAACTGAATATACGATCGGATATGACACGGCAATGAACACTGCTATGCAGTGCATCGATAAACTGAGAGATACCGCTTCATCGCACGAGCGCTGCAGTGTTATCGAAGTAATGGGCAGACATGCGGGCTGGATCGCACTGAACGTCGGTATCGCTACAGGTGCAGAGAGTATCCTGATACCTGAAGTTCCTTATGACTTCAACAGGGATGTATTAAGGGTGATCCTTGACGGCCGCAACACAGGCAAGAAGCACTACATCGTTATCGTTGCAGAGGGCGTAGGTCATGCCGAGGACATCGCCAAGCAGATCGAGGAGGCTACGGGCATAGAGGCGCGTCCCACGATCTTAGGACACCTGCAAAGAGGCGGTTCACCGACATTAAGAGACAGGACTATGGCAAGCCTTATGGGAATCAAAGCCATTGACTGCCTCATGGAAAAGAGATTCAACAGGCTCGTGGTAAGACAGCACGGTGAGATCACCGATGTCGATATCGAGGAAGGTCTTGAGATGACAAAGACCATCACTCCCGATATCATCGAGAATACTAAGAGACTTGGTTGATCTGTAAGAAGAGTACGGATAGGGGAACAGTCAGACCATGTACGAATATATAAGTTTTGAAGAGAGCCTTGAGCGGAAGAAGATCCGCGGGCGCGTCTTGAAAACGCTTGAATTTAACAAGATAAGAGACAACGTTACGGCCAAGGCCAGGACTTCCTACGGGCGTGAGCTTTGTATGGATATGGCTCCATGCTGTGACATGGACTATGTAAAATCAGAGCTTTCCTGCGCAAGGCAGGCTATGGATCACATTATGAGATTCGGCATGCTTCCTTTAGGCGGCATGAGGGATCTCAAGGAATCGCTTGTTTATGCAAAAGCTGACGGCACATTGACATGCGGTCAGCTTCTTGAAGTTGCATCTTTCCTCAGAGCTTCGGAAGAGGTAAAAAAGGCAATTACCAAAGCAAGGTCGGCAGGATCTCCTTTTGTCGATGAGACAGAGCCTGATGTCTGCGCTCTTGTTGACAAAGTCGGGACATGCCAAAGCCTTCTTGAGAAGATAGAAAGTTCGATCCTGGGTCAGGATGAAGTGTCCGACAAGGCGAGCAAAGAATTGTCTTCGATAAGAAGGGAACGCAAGAATATCGCAAGCGGTATCAGATCATTGCTTGACCGTGTTATATCCAATCACGCCGACATGCTCCAGGAGAGCATCGTAACCTTAAGAGAGGGAAGATACTGCATTCCGGTCAAGGCTGATTTCAACGGCAGGATCGAGGGCATCGTTCACGGCGCATCGTCCTCAGGACAGACGCTCTTTATCGAGCCGATGAGCGTAGTTGAGGCGAACAACAAGATCGCCGAATTAAACTTCGCGGAGCAGGCTGAGATCCAGAGAATACTTAAGGTCTTCACTAACGAGGTCGTGTCGATAAGCGCCCTTCTCGAAAACAATATGGGGCTGGTATCCAGGCTTGATTACATTTTCGCGAGAGGCGAATACGGAGTCGAGAACAACTGCTTCTGCCCGGATCTTAACCTTGACGGAAGGATCGATCTTAAGGGCGCAAGGCACCCGTTGATCCCCAGAGACAGCGTTGTTCCTGTCGACATCAAAGTCGGCGACAGTTACGATGCTTTGATCGTTACGGGTCCTAACACGGGCGGTAAGACAGTATCTCTTAAGACATGCGGACTGCTTGTCATGATGACCATGGCGGGCATTCCGATCCCGACAGAGAGCGGATCCGAAGTATGCATTTTCGACAGGGTGCTGGCAGACATAGGCGACGAGCAGAGCATAGAAGAGAGTCTCTCGACGTTCTCTTCGCACATGTCTAATATCGTGTTCATCCTGAAGAATATAAAGGGCAGATCACTCGTTCTTCTGGACGAGCTCGGTTCGGGCACGGACCCGGCTGAAGGAGCGGCTCTTGCCATATCCATCATCGAAGAGTTAAGAAAGAAGAACTGCATCGTCATGTCGACGACGCACTACAGGGAACTCAAGGGATATGCGGAAACGACAGAAGGAGTAATGAATGCCTCCTGCGAATTCGATACAGAGACTCTGGCACCCACATACAAGCTCATAACCGGAAGACCGGGTTCTTCCAATGCGTTCGTTATCTCAAGTAAACTGGGACTGGCTAAGCACATCCTCGAAAACGCTAAATCCAGAATGTCTTCTGATGAATTGAACTACGAAGCTCTTATCGCAAAGGCGGAAGCCGAGACCAAGAGAGCAACGGCTCTTGCTTCAGAGAATGACAGGCTCAACATAGAGCTCAAGGCAGAGAAAGCAAGACTTGAAGAAGAGAATGCTAAGCTCAAGCAGTCGAAGACGAAGATCTTAAACGATATGCGTGCCGAGCAGAAGAGACTCCTTCAGGAACACGAGGAGGAACTGTCGGAAGAACTCCGCGACTTAAGACGCAGATCCAAAGATATGGACAGGGCTGAGCGCGAGAAGGAACTCGATAAGATCAGAAGGAAACTCAGAGCCGGCATCAGTGATCTTTCTTCGGAAGATGACGAAGCGGCTGAATCTGTTGCATTGAGCGGCGAGCCGGTAAAGGAAGTTATCAAGGGAGAATGCTATTATGTTCCTTCTCTCGGCCAGACAGGCATAGCCGAGTCAGACCTTTCCAAGAGCGGTTCGGTCAATATCCTGTGCGGAAGCATGAAGATCGCGGTCAAGAAAAGCCAGCTCATGATGCCCACCAAGGCGCAGAAAGACGAGTTCATGAAGGGCAGAACAAGGACTGTTCAAAAAGCTAATGCTTTCAGGACCAAGTCAAGTTCTGAGGATATGGGAAAAGTTAAGTTCAATGCCGCATCCTCTACTAAAGCGGAGCTCATGCTGATCGGCATGACGACTGCAGAAGCTGAATCGGCGCTCGGTAAATATATGGAAGACTGTGTTCTTGCAGGTATCAGGGAAGCCAGGATCGTTCACGGCAAGGGCACCGGTGCCTTAAGAGCATGCGTTCAGGATATGCTTATCAAGGACGACCGGGTCGAATCGTTCCGGGCAGGTGCCCAGGGCGAGGGTGACGCGGGTGTAACTATAGTTAAATTCAGATAAAGGCGGGAAATCAAAATGTCAGAAAACAATGCGGAACAGATTGGGCAGAACGTTGATATCCTGACAACGGATAATAATGAAGTTCAGACTGCCGGCAGTGAACCGGCAAAGAAAGTCCGGGTAGGATATATATTCCTTTCGGTTATACCGGTAGCTGTCCTTATAATGATCCAGTCGTTCTGCCAGATTCCGTTTTTCTTCATGGCCGGCTATGATCTTATTCAAAGCGGACAGGATATAACTTCAGATACTGTGGATTTCATGGAAAAGCTTATAACGACATTTACTGACAAATACGGTCTGTATGCTTATCTGTCATATTCAGTCATAGCGCTGGTAGTTTTCTTCATATGGTATTTCAAAGGTTTTGTTAAGAAAAGCCGCAAGGTAAAGCTCGGTGAGATATTCGGATTTAAGTCCGTACTTGCTTCTATAGGAGTGGTAATCGGACTAAATCTTGCTATCTCTGCTGCGTTTACACTCGCAATCTGGTTATTCCCTGACGCTATGAATGCCTATGCAAAGCTTGTGGAGCAGGCCGGACTTGGCAACAATGTCCTGATCACTGTCGTCTACGCCATCATCCTTGGACCTGTTGTTGAGGAGTTGTGCCTTAGAGGCGTAACATACGGATACCTTGAGAAGTCAGGCATCAAGCCGGCATTTATAATCCTTATCTCGGGAATCTTATTCGGGGCTATGCATCTTAATCTCATTCAGGGAATATATGCATCCGTTCTTGGATTCTTCCTCGGATTCTTAAGATATAAATACCGTTCTATTCTCCTGCCGCTTGTTACCCATATCCTGTTCAATCTCATGGGAACATACGGCGACGCTGCTTTGGAGCGAATCGGAATGGGTGACGGAGTCGTTCTCATACTGGGCGGTCTTGCACTCTTTGTGCTTGTATTTTCTGTTGTGCTCGTTAACGGAGACAAGAAGGCAGTCAAGTCGGAATCGTGATCTTGTTGCGGTTTCACTGATACGGAATATCTTCGCGGAGGCAGATTCTTTTCGCGTTGTATAAGACAAGTCTCATTTCCGAACAAAAATCGGAGGATTTGAAAGACATTTCGCATGACCATCAAATACCCGTAAGAAGAAATATTGTTTTACAACTTTTTTTGTTATAATTCTTTTGTAAGTCAAATTATTGGGAGAGGATAGTTTTGCTTAACGAAGAAGAACAGATGTCTCAAGCCCTTGTAAGGATCTTTGAGAATGTTGTTTTGACAGAGGAGAAGTCTCTGCAGGCAGGTTACTTTAAGGACCTGTCCATTGCCGAGATGCATACTCTTACTGCAATCGGACCTTATGACGCACGCACGATGACCAAGACCGCTGAAGACCTGGGGATTACCACAGGTACTCTGACTGTTGCCATAGACAGACTGGTCAAGAAAGGCTATGTCCACAGGGAGCGTGACAAGCGTGACAAGAGGATCGTAAGGATCAGTCTCACCCATAACGGAAAGCTTGCATGCCGTATGAACAGCAAGTTCCACAGAGTGCTCGCGAAGCATATCCTCGCGGGTTATGATGAATCTGACAGAAAGAAGCTCCTCGACCTCGTAAATGAAGTCGATGTATATGTTGAGCAGCAGTTAAGACGCTACGATGACAGCAAGAACATAAGGGCAACTGCTAGCCAGGTTGCAAATGATACAACCAAGGAGAAGAGATAAGATGGCAGACTCGGATAATTTCAGAGAAAAAGTCAAGAGTGACGTTATAAGGATCATGGCTGAGACACTGGAGATATCTCCCGACGAGATCACCTCAGACCTTGAGTTTAATTCTGATCTGCCTTTTGATTCACTTCAGCTTTATGAATTCGTAATCGATGTTGAAGAGACCTATAATGTACGTCTTCCCGACGAGCTTCTTGATGAAGTCAAGACCGTTGATGATATGATCGACGTTGTAGTCAGACTTTCAGAAAAAGCATAAAGACGGTATTTCAATGAAGAAGTTATTCATCGTTAACAGCAGAGCCGAACCCAAAGTGTTGGCAAGGTTCAAGTCTGCTGTCTCAGAGTATTCCGCAAAGTATCCTGAAGAGACCGGGATTATCTATACCGAATTTGCCGGTCATGCGAGCGAAGCTGCAAAAAGAGCTGCAGGCGAACAAGACTTGATGGTCGTGGCATGCGGCGGCGACGGAACTATGCACGAGGTCGCTAATTCGCTTGCCCAGTCCGGCACTCCGATGGCACTTATACCTTTGGGCACGGGAAATGACTTCACGAGATCCATAATGGATGAGAATCACAGACGCAACTGTGAGGTCTGTCTGAAAGACATATACAGTGATAAATACGCAATAAAGAATTCAGACCTTATCAGGGTAATATCGTATGACAGGTTCGGCAACAAGATAGAGGCGAATTCCGCCTGGTGTCTTAACGTTGCATCCATAGGCTTTGACACGGAGGTTCAGCTCAGGGCCAAGGGCAAGGTGCTGGCTCATCCTAATTCGAGTTTTGTAAGAAATACTGCATATATCACGTCTGCATTCGGATGTCTGTTCGGAAACAGGCATTTTGACTTCAAGTTCAATGCTTTAAGGGCTGACGGCAAGCCGAATGAATCGGTCAAGACCAGACATACCCTGATCGCTGTCTGCAATGCTTCTTATTACGGTGACGGCTTCTGCCCGGCGCCCCAGGCAAAGATCGACGATGGTCTTCTTAACTGCTGTGCAATAGATGCAGTGGGTCTTCCGAGATCCCTCTATCTGATAACCAAGTACAAGAACGGAAAGCACGACGGCTACAAGGAGATAGATAATTTCGTTACGACCGTGGTCACTGTCGAGGCAACGGGCTCAAGAGATCTGAACGGCAATTACGACGGTGAGGACTTCTCGGGACACAGAGTTACCTTTGAGTGTGTTCCCGGTTCCATAAAACTGGCTATTTACTCATAAATCAGGCTTTTTGCCATAGAATTGCCGTCCTATATTACAAGTAATTTGTTTTGTTGAATCGCATTACTTTGATATAATTACAAGTTATGGACGACTTAGTGAGAGAAAGTATCAATAACTACAGAAAATACGGCGTAACAGATAAGGCCATCGAAGCTGCCTGTAAGGCTGAAGAGGCTTTGAAGGATGTTTATGCCCGTATTGATGACATAGTCACTTATAACGAACTTAAGGTCCTTGATGCGTTCAGAAGTGAGAAGTTCTCAGATACCCATATGGGTTCCACATCAGGCTACGGTTATGACGATGTGGGAAGAGAGAAGATAGAGAATATCTTCGCGAAGGTCTTCGGCGCTCAGAAGGCATATGTGAGATGGCAGATCAGCACAGGCTCACAGGCTATCTCCGCTATGCTCTACGGTGCATTAAGACCGGGCGACATTATGCTCTCGGTAACCGGAAGACCTTACGATACTCTTATGGCCACGATTGGCCTCTCGTCCGGCGATAATGACATGTCACTTATGTCTTACGGCATCAGGTACGAGGAAGTTGATCTTAAAGATGACGGCACTCCCGACCTTGAGGCCATCAGGGCAGCTATCAAGCCTGAGACGAAGATGGTATTTATCCAGAAGTCCAGAGGCTATACAGGCAGAAGAGCTCTCCTTTGTGAAGATATCGAGAAGATCGCATCACTTGCTCATTCTGTGCGGGAAGACATTATTGTAGCGGTTGATAACTGCTACGGCGAATTTACCGAGAAGAAGGAGCCGACAGAGGTCGGTGCAGATGTAATAGCCGGATCGCTTATCAAGAATCCGGGCGGCGGAATCGCAAGAACAGGCGGATATATCGCCGGAAGAGAAGACCTTGTCGAGAATGCCGCAAGACACCTTACAACACCCGGACTCGGAAGCGAAGTCGGTCCTACTATGGGTGCCAATTCCATGATCGCAAGAGGTCTTTTTACAGCGCCTGCTTGTGTAGGAGAATGCCTCAAAGGTGCTGTTTTCGCTGCTGAGATATTAGGCAGCGAGGGTTATAAGACAAGTCCTGAGTCGGCTGAAGCAAGAGGTGATATAGTTCAGACCATAGAATTCGGTGACCCGAAGATGATGGAGCAATTCTGCTGTGCTATCCAGTCCTGTTCACCTGTTGATTCATTTGTTACTCCGGTTCCGTGGGACATGCCGGGCTATGACGATCAGGTCATCATGGCTGCAGGTGCCTTTGTTCAGGGTGCCACGACAGAGCTTTCATGTGACGGACCTATGAAGCCGCCTTATATTGCATATATGCAGGGCAGCCTTGCCAAAGAGCAGGCTAAGCTCGCCTGCATGCTCGCAGTCGGGGGTAAAGAATAATGGCTGACGGAAAACAGTGGTACAACAATCCGGATAACAAGCCTGCTGATACGAGAAAAGCAGCAGGAAAGCCTGTTAATGCCGGCAAGAGACCTGTCTCTAATCCGTCGGGGAAAAGACCTGTTCAGGGTTCTTCTAAGCCCGCTGTAAAGAATCAGGGTATGGGAAAGCCTGTTCAAAAGCGTATTGCCGGCAAGACGCAGCCTGTAAAGACACCTTCTGCAGCACCTGTTAAAGTTAAGCGCCCGCTTGCAAAAGGCAATGCTGTCAACCCTCAGACTGATGCCGGTGACGGTGTAAAGGCCGGCAAGAGCATCATTCCTCAGGTCGATATCAACGGAAAGCCCACTGAGAATAAAAAGGTTGCTTCCAAAGTTGCAGCCAAGCCCGCGGCAAAAAGAAGAAAGGTGTCTTCCATGGAGAGGGCAAGAGCAAAAGAACAGGCTAAGATCGAAGCTCAGGAAAGACGCAAGGAAGAGGCCAGGCTGAAAGAACAGGCCAAGATCGAGAAGAACGAATATAAGCGCAAGAATCCTTCACAGAAGAGTGCCGAGAGCCGTGCCATCAGGAACGGAGTTTTAGGTGCGGTCGCAGTAGCGTCGGCGCTTTTCGTGCTCGTATTCGTAGTGCACCATTTATATGACTACATCGCCGAGAAGCCGAATTTCTCATTTGTTACGACGGGTGCTGTTGAGCATACGATCGGAGCAAGAGCGCTCATCGTAAGAGATGAGGATACGATCAGCAGTGTTACCGAAGGTGAACTCGTAACACAGATCACGGAGGGCTCCAGAGTTGCAAAGGGACAAGAACTTGCGATCGTCGTTCCCGAAGAGATGAAGTCTGTCGTTACTGACTTAAGAAATGTCCAGTCTCAGATATCCGATGTCCAGCAGGAACTTATCCTCGCAGGCGGTGTTGCCGAAGCAGATGTCATCTACAGGAACTATAACAAGAACCTTTCCGCAATCCTTGATTCGGTACGCTTCGATGCCATGGGCGGAAATCTCACAAATATGCCTTCGTACAGTTCATCCGTAAATGTTATCCTTGACGAGAGAGAAGACGAGATGAGCAAGATCGATTTCGATGACGAGAGGATCGTCGTATTAAGAAGTGACGAGAAGGTTTACGAGGCACAGGTCGAGAAATATGCTTCTGTCGTATCCGCGCACAGACCGGGTATCGTCTCGTTCAGACTTGACGGCAAAGAGGATATGCTCGATTACAGCATGTTCCTTACTATGCCGGCATCCGAGATCAAGTCTTATATCAATAATTCCGTCGGTGCCATTGCAGCCGACTTAAGTGTTAAAGCTGATGCTCCCGCTGTAAGGATTGCCCAGAACGAGAGCCAGTATCTTACGGTATATCTGTCATTCAACGATGCAGCTGCATCTGACTTCGCTGTCGGAACGCTCCATGACATCAACGTCCGTACTGAAGGTATCTCCATCGACAACTGTAAAGTTGTACGCTGTGAGAGTGACCAGTCGGGAATGCTGATCACATTTGAGACGGCAAGATATGTTGAAGATCTTCTGGACTTAAGAACGGTTGATATCGAGATCGTCATCACTGAGACAGACGGCATGAGAGTTTCTGTGCCGAGCCTTGTCAACACCGAGTATGCGCCTAAGGGCAATCCGGCATTCTGTGTTTACCTGGCACCCGGAACAATGGTTAATGAAGGTACATTCAATATCGATTCTGTATTCAACGTAACTGTCATTCCGAATGCGAAGACAGATGAGGCCGGCAATCCTGTTGAACAGCAGAATACGTCTGTCGGAGGGTGCTCTGTCATCTATACGGAAGTTATGCCTGACGGCGGAACGATCGTAGCTTTCCAGACACCTAACGATTTTTCCAACCTTAAGAAGATCGACAGGCTCTATACGGCCGGGTATTCGGCTTCATTTGTTGATACATCGACCGGTCTCGGAATGACATGTGACAAGATCATGGTATCCGATTACTCGGGTATTGCATCCGTCTATATGAACAACCAGGGCTTCGTCGAAGAGGTCAGGGTAATCGTACTTGATAACGACAGGGAATTTGCGATCATCGATCAGGTCGGCAAGTCTTCCGTTCCCAATCTTGATACAGTTATCATTACCAACCCCAAGACTGTTAAGCCGGGAGATAAGGTCGATTAATTATGGAATACGATTACAGTGAAGATCTTAAAAAGATGATCTCGGATAATATTGCTGCCGTAAGAGAATCAATTGATGATGCAGTTAAAGTCTCGGGCAGGGAGAAGGGAAGTGTTACTCTCATAGGTGTAACAAAAGTCTTCCCGGTCGAATATGCCGAGGCAGCTGCTGTATCCGGTCTTACAGATCTCGGCGAGAACCGCGTTCAGGAACTCGTTCCGAAGGTGGAGAGATTCTCATCTTTAGGTCTTGATGTGAACTGGCATCTCATAGGTACTCTGCAGAAGAACAAGGTTAAATATATTATCGGTAAGACGGCTCTTATTCACTCCGTAAACACCGTTGAACTGGCTGAAGAGATATCAAAAAGGTCGGAAAGTAACAATGTTACTTCAAGGTTATTATTGCAGGCTAATGTATCCGGTGAAGAGAGCAAGCACGGTTTTGCTCCGCATGAGTTAAAGCCCGCTATTGATAAGATCATGGCGCTTCCTTCAATAGAGCTTTGCGGCCTTATGACAATGGCTCCGATCGAGGAATACGAAGGTCAGGCAAGAGAGGTTTTCGCGAAGACAAGAGTAATATATGAAGACCTTAAAAGCTATACGGGCTTAGACAGCTGGAATGTACTGTCCATGGGCATGAGCCAGGACTACAAAAGCGCTGTTTATGAGGGTTCCACCCACATCAGGATCGGCACTGCAATATTCGGGAACAGGGCTCTTTATAAGCCTGTGTAACATTGTTCAATCAAAAATTAGTGATTTTTGTTACATTTTGTAATAAAACCCCTTGTTAAGTTACCTTCTTGTGTCATATTGACCAAAACTATTGAGGCGAATATCAAAGTTCGTTAATATCCGAAGTATCTTATATGAATGTCCTTGGTCGGGCGAATTTTTAAGGAGGAAATACAAATGGGCACTTTTAACGTTAAGAATTTCTTCGGAAGCATGTTCACACCTGTAGAAGATGATATGGAAGAAAACTATTACGGTGAGGAAGAGGGCTACATTGAAGAAGATGCATACGAGCAAGAGCCTATAGCTGAGGAGGCTTTCGTTGAAGAGCCTCGTACCTTCGTTCAGGAGCCCGCGATGACAACACCTGTTATGCAGCAGAATGCTACAGTCATTATGCTTACGCCTTATGATATCAGAACAAGCCAGATCGTTTGCGATCACATCCGTGAAGGCCACATCGTTATCTGCAACCTCACAAATACTGATAAGAATCAGCGTGTAGTTGACTACATCTCCGGCGGTGTTTATGCATTAGGCGGAAGAGTTGAACCTACACCTGTTAAGACAACATTCGTTTGCACACCTAAGTCTGTTAACCTCGTTGTTGAGAATCAGGATGCAGAGCAGATGGGCACAAAGGTTTCAGCTCTCTGATAAGTAACAACTAAAATCAAACTTCCAAAAGGATGTCTCAGATGAAGAGACATCCTTTTTTATGTTCCTGAAATGCTCGAAAATAAAGCACCTTCGTCTTGAATAAAATATCTTTGTTACTATATAATTAACTCGGTATGGAGTTATCGAGATGTTTGGAGGAAAAACCAAATGACAAACGAGGATCGCGAATATTTATTTGATCACGCTCAGCAGCTTTCTGAGATACTTAATGAAGAATGTGTCGAACTTCTCGGCATGCTCGAGAAGATAGAAGACAGGGTAGCCATCTCAAGACGTATCAACAAACTTGAAGATGACGGTGATCATATTTTCCATGCATTTGCAGACAGGCTTCATGCAGTTGAGCCGGATCCCGAGAAGAGGATCAACATATTCCAGATGGCAAGACATATCGAGGAATGTGTTGATATGATCGATGAACTCTCGATGACTATCGTCCGTTACAACACAAGGACCGTCAGCCCCGGTATGAAGGCGAGCGTTAATGCCATTGCAGGCTGCGTTAAGAAGGAGATGCATCTGCTTAATATCCTTCGTACATATGAGCCTGAGAACAAGGAATTGTTCTTAAGAGCTATCAATGAATTTGATGCTTTCAAAGTCGATTTTTACAAGATGTATGACATGCTGATCTTCGGCCTTTTCTCACAGGCTCATGACACAGTCGACATCATCAGATGCAAAGCTATCTATGATGCTGTGAAGGACATCTTCAAAGCATTTGAAGTCAGTGCCGATGACTGCTACAAGTATGTTATGGCCAGAAGCAACAGTGAGGATATCTGGTCTGTAGATACGTAAGCCCTTTTAATTTTTCCGGGATTTGATTCAATGAGCAAGAGAGTCTCTCTTCCGGACGGATATCATATAGTCTGGTCCGAAGATTTTAACAGCAATACTATAAATGAAGCTGTCTGGAGTGCAGAGACACGTGCGCCCGGCTGGGTTAACGGCGAACGTCAGGAGTATTGCGGAGACAAGTGCATTGAGGTCAGGGAGAGTTGTCTTTGTATAAGACCCAAGATCACGACCAGCAGTTCCGGAGAGATGAGATATTTATCCGGCAGACTTACTTCTCTCGGCAAAAAAGATATCACTTACGGCAAGATATCCGTAAGAATAAAAGTTCCAAAAGCTAAAGGCATATTAAGTTACATCAGGCTCATGCCGACTGACGGCTATGATTTTGATGCCGGCGATTACAAGGAGTTCCCGCTTCACGGTCAGATCGATATGGTCAATATCTCCGGTGACCGCACCGATGAGGTGTCATCCGGTATAGTATTCGGCTACCCGTATACAGAGCGTTCGGGAAGCTATCACAGACTGAACACTGATTTTTCCTCTGAATTTCACGTCTTCTCCTGTGAGTGGGATCAGGATGAGATCGTCTTCTCCTGTGACGGCAAGATCTATTACAGGACATCATTCTGGTTTGCAAGGACCGGAGAGACTGAAGAGCCTTATCCTGCACCATTTAACAAACCTTTCCATTTTGTAATCGGTGTGTCTGTAGGCTCTGACAGAATGGGCAAGTCTTCTGAAGTTACGACTGATCTTAAAGACAATGATGCCGAATTGCTCGTCGATTATATAAGGCTTTACCAAAAGCCGGTATATGACAGACATGTTGTAAGACCTGCAAGAGTATTAACTCTCAACACAGAAGATAAAGACAGCGGCAACCGTATACAGAACGGCGTTAATAACGCCTTCTATGTTGCTGAAGGTGATCTTAATGCCAATGTCAGCTTTATGGAGGATGAACTTATCATCACTCCTTCTTTTGTTGCCGGAAGCGCGGGAGAGACAAGGCTTTTGCAGAGCGGGTTCCCGTTCAGGAAAGGTGAGGTCTACGAGTTCTCGTTTGACGGAAGGGCTGATGAAGACCGTTCGATCAGATGTCTTTTCGAAGCGGGCGGTGAAGATTATAAAGAGCAGCTGGTTGAGCCTTACACTGTCAGTCTCGACAGGCACTGGCAGAAGCACAGGATGCTTTTCGAAGTAGATGAAGACTGCGACAATGCATCGATCGTTTTTGCGATTACGGCGATCTCCAAGGCTTCTATACATATCCGCAATATCTCACTTAAGAAACGGATCGGAAAAGATAATCTCCGCAAGCTTATCGCGGTATGCGGCGTATGGGACGACGCTGATAACTACAGTCTTTTCTTAAGGTCTCTTCAGACTGAGGAACTCAATAAGGATTATGTTGTCGCAAGTTTTACTTTCAATGTCGATAGTCCCGATCCGCTGCAGACAGATCTCGAGCTTAAGTTTACCGATATCCTTCTGAATATGGATCTTGCCGCGGTCGTTATTTTCGGTGAGATGATAAAGACAAGAGAAGTAATCGAAAGACTTGCAGCGATAGGTCATGAGAAAGGTATTCCGGTCATTACTTTCCAGTATCCGATCAAGGGATGCATAAATGCAGACTTTGAATATGCGAGCGCTTTCAGAGCAATCGTTGAGCATGTGATCGATGTTCACGGTGCGAGAAGACTTGACATGATGGCGGGATTCAGAGATAACGCTTTCTCCGAGGAGAGGATACGCGTATTTAAGGAAGTGCTCGAATCAAGAGGAATAGATCCCGGTTCGGCTAATATCTATTATGGTGACTTCTGGCAGGCTCCTGCATATACGATAATGGACAATCTGTTAGAGAGCGGATACGAACTTCCGGATGCTGTGATCTGCGCGAATGACTCTATGGCTATGGCTGTCTGCGATGCGCTTGGCAAGTGGAACATCAGTGTTCCCGAAGACGTGATTGTCACGGGCTTTGACGGCATCTGGCAAGGTCAGTTCAACGATCCGGTATTGACGACCTGCGAACTTGATTACAAGCAGATATCCGAGAAGATCCTGCGGACGATAAACAACTGGAACAAAGGTGACAGACCTAAGCAAAGCTCATTCCATATTCCTTACAGATCAATGTTTATGCAGTCGTGCGGCTGCAAGAAGAGTTCCGAGTTCCAGTGGTCCGAGATCGTTGATGAGCTGGCGGAGGAAAGCCAGGAATCATTCAGGCACATGCTTGAGATGGGCCGCTTTGTATCGCATATGACATCTTCCGATAACCTTGATGATGCGGCTGAAAACCTGCAGAATTCAATATGGATGTGGAGAAGCGAATATTATTTTGTATGCGTGGAAGAGAAGGATGAATGCTGTCACAGCGTATTCCACGGCAGGGCAAACAAATATACATATGCACAGAAATTCTACAGGATGAAGTATCCTATTCCTGATTACGATCTTATCCTTTCGCCTGACAGTGACATCAATGTGCTTTTGTTCAGACAGATAAGATCCGGCAAGGAGGCATTCGGATACGTAGTAAACGGCTACAGCAATATTACGTTAAGATCCGAGCAGAGATTCGAGGAGTTCAGCCACTTTGTTAATGCTGCGGTTAATGCTGTAAGCAATAACCGCAAACTGATAACCAAGAACAAGAAGAGCGAGATGCTTTCAGAACTTGACTTCCTTACGGGACTTTATAACAGAAGAGGTTTCTTTACGGTCATAAAGAAGCTTATCAATACTCCTGCAAATTTCGGAAGGATCCTTTCACTGTTCTCTGTCGATATGGACAGGCTTAAGACTATCAACGATACATACGGTCACGACAACGGTGATATCGCTATCCAGACTCTCGCGAGAGCCATTCAGAAATATGTCAGGGATCATGGTGTTGCTGCACGTTACGGTGGTGATGAATTTGCACTTGCCGTTATAAGCGACAGAAGGCATGAAGATGAGGTCAGGGATATCCGCAGCGAGATCGAGCAGTATGCCGATCAGGATCCTGCTATGACTGACAAAGCCTTTGAAGTCGGTGCGAGCATAGGTATTTCAGAACGTGTTATCGACAGTTCTATCGATATCGACGACATGATAATGGAAGCTGATTCCAAGATGTATGCTGATAAGATGTCCAGAAAGAGACTGCGCGGCGTCTGAGCTTGTTAATAATTTATCGAACTTTATTTACTAACTGTTAAAGAATACACAATTTTTTCCGCAATTACTCCTTAAGTCTTCATGGTACTATAAAACTATGGTTAAGAGGGGAGGGGCGGATAATGGACCGCAGACTTAATATTGGTTTTGTTATTGACGATATAGATAATTATTTCTCGAACCAGGCTGCAAGAGGTGCGGAACAGGCTGCTAAAGCTCTGGATGCCAATCTGCTCGTGTTTCCCGGTCACTACATCGGAAAGACGGACAGCCGTTATGCCGATAAGAAATTCGAATATCAGTACAACACCGTATTCAAGCTCCTTACAGAGCGTAATGTCGACATCGTATATATACTTCAGGGACTAATATGCTCAAGAGCAGAAAAGGAGATCCAGAAGCGCTTCATAGAGATGATGCCGAATGTTCCTGTTGTTTGTCTTTTCTCTGATTTTGAAGGATGCCATTCGGTTACATTTGATAACGATTCAGGTCTTACGGGGCTATTGAATCACCTGATCGTAAAGCACGGAGCCAGAGATATCGGTTATGTATCAGGACCTGTTACAAACCTTGATGCAAGAGAAAGGCTCGATGTCTTTAAGAGAGTTCTGAAAGAGAACGGTATACCGGTTGATGAGAATAAGATCGTCTACGGTGATTTCTCGATGGGAAGCGAAGTTGTAGTAGAGAAACTTCTTGATGAGAACAAACATCTTGACGCCATAGTTTTCGCGAACGACTCAATGGCAGTCGGAGGATATAATGTGTTTGCAAAACGCGGCCTTGTTCCCGGAAGGGATATACTGACCGCGGGTTTTGACGATGATGTTTTTGCAGTATCTTTGGAACCGCCGCTTACAACTGTCGAGGCAAGCTCTGCATCACTGGCGTACAAGGCTGTTATGAATGCCGAGAACTACATCAACGGAACGGCATTAAAAGACATGAGCGTTGAGACACATCTTGTTCTCAGGAACTCATGCGGATGTGATGATCTTGATGTCGAAGCGATGTTCAGGAGATTTAATCTTGACAGTGACAAGATTGATAAGCCGAAGTTTATCGACGAAGTCAAAAACTACCTGTTTGCTATATATGTTGATGCAGGCCCTATATCAGACGAGATAGTAGGTTTCCTTGAATCCTACATTGATTTCCTGAATGCCGGAGATAAAAAGGATGCGTTCAGATATATGGATGATCAGTTCTCCAGACTCTTAAGAACTGAATTTGTTATGCTCTCAACTCGCGAGAAGTTCTTTAATGTCCTTCTTACGATGGAGAAGAAGGCTCTTGAATCAGTATCCGATAAAGCTGAACGCGAGCTTATATATGAGAATTTCTCAAGCTATTTCAGACGTTTGTCATTCTCAGGTATCCTGCCTGCAAATTCGGCAAGAAGGCGCGGTGAGAGAATGAGAGGACTGGTCAACCGCAGGGTCGGTGACATCCTCCTTAACGAGAACGATACGGATATTCCGTATGAACAGCTCCTCGGCGGCCTCAGCGGTATCGGATACAGGAAGTCCATGCTCTATCTGTTCCAGGGAAATATCCAGAACCCGGGCGTCTTTGACTGGAAGATGCCGACATCGATCCTTCTTAAAGCTATAAGCGATGAAAAGGGCTTAAGGACTTTGCCTGATGAACAGCAGCTGCTGCGCACGGAGCAGATTTTCGATAACGAGATGATAGACAACGGTGAACGTCATTCGATGCTCGTATCACCGCTGTTCGTAGGTCCGGACCTCTACGGTATGTTCGTGATCGAGACCGGAATGGATAATTCCTTCAGCGTGTCTTCCATCGCTTCACAGATGTCCGTAACTCTGAGATCACTTTACATGATCGAGGCTCAGAATAAAGCAAAACAGGCTCTGCAGAATTCGCTTGAGAGATTTATCAGGGATAATACAAAGCTTGAAGAGATCGCGCAGAAGGATGAGCTTACCGGTCTTTTTAACAGAAGAGGCTTTATCTCCAATGCTGAGAAAGAACTCGAAGATCCTGTTAATCAGGGCAAGGTCGCGATCATATGTTATGCAGACATGGATAACCTTAAGACAGTCAACGACCGGTATGGACATGATGACGGTGACTTTGCATTAAGGTCCATTGCACATATTCTCCGTGAGTCATTCAGAGATACGGATATAATCGGACGCTTCGGCGGTGATGAATTTGTCACTCTCGCGATAACCGGCGCAGATTGTGATGTGGACGGTATCAAGGAGAGGATAGAGCATGTCACTCAGCGCTTCAACGAGATGTCGGATAAGCCTTATCCGATCGAGATGAGTACAGGCATATACAAGTTCACGATAAGCGGCAAAGTCGATTTCTACGATGCGATCAATAATGCAGACAGACTTCTTTACGATGAGAAGATAAGGAAAAAAGCAGTTAGAGGATTAAGCTTCACCTGACGTGATCTTCGCTTTGCGTTCCGAGATCTTCCTTACAGCCAGATGATAGATTAAATATGCCAGAATGCCGGTGCCTGTTCCAAGAAGCAGACCTCCCATTACATCTGTGGGATAATGAACTCCGACATACATTCTCGTGAAAGCCAGGATGACAGAATAGATCATCATGAACGAGGCGAAAAGCTTAAGTGTTGTTGAAGCTTTTTGCCTTGCTATCTTTCCTGCCTTAACAGCCACGGGCAAGCCCAGAATTGCGATAAAGAGCAACGCTCCCGCCAAGGCAAAAGCCGCACCTGTATGTCCTGAGGGGAAGGAATAATCAGTAGGCTTTTTTACAATGGCGTCGAGTCCTTCGATTGCATCAAAAGGTCTCGGCCTTGCAACTATATTTTTAATAAACACATTTGCAAGAAGTGATTCAACGGCAATGCTGATCGCGGTTATGATCCCGATCCTTCTTGTCTTCGGAATAATGAGCAGGATCAATATCAGAGCGATATAGGCTATTCCCTTATCGCCCGTATGCGTGATCAAAGACATGACCGGATCTGCAATGTCCGATCTTATGTTGTCCTGCAGATAAAGCAGTACGTCAGCTTCCCAACCCATTCTCTTTCCTCTCGAAAACTCTTTCTACGAGTTAATTGTAATACTAAGTGTGTGACAAACATGTGAAAAAGAAATGAAGAATGCGGTTGTATCAACCGCATTCTTTTATCACTGTCAGCTTAAGTAAAGTGAGATCCTTACTCTTCGGGAGGCATCGGAAGTGTGGCACCTCCGAAAGGCATGCAGATTACCGAACAATCCTCGCCATACTTCGCGTACGCCTTATCAAATTCCTCCTGAGCGGAATGTCCGGGTTCCAGGAAGATGCTCCTTACGAAGTCATCATCCATCTCGGAGATAAGAACGATCTTTGCGTGCTTTAATACCATTGCGATTGCAGCTGCCTTGTGTCCGCCAAGCTGGAAGTCTTTGCCGACTCTCTCGATAAGTTCATCTGCGGTCTGTGCCGTTGTGAGCCACTCTTCGAACTTTGCGCTTCCAAGGCCTTCGTTGCATGCGCCGATAACGATTATCGTGCCGCCGTCTCTTACTGCATACTTGGAATTGTCCAAAGCCTTTTGTGTCTGGTAGAGATTTGCGTCTTTCGGTGCGCCTCCCTGTGAGACGATAACTATGTCTGCTCTTCTCTTGAGCGGTTTTCTGTACATCTGATCAAGATATTTGCATCCGGCTCTGTGAGCTTCTGTGACATCGCCCGCAACACAGTAAACGATATGCTTATGCTCATCCAGGATGGGGTTAACGATAAAGCTTAAGTGGCAGAATGTCTCCGACTCTTCGATGTCGGCTCTAATGGGGTTGCCGTTCAGATTGCCGGCACATGCCTTCTCGTCAACCATCATGCGGTGGTTGGCCTGGATTGCTGAAGGTGTTGATACACCGGGCATCAATGCCTTGGCACCGCCTGAATATCCTGCGAAATAGTGGAATTCGATATTGCCTACGCCGATACGGAAATCAGCTTCTGCTACGCTTCTTGTTATATCGACGGGTGTGCCTCTTGAAGTGTCACCCATGTGAATGCAGTCGGAAGGATCGGAGTCGATGCATCTGACCTCGTTATATACGCGTTCCCCGACGAGCTTTTTCTTCTCTTCCTCAGTATGAGGTCTGTGTGATCCTAGCGCGAAAACAACGTAGATATCTTCTTTCTTGCATCCTGCAAGATACAGTTCATCAAGTATTGAAGGTATAACATCAAAGCTCGGTATCGGTCTCGAGATGTCACTCGTGATAATGCAGATCTTCTGACCGGGCTTAGCTAAGTCCTTGAGCCGGGACGAGCCGATGGGATTTTCGAGCGCATAGACGACTGCGTCAGGTCCGCGCCTTTCATGATCTATCTCATTCGCAACAAGGACCTGATCCAGATTCTTATCGGGAATATCAACTGTCTGTACACCTTTGCCGTAGCCGAATTCAACCTTCATAATTAGCTCCTGCACATTTAAGATTTTATTATTTTACATTGTCGGAGTTTTTTCTTAAATAATGAAGAACCACAAAAGCAGGATTCGTTAAGTTCCTGTATTTGGTGAAGTTCATGCTTTTGGGTGATAAGATACGGATTCTTGTGCAGATTGCTTCTTTTGGCGTTGAAAAAAGGGCGTTTTGCCCCTGCATGAACAAGTTTTTTTGACAGACCCTATGCTATGATTTTACTAGATAAGCGTTGACCTGAACGTTAAATAACATTTCGGGTCAGCGCTCATTTTACTTTAGCGGAGGTGGAATATGCTAAGTAACTTTGAAGAAGCGAAGGTTTTCATCGAAGAAAACGATATCAGGATGATCGATTTCAGAATGATCGACTTAAACGGCAGATGGCACCATTTGACCATCCCCGCAGAGAGATTTACTGAATCGACTATGACTGCAGGTATCGGCTTTGATGGAAGCAACTACGGTTTTGCTCCGGTCGAGAAGAGCGACATGGTCTTTATCCCTGATCTCTCGAGCGCTGCTATCGATGATTTCTGCGAGATCAAGACTCTGTCCATGATCGGTGACGTCAGGATCATCGGCAAGGATGAGAACATTCCTTTCAACCAGGAGCCAAGAAACGTCAGCAAGCGCGCGGAAGAGTACATGAAGGAAATGGGCGTTGCCGACACATTCTTACTCGGACCGGAATTCGAATTCTATGTTTTCGATGAGGTCACGTACTCCAACAAGCCCAACAGTTCAGGCTTTACTTTGGACGGTGCCGAAGCTTTCTGGAATACGGGCGAATTCGGAAGCCTGGGCTTCCAGACTCCTCACCAGGGCGGCTATCACATCGCGCCCCCGCAGGACATCGCTTACGACTACAGAAGCCGCGTAACGATGCTCATGGAGAATCAGGGCATCAAGGTCAAGTATCACCATCACGAAGTCGGCTCTGCCCAGATGGAGATCGAAGTTGAGTTCGCGCCCATGACCGAGATGGCCGACAAGACGATGCTCACCAAGTACATCATCAAGAACGAAGCGGTCAAGGAAGGAAAGACTGCGACATTCATGCCCAAGCCCATCTACGGCGAGGCAGGTTCGGGCATGCATGTTCACATGCTGATGTTCAAGGACGGCAAGCCGGTATTCTACGACGAGAACGGTTATTCCGGCCTGTCCGAGACTGCGCTGCACTTCATCGGCGGTATCCTGAAGCATGTTCCTGCGATCTGCGCATTCTCGAACCCTTCGACGAATTCATACAAGAGACTTCTCCCGGGCTTCGAAGCACCTGTTACCATCGGCTATGCGACAGCTAACAGAAGTGCCGTAATCCGTATCCCCGCATACGCTAAAACGCCCGACAAGAAGAGATTCGAGCTCCGTAATCCCGATGCCACATGCAACCCTTACTATTGCTATGCCGCAATCCTTATGGCTGGCCTTGACGGCGTCAGGAACAAGATCGATCCTGAAGCAGAAGGCTTCGGCCCTTACGACTTCAACCTCTTCAATCTTTCCGAAGAGGACAAGAAAAAGATCAAAGGCCTTCCGAAGTCGTTAGGTTCTGCCTTGAAAGCGCTCGAAAAGGATCACGACTTCCTCACAGAAGGCGGCGTATTCCCGATCGAACTCATCAACCTCTGGATCGCCAACCGCCGCAAGGATCTTGGCCGCCACGTCTCCATGCCTACTCCGATGGAATACGAGATGTACTACGATCTGTGATAATTATGGTGTTATGAACCGGCCGCAGTCACATTCACGTGATTGCGGCCTTTTTGTTAAAATTTGGCTGTTGCTCATTTTCTTCCAGTTTTTTTGCGTTTTTTGTTGGAGAAAATGTTGGAATTAGCTTGATTCCGACTTTTGCTCCAACTTTTTTTGCGTTTTTGTTGGAGAAAATGTTGGAATTAGCTTGATTCCGACTTTTGCTCCAACTTTTTTTGCGTTTTTGTTGGAAGAGAT
This sequence comes from Clostridiales bacterium, assembly GCA_017428155.1. Classification (GTDB taxonomy): domain Bacteria; phylum Bacillota; class Clostridia; order Saccharofermentanales; family Saccharofermentanaceae; genus Saccharofermentans. The sequence continues at coordinate 72,942 of JAFRRJ010000053.1, read as the reverse complement.
TTAGCACGCCGTTACACTGTAACTCTGTTTGAATAGAAGCAATGGGATTTACGGATTAGTAACAAACAGTGAGTTGTAAATCACAGAATTGAGTTTGGTATGTAGCTGTCTGGGATCGAATGGAACTCCGTCTGCATTGTATGTGTAAAATATGTCTAATTCGGGCTGTAGTCCGGCTTCGGAGTAATTGATGTATTTGGTTGCGGTTATACGATTATAGTTTGCAGAATTCTTCATTCCGAAGTGTTCATGGAACTTGCACAGATCAAGTTCTTCAATCCAAAGAACAAAATCGGTATAGATAGGGTACTTTAATCCTTTAAGCCAGATTTCAGGTTCATATTTAAATGGAATGCCTTGTTCTGTATAAAACCTTGCTATTTCTACTTCCGCCGCTGATCTGTAATATGTCCCGTTGTAGAAAAACGTTTTGTTTTCACGGTAATTGGGATCGGCATCATTCTTGAGACTATCGAAAAACTTTCTGTCTATAACTACTGAATCTTCAGTGCTTTTGTATAGCTTTCTTATGATCTTTTGCGGTTTGATATCAACAGGTGGCTGACCTCTAAATGCACTGTTCCAAAGACCTTCGAGTCTTGAAAGCTCACGCAAATAGTCTTCACGCTGAAAGTAAATTGTTCTTGTTCTTTCACATGCTTTGTTGGCAAATGAATACACGTTGGTACCGGTTATATATACTTCGGTCATTTTGCCGTGTATCTTACGGGTTTTATGCTTTACTTCAGGCAGTTCTGAAAGCTGCTGCTTGATATAATTGATCTTCAGCGCAAGATATTCTTTTGGGATGTACGGTTCATGTATTTCCATGTCCGGATTATATGCCGATCCTTTGTTAGATTTTCGCGACAAAATACGACAAATTCCGACAAGCGGGAAGCTCGCAGAACAGAGCTGTTCCGGGTAAAGAAAAAATAAGTAATAATCTCTATCTACAAAACAGTTGTCACGTCTTTTCAGTTCCACGCCCGTAAACTAAACGCAGCTATTTATGAATGGCCCGATTTATGAGATGCTATAACTGTCACTGACAACGGAGAGTTGCGTTCAGTGGTGCAGGGGTTGGCGGAAAAAGGGTTTTATCATCAGAGGAGATGCATCATGTCAACTGTAAGGGATCGTAATGTTATTGATATTACATATATCGAAGGGGATAAGTTTATTCTGGAAATCTGTGATGATCTTGAATGGTTTTACGGATTCAGGGTTGAGCATGCAACGATCCTTCAGGATAAGATCAATGACTATCTGGACTATATTTCCAGCGGACAGGCCGGTGAGGCGCAGCCCGGGAAGCGGCCGGTGATACGTGTTTTCGCGAAGTATTCTTACAGTGCGTATTGCCTTGATTTTCTGGAGAGAATAAAGGCGTTCATTAAGCAGAACGGCGATATATGTGATTTTGAGTGGACGCATTCGCCGGAGGACGGGCCGTTCAATGACGGATTCAGCGATGATTATGTTTTCGATGCGCAAAAAGTATATCCGCGCGTGAAGAAAAACTGGGCAAAGGATCCGGCAAAGGAGATCTCACTGCTTGCAGCGGGGCCGAATTCGAATGATTATGATGACCAGTATGTAATGCTCAGGTTTATGGACAAGTTCGTCGGAATGTTCGTTCAGGATCTGGGCAGTGCTTTCACGTATATCAGATATCCTATGCTGCCTGAGGGCATGACTGTGGATGAGCTTCAGAAGATCACGTTTGAAAATCTTTCGAGGGACATCGTTTACAGGAGTTTCGAGACGAACGAAAAGGGCATTTACCTCATAACATGCGGCGGGAATTTTGAGGCGGAAAGCATCTGTCTGTTAAACGTATGGCGGGACGTTGCAAAACTGTTAGATGATGACATTATGGTCTGTGTTCCGACAAAAGATATCGTGCTTTATACAAAGGTCAATGACAAAAAGCTCAGGAAGAAGATACTTAAAATGGCGGAAGAGATGTTTGAGAAGAACCGCCGTGAGACGCCGTATCTTATATTCGGCAAAGATGTGCTGATCTACACAAGGGCTGATGATACTCTTAAGGTAACTGATAAGTATTCTTATTGATACAAATTCAGGTTTTCAGTCACCCGGAAGTCCCTTAAGCAAGACTTCAGTGAGTTCGGCGTCTGTGCTGACTTCGATATCGGGTGCTTTGCCGCGGGAAGGCAATCCTCTGCGGTTGATCCAGACAGAGTGCCAGCCGGAATCGATCGCACCTGTTATATCTTTATCGTAATTATCGCCGATCATCCAGAGCTCATCAGGCGTAAGATTCAGCTTTTCCTCGATCATGCGGCACAGTCTTACATCAGGTTTGGAGATCCCGACATCCCCCGTAACTATTACGTTTGACCTGTCGAACCATTTGTCCAGGCCTAACATCACGACTTTGTTCCACTGGTGTTTTGATTCGCCGGCGGTAAGTATAGCAAGCTTTGTATCCGGATCTGAGGCGAAGCGGTCAAGAGCGTTCTTCATGTCTTCGCTCAGGAACATGTGGCTCTGCAGCTCCAGATAGGCATCTGCCGCAAGCCCGCCGTCATCGGGCTTGAAGGGAAGACCTAACAGCCTGAAAGTCTCGTTGTAGCGCCAGCCGTTGATGTCATGAGTAGAGATCTCGCCTGATTCTAAGGCAGCCATATTGATGTCGCTCTTCTCGTAGAAGATGGTGATGAACTCGTGCCAGTCGTCAACTTTAACGCCAAGCACGGTCTCAGCTGCTTTCACGAGCATATCCTGCCTGCAGTACAGTGTGTCGTCGATGTCGAAAACGATTCCTCTCATGATTCCTCCGGTTTAAGGTGAACTTAAGATTTAGTTAAGCAACTAAGTATTATAATGAAACTCCGTGAATTTGGAATAGGCAAATGGTCCTGAAAAGCTTTGAAAGAGTGGCGTTTGCGGGTGCGTTGGGGAAGCCTCAGATTTCACGCAAATAATCATTTGACTATTTTTGACTTTAAGAGTATATTGTTGTTGGCACTCTGGTGCGTAGAGTGCTAATCGGAGAAGGGAGAACTTGAATATGCAGTTGGATAACCGTAAAAAAGAAGTCCTGCACGCTATTGTTGACGACTACGTATCAACTAACGAACCTGTCGGTTCCAAGTCTTTGATCGAGCGCCACAATTTTTCTGTAAGTTCTGCCACACTCCGTAATGATATGGCTGAGTTAGAGCACCTGGGACTGATCGAGAAGCCCCACACAAGTGCAGGCCGTATTCCTTCAGACAAGGGTTACCGTGAGTATGTTAACTCGCTTATGACTATCGAGGAGCTGTCTCCAAGAGAGAAGCTCGAGATCGAGAAGAGGATAGATTCCAGCGTTGATGAAGTGACAGATCTTATTAAGAACGCCACTTACACGCTTTCCGAGACAACAGGCTTTGTATCTCTTGCCATGAGTCCGAGGCTCAAGAAGAGCTATCTTAAGCAGCTTAAGATCTTAATGATCGAGCCCGGCAAGGCACTCGTTGTTATGGTACTTTCCGCCGGCGTGGTCAAGGACAAGGTCGTAAGGATCCCTAATTTCCTTAATGATGAGCAGATAATGAAGATCTCCGGTGCTATCGAGAAGAATCTTACCGGAAAGCCTTTGGATGAGATCACTCTCGTAACTGTTGAGACCGCAGGCAAGGGGACAGAGGTTCCCGAGCCGCTTTTGAAGCAGGTCCTGTATGAAGCATATGCAGCCATAAAGCAGGCTGATGAGCTTAATATCTATCTTGAAGGCGAGCACAGGATGCTTAGTCTTCCTGACTTCAGTTCACTTGGCCGCGCAAGAGACCTCCTTGGTACTCTTTCGGATTCGGGAATGGTCGCAGGCTATGTCAATGAGATGGAGAATGCCGCAAGAGAAGAGGGTTCTGACGATTCCTTCATGATCAGGATCGGACAGGAGATAACACTTGAAGGTCTTGATGACTGCAGTTTTATCACGGCAACATACAATCTGACGGATTCCGTATCAGGCAATATCGGAGTCATAGGACCTAAGAGAATGCTTTATTCCAAGGTAATCTCGCAGATCGATTTTGTTAAGAAGAAGCTTAACAAAGAGATGCAGAAGTTTACCTGATCTTATATATCAATTCGAAAACAAAACGGGAAAGGATGAATAAAATGGCAAGTAATGATGAAGAGTTATTTTTCGGGGCTGATGACGAGCCTGTAAAGGATGAGGTCGACAACAGCTCCGTTGAAGATGCTGCAGCTTCCGACAAGGCATCAGCAGAAGGCGGCGAGACCCAAAGCAAGGAAACTGAGCCGGAAGTCAAAGCAGAAGCAGGTAATGCCGACGATGAAGATGATGACGACGAGGACGCATCTGCTGACAGTTCCGAAGCAACAAACGAACTCGAAGCAAGATATATGAACCTTTATGCTGAGTACGACAACTACAGAAGACGTACCCAGAAGGAGAAGGATAACCTTTATGCAGATGCTGTTGCATGCGTAACAAAGGAATTCCTGACACTCATTGACAACCTCGACAGGGCAACCGAAGGCGCGAAAAAAGCTGATGAGGATTCACTTGATAAAGTCATTCAGGGAATGGAACTCGTCGGAAGACAGGCACAGGATACCCTCAAGAAGATCGGTGTCGAAGAGATTCCCGCAGAGCGCGGAACAAAATTCGATCCCAACCTTCACGATGCGATGATGCACGTCGACGATGAAGAGTTAGGCGAACAGGAGATAGCGATGGTTTTCGCTAAGGGATACAAGTACAAGGACAGAGTAATCAGACATGCTCAGGTCCAGGTAGCTAACTAAGTAAAAAACAAATAGAAGATAAAGGAGAGTAAACATGGATTTAATCAGATCAAGCCTGGTGCCCACAGTAATCGAGACCACAGGTCGCGGTGAGCGCGCCTACGACATTTATTCCAGACTTCTCAAGGAGAGGATCGTTATCCTTTCAGAAGAGGTCAACTCAGTAACTGCAAGCCTTATTACGGCTCAGCTCCTCTTCCTTGAGGCAGAGGATCCCGACAAGGACATTCAGTTCTACATCAACAGCCCCGGAGGATCAGTATCTGACGGCCTTATGATCTATGACACAATGCGTCTGATCAAGCCGGACATCCAGACGATCTGCATGGGAATGGCAGCTTCAATGGGTTCTGTACTTCTTTCAGCAGGTACAAAGGGCAAGAGATGTATCCTTCCCAATGCTGAAGTCATGATCCACCAGCCTCTGGGCGGCGCACAGGGTCAGGCAACAGAGATCCTTATCGCAGCAGACCACATCAGAGATACAAGAAAGAGACTCAACCAGATCCTCGCTGACAACTGCGGAAAAGACCTTGAGACCTTGATGCAGGATACAGACAGAGATCACTGGATGACAGCTCAGGAAGCTCTTGAATACGGTATCGTAGACAAGATCTTAGACAGCAAGAGAACATAATAAGAGATAGAAAACAAAGCAAAGCAAAGTCCATGAAGGACTTCAGGAGGAGAATAATATGGCAAAAGTAATTGGTATTGACCTTGGTACAACAAATTCATGTGTTGCAGTTATGGAAGGTTCGGAGACAGTAGTCATTCCTAATCCCGAAGGCAACAGAACGACACCTTCAGTAGTAGGTTTCACAAAGACAGGCGAGCGTCTTATCGGACAGGTAGCAAAGAGACAGGCAGTCACAAACCCTGACCGTACTATCCAGTCCATCAAGAGAGAGATGGGTTCTGACTATAAGGTATCCATCGACGATAAGAACTACACACCTCAGGAGATCTCCGCAATGATCCTCGCTAAGCTCAAGAGCGATGCAGAGGCTTACCTCGGAACTCCCGTAACACAGGCAGTTATTACTGTTCCTGCATACTTCACCGACTCACAGCGTCAGGCTACAAAGGACGCAGGCCGTATCGCAGGTCTTGAGGTTTTGAGAATCATCAACGAGCCTACGGCAGCTTCCCTTGCTTACGGTCTTGATAAGGAATCCGACCAGAAGATCCTTGTATTTGACTTGGGCGGCGGTACGTTCGATGTATCCGTACTTGATATCGCAGACGGCGTTTTCGAGGTTCTCGCAACAGCAGGTAACAACAGACTTGGCGGTGACGACTTCGATAACAAGATCGTTGACTACCTCGTAGATTCCTTCAAGACATCTGACGGCGTTGACTTAAGATCTGACCGTATGGCTATGCAGAGATTGAGAGAGGCAGCTGAGAAGGCTAAGATCGAGCTTTCCGGCGTTACATCCTCCAACATCAATCTCCCTTACATCACGGCAGATGCAACAGGTCCTAAGCACATGGACATCACTCTCACAAGAGCTAAGTTCGATGAGCTCACAGCTGACCTCGTTCAGAAGACAATGGATCCTGTTAAGCGCGCTATGAGCGATGCTTCAGTATCTCCTTCAGATATCGACAAGATCCTTCTCGTAGGCGGTTCCACAAGAATCCCTGCAGTTCAGGATGCAGTTAAGAATTACTTCGGCAAAGAGCCTTTCAAGGGCATCAACCCTGACGAGTGCGTTGCTATCGGCGCAGCTATCCAGGCAGCAGTCCTTACAGGCGACGTTAAGGGACTCCTTCTCCTCGACGTTACACCTCTTTCACTCGGTATCGAGACAATGGGCGGTGTATGCACAAAGATGATCGAGCGTAACACAACGATCCCTACAAAGAAGAGCCAGATATTCTCCACGGCAGCTGACGGCCAGACACAGGTTGAGGTCCACGTACTCCAGGGTGAGCGTGAGATGGCTGCTTACAACAAGACATTGGGCAACTTCATCCTTGACGGTATCGCACCCGCACCCCGTGGTGTTCCGCAGATCGAAGTTACATTCGATATAGATGCTAACGGTATCGTTAACGTAAGTGCTAAGGATAAGGGCACAGGCCGTGAGCATCATATCACGATCCAGTCTTCTTCCAACATGAGCGAGGAAGAGATCCAGAAGGCTGTTAAGGAAGCAGAGATGCACGCAGCTGAGGATAAGGCAGTCAAGGAGAAGGTCGAGATCAAGAACCAGGCAGAGACAGCTTGCTTCCAGGCAGAGAAGACCATGAAGGATGCAGGCGACAAGATCTCTGACGCAGACAAGGCTCCTGTAAATGATGAGATCGCTAAGCTCAAGGATGCCATCGCTAAGGATGACACAGAGGCTATGAAGAAGGGCACTGAAGACCTTACACAGGCTCTCTACAAGCTTTCCGAGAAGATCTACCAGGCAGCAGGTGCTGCACAGGGTGCTCCGGGAGCAGGTCCTCAGCAGGCTCAGCCTAATCCTGAAGACTTCGCAGGCTACGGCACAGAGTCCGTTAACCCTGATCAGGGCGGTAACGGCGATGGCTTCAAGAATGCCGGCGGCGACTTCTAATTGAATTAAAATCTGATACAATAGTCCGGCACGTCTGATATGGATGTGCCGGATACATGTATGTTAAGGACAGCGCTTTTCTTTGAATGGCGCGAAAATAAGATCGGAGGGGTTCCTCTTTGGCTAGAGATTACTATGAGGTGTTGGGAGTAACAAAAGGTGCTTCCGATGACGAGATAAAGAAGGCTTTCAGACAGCAGGCCAAAAAATATCACCCTGACTTGCATCCGGGCGATAAAGACGCCGAGGCTCACTTCAAGGAAGTCAACGAAGCATATTCAATACTTTCAGATCCTGATAAGAAAGCTAAATACGACAGATTCGGCCATGCAGGCGTCGATCCCAACGGATTCGGCGGCGGTGGCGGCTACGGCGGCGCTTACGATGTCGACTTGGGTGATATCTTCAGTTCATTCTTCGGAGGCGGCTTCGGAGGCAGTTCAAGAAGACGTACGGGTCCTCAGAAGGGCGCGGATCTTAAGTACCATATGGCATTGGAGTTTATGGAGGCGGCATTCGGCTGCACCAAGACTTTCCAGCTTACTAAAGAAGATATCTGCAAAACCTGTAACGGTTCAGGCGCACAGCCCGGAACCACACCTGAGACATGCTCCACATGCCGTGGCGCAGGAAGAGTCCAGCAGCAGACGCAGACTCTCTTTGGTATGACAATGGTCACAAAGACCTGTCCGACATGTAACGGAAGAGGAACCGTGATCAGAACACCTTGTGCCCAGTGCAGAGGCAAGGGAAGACTTAAGACCGTGAAGAATCTTACGGTTGTTATTCCAGCAGGCGTCGACACGGGCGATATGCTTCCTGTCAGAAATGAAGGCGAACCGGGTACCAACGGCGGACCTTACGGCGATCTCTATATTGAGTTCAAGGTCAAGAAGCACGATGTTTTCGAGCGCAGCGGAAATAATACTTCCTGCAGCGTGCCGATAACATTTGCCCAGGCTGCATTAGGCGGCGAGATAGAGGTTCCCACTATCTACGGCAAGGAGAAATACACGCTTAAGGAAGGTACGCAGCCCGGCGATTCGATCACTTTGAGGAGCAAGGGTATTCCAAGCAAGAGCAATCCGAACATCAAAGGCGATCACGTCGTTAAGTTCATACTTGAGGTTCCGACAGGACTCTCGCGCGAGCAGAAGCAGCTTCTCACGCAGTTTAACAACACTCTTACGGAGCGCAACTACGCAAGGAGCAGCCAGTTCTTCCAGAAGATAAAGAACCTGTTTAAATAAACAAAATCACGCAGGGATCCTTTACGGGGTCCCTCGTTTTCATTAGAGGATAAGACTATGAGATGGGCAGAGATAACGATCAAGACTACCGAAGAAGCTTCCGAAGCTATCTGTGAGATGCTTGCGCAGGTTGGCGCAGACGGCATCGCTTCGCAGGATCCTATGGAGTTCAGGAACACCATAGACAACGACCCTTTAAGCTACTGCGATGACGGAACGATCGAGAGCTATGGTCAGGATGTTGTCATCAAGGCGTATTTTGCCGAGACTGATGACGGCGTTATCCGCATGGGCGCAAAGAGCGAGGAGTTTGCAAATCCTGACGGAGTCGGCATGATATACGGTTCGATCACAGACAAAGAGCTTCCCACGGCTGAAGCCATGGACTTCATAAAGTCCCGTCTTGCCGAAATAGGTGAATTCCTTGACATCGGAAAGGGTTTTGACGGTTTCCGATATGTCGATGACGAGGATTGGGCGAACAACTGGAAGAAGTATTATGAGGAATTCAAGCTCTCAAACAGGATAGTTATCTGTCCTTCATGGATCGAAGAAGGCGATGCCGAGCTCGAAAAGGGCGCTATCAAGGTTATCCTTGACCCCGGCTCCGCATTCGGCACAGGCACACACGAGACGACATCGATGTGCGCCGAGATCCTCGATAACATAATCATGCCTGACACATCCGTACTTGATCTCGGAACCGGATCGGGCATCCTTGCAATCATCGCAAGCAAGCTTGGCGCAAAGAGCGTCGATGCGGTCGATATCGATTCGCTGGCCGTAAAAGTCGCAGAGGAGAACTGTGCGATAAATGACTGCCCTAACGTTAACTGCTACACGGGCGAGCTCAAGAGCGTAAAGAATGCGCCCTATGACCTGATCGTCGCAAACATCATTGCAGATGTCATTGCGGAGATTGCCTGCGATATTCCCGCAGATCTTGCCGAGAACGGTATCTTTGTATGCTCAGGCATCATCAACACCAAGAAAGACCGCGTCATTGAAGCGCTCGAAAAGGCCGGCATGGAGATCGTAGCCGAGCAGTCAAAGAACGACTGGATGGCATATATAGCAAAACGCGCATAATCATTTAGCTTGCTCAATGTCCTCCGCGCTGCGCTTGTGCGGAAGTCGCAAGCGTAAATGATTTGCGCGTTTGGAGTGAAGGGGATACTTGAAGCCGTTTTTTGGCGGACTGCCGGACAAAAATCACAACTCTTAGCAGACCGAGGGTCAAAACACTGTCTTTCAGGTTGTTTATTGACCCTTTTAATATTATAATATCGCGTGTTTTATAAGATTATGCTAGGAGTACTATGATGAGATACGTTACGCAGAAGGGAACGAAGGATATTCTTCCTTCAGAGATACACAATTGGCAGATCGCAGAGCAGACTTTTGCTGATGTATGCCATTCCTTCGGCTATGAAGAGATAAGGATCCCGACATTTGAGCAGACTGACCTTTTCCAGAGAGGCGTTGGCGATACCACAGACGTTGTAACCAAAGAGATGTACACCTTTGAGGACAAGGGTGGAAGAAGCATCACGTTAAGACCTGAGGGCACGGCAGGTGTCGTCAGGAGCTATATCGAGAAGGGTATGTCGAGCCTTCCCGTACCGGTAAGGATGTTCTATAACATCACAGCTTTCCGTTATGAGAAGATGGCTAAGGGAAGATTCCGTGAGTTCCACCAGTTCGGTCTGGAGGCTTTCGGTGCGAAGGGACCGGATATCGATGCCGAGATAATCTCCGTTGTTGACGTCTTCTTCAGGAAGATGGGTCTTCAGAACATCGCTCTCCACATCAACTCCATCGGCTGTCCTAACTGCCGCGGTGAGTACACCAAGCTCCTGAAGGATTACTTCAGACCTCACGTTGCTTCAATGTGTGAGGACTGCCAGGCAAGATTTGAGAAGAATCCTTTGCGCATGATCGACTGCAAGGTCGACGGCGGCAAGGACATCGTTAAGAATGCACCGAGGCTTATCGATTATCTTTGCGATGACTGCAAAGAGCATTTCGAGGGACTTAAGGCAAGACTTGAGGCAATCGGCATTTCATACACAATCGACCCGAACATCGTAAGAGGTTTGGATTACTATACGAGGACGGTTTTCGAGTTCGTATCAGAGAACGTCGGAACGCAGGGAACCATCTGCGGCGGCGGAAGGTACGACGGACTTGTCGGAACCATGGAAGGACCTGAGACACCCGGTATCGGATTTGCGATGGGTGTTGAAAGACTCCTGCTCGAAGCTGAGGCTCAGGGCGTTCTCAAGGAGAAGCCTTCTTATGTAAAGATCTACATCGCTTCAATGTCTGAAGCAGCGAAGATCGAAGCGCTTAAGATCTGCTACGCATTGAGAAATGCAGGCATCGGCTGCGAGACTGACATGGCAGGCAGGTCGTTCAAAGCGCAGATGAAATATGCCGGAAAGCAGGGAATCCCTTACCTTGCAGTAATCGGCGATGACGAGCTTAATTCGGGCGAAGTTAAGGTCAAGAACATGGCTGACGGATCTGAGACACCCGTTAAGCTCAGCGGCATCGGTGAGTTCCTTGCCGGAAATTAAGAGAAAAAGTTGGCATTTGCCGGAGGTAATATAATGCAGTCACGTACACATACATGCGGAGAATTAAGGATCACAGATGCGGGTAAGAAGGTTCAGCTCTCAGGCTGGATGGAGAATTTCCGTGAGGTCGGAGCAGAGCTCGGATTCGTTGTTATCCGTGATTTCTACGGAACAACACAGATCGTTATCGAGACAGCCGAGATGATGAAGACATTTAAGGCAATCACTAAGGAATCCACGATCTCCGTAGAGGGCGTCGTAAGAGAGAGAAGCTCTAAGAACCCCAAGCTCGATACAGGTGATATCGAAGTCGTTCCCGAGAAGGTAACAGTACTCGGTCGCTGCCGTTACAACGAGCTTCCTTTCGAGATCAACCACAGCAGGGAAGCTGATGAGGCAGCAAGACTTAAGTACAGATATCTCGATATCCGTAATCCTGAAGTCAAGAAGAATCTCATCTTAAGAAGCAATGTTATCGCTGCTTTGAGAAATGCCATGATCGAGCATAACTTCATGGAGATCACGACACCTATCCTTACGGTATCTTCACCTGAGGGTGCTAGAGACTATCTCGTTCCCGCAAGAAAGCATCCCGGCAAGTTCTATGCTTTGCCGCAGGCACCTCAGCAGTTCAAGCAGCTCCTGATGGTCTCGGGCATCGACAGATATTTCCAGATCGCACCCTGCTTCAGAGATGAAGACGCAAGAGGCGACAGATGCCCGGGTGAGTTCTACCAGCTTGATATGGAGATGGCTTTCGCGAGCCAGGAAGATGTCTTCGCTATCATTGAAGATGTACTGCCTCCTGTTTTCGCTAAGTACGGCAAGTACAACAGAGCATCAGGTTCTCCGTTCATGCGCATTCCTTATCTTGAGGCAATGGAGAAGTATGGTACGGACAAGCCTGACCTTAGAATCGACCTGACAGTTACAGATGTTACCGGGCTCCTTAGAACAGAAGAGTTCGCACCTTTCACAGAAGGCGAGATCAAGGCAGTCGTTATCTCTGACTTCCACGAGAGCCGCAAGTTCATCGACAAGACGATGGCTGACTGCGAGATCCAGTCCGGAAGCAAGGGCTACTGGTTCAGAATGGATGAGAACGGCGAGATCGTCGGAGGCATTTCCAAGTTCGTAGCTCCCAAGAAGGACGAGGTAATTGCAAAGCTCGGCCTTAAGCCTGATACGCTCGTTGTATTGTCAGCAGGCAATAAGGGCCAGGCACAGAAGATGGCAGGCGTTCTCGTTAAGACATTCGGCGCTGCAGTTCCGGGTCATATGGACAAGGAACAGTACGCATTCTGCTGGATCGTTGACTTCCCGATGTATGAGATCGGCGAGGAGTCCGGCGAATTAGAGTTCTGCCACAATCCTTTCTCAATGCCTTCCGGTGGACTTGATGTCCTTCTCAAGGCAGAAAAAGGCGAGATCGATCCTCTTACGATCATGGCTGACCAGTATGACCTCGTTGTTAACGGCATTGAGCTCTCATCAGGCGCCGTACGTAACCACGATCCGGAGATCATGATCAAGGCTTTCGAGCTCGTAAGACTCGGCGAAGAGGACGTAAAGAAGAAGTTCCCTGCAATGTACAACGCATTCTGCTACGGCGCTCCGCCGCATGCCGGAATCGCTCCCGGCGTTGACCGTATGGTCATGCTCTTATCAGGCGAGGAAACTATCCGTGAGGTAATCCCTTTCCCGATGAACAAGAATGCACAGGACATCATGATGGATGCGCCCGGATATGTTACAGACAAGCAGCTTGAGGAATTACATATCAGCATCAAGGAAACGGAAACATCAGAAGATGCAGGCGGGGATAATTAATGAAAAACGGCGAGAACAAGTTTACAGAAGAAACCTTTATTTCTGAAGGCATGGAAGCTTCCGGCGAGACATTTTCAGCAGAGGATATTTCATCAGAGGATATTGCTGCAGAGAATACTGAAGCAGAAGAGAACGGGAAGTCCGAAGGTAAGGTTTTCGCGTTCGGCAAAAAGCTCGAGAAGGGCACAACTGCCTATGAGATCTTTGACTGGCTCCGCACGATCTGCATCGGTGTCCTTGCAGGTATCTTTATCGTTGTTTTCCTTGTTCAGAGAGACAATGTATCCGGCGATTCCATGGTGCCGACATTGAATTCCGGCGATGTTGTTTTCGCGCAGAAGATCTCGACATATGTCAAGAACTATAAGCGCGGCGATATCGTTATCCTGGACGGAAGCGATATGGAAGGTTATACAAGTCCCGAATATCTTATTAAGAGGGTCGTAGGTCTTCCGGGTGAGACGATAAGGATCAAGGACGGGAATGTTTATATAAAGCCCGCAGACAGCACGGATTTCTTCCTTTTGCAGGAGAATTACCTTCCTACAGGAACTATGACATATGTTATGGATACGGGCCTTAAGAAGGGTTACGACGAAGTGACATTAGCTGATAACGAATACTTCTGCATGGGTGACAACAGGCCCGTAAGCAACGATTCAAGAAATCTCGGACCGTTCACCGTCAACAGGATAAAGGGCGTGGCAGTAATCAGGGTTTTCCCGCTCAACGAGATAAAAGTGCTCTGACGAAGGATTAGATCTTAAATGAGTGACAACTACCGTAAATACATAAGAAACTTCTGCATAATCGCACACATCGATCACGGAAAGTCGACTCTGGCTGACCGTCTTATCGAGCATACCCATGTCAGGGAAAAGCGCGAGATGCAGGATCAGATCCTGGACAACATGGATATCGAGCGTGAGCGCGGCATCACTATCAAGTCACAGGCTGTAAGGCTTCCCTACGAAGCTTCAGACGGCAATACCTATCTTCTTAATCTCATCGACACTCCCGGCCACGTGGACTTCAATTACGAGGTCTCAAGGTCACTTGCAGCATGCGACGGTGCGATCCTCGTTGTGGATTCATCGCAGGGCGTTGAGGCGCAGACACTTGCTAATGTTTATCTGGCTGTAGATGCCGATCTTGAAGTCCTTCCTGTAATCAACAAGATCGACCTTCCTTCGGCAAGGCCTGAAGAGGTGCGCCAGGAGATCGAGGATGATATCGGTATAGATGCATCCTACGCGCCTTTGATCTCTGCCAAGAGCGACATAAATATCGATGAAGTGCTCGAAAAAGTCGTCGAATACCTTCCCGCTCCTGACGGTGATGAGAATAAGCCTCTGGCAGCGCTGGTCTTCGACTCCAAGTACGATTCATACAAGGGAGTTATCGTCAGCGTCAGAGTCAAGGACGGCACGGTTAAGACCGGTGACCGCATCAAGATGATGCACTCCGGAAAAGAGTTCACGGTAACCGAACTCGGCATGTTCCATCCTGGCGAACTCGTTCCGACTGAATCATTGAAAGCAGGCGAGGTAGGTTATATCTGCGCCTCGATCAAGAACGTAAGAGATACGGCTCCGGGTGATACGGTGACGCTTGCCGAGAATCCCGCAAAAGAGCCTCTTATCGGCTATAAGGGAATCCAGCAGATGGTATTCTGCGGTATATATCCCGTCGACGGTGCAAGATACGGCGATCTTAAGGACGCGCTCGAAAAGTTAAGGCTCAACGATGCGGCTTTATCTTTTGATGCAGAGACTTCAGCGGCTCTGGGCTTCGGCTTCAGATGCGGATTCTTAGGACTCCTTCACTATGAAGTAATCCAGGAAAGACTTGAAAGAGAGTTTAATCTCGATCTCATCAGCACCGCACCTTCGGTTATCTATAAGATCCATCTGACAGACGGCACATGTGTTGACTGCTCGAATCCTACGAACATGCCTGACCCGGCATCTATAGACTATATGGAAGAGCCTGTCGTAAAGGCTACGATAATGCTTCCCAAAGAATACGTCGGCAACATCATGGAGCTCTGCCAGGAGCGCCGCGGCGAATATACTGACATGAAGTATCTTGATGAGAAGCGTGTAATGCTCCATTATCTGATGCCGTTGAATGAGATAATCTACGACTTCTTTGATGCGCTGAAATCACGCACGAGAGGCTATGCTTCTCTGGACTACGAACCCGCAGGATATCAGAGATCCAAGCTCGTTAAGCTCGATATTCTGTTGAACGGTGACGCGGTAGATGCATTGTCATTTATCGTTCATGCCGACAAGGCATATGCGAGAGGCAGAAGGATGTGCGAGAAGCTCAAAGAGAACATTCCGAGGCAGCAGTTCGAGGTTCCCGTCCAGGCAGCGATCGGCGGTAAGATCATCGCAAGAGAGACCATCAAGGCCTACCGTAAGGACGTTACCTCCAAGTGCTACGGCGGTGATATCTCACGTAAGAAGAAGCTCCTCGAGAAGCAGAAGGAAGGTAAGAAGCGTATGAGACAGGTAGGTTCTGTCGAAGTGCCGCAGGAAGCCTTCATGAGCGTTTTGAAACTCGATGACGAATAATCCTCATGGCGAATTGCCGGCGGATACTTTCATTAGAGTGCTAAATCCCGATGACGGATAAATAAGTTGCTGTCTCATAAGCTTGGTGACGAAATGGTGATGATATTTGCCATTTTTCATCACCGTTGAAGTGCACCATTTCGCTCAAAAAAATGAAAAATGGACTACATAAACGCGGAATTTGTAGTCCATTTCCTTAAATTTTTCGCGTTTTGGTACATCGTTAGAAGTCAGTCCGGGATTTGCTGCATCCGGCAGCATTCGTAAGCATTTCGGCATCAGACCTTACTGCATCATGCGGCGGTCCATACCCTGCTTCTCGAAGTCGGTGGCATCCTCTTTATCTTCGGCCTTCTCGGCTTCGGGCATTGCTGTCTTGAAGTCGAATCTCTCTTTCTCACCGTATTTCCAGCCTGTCTCAAGCGATATGAAATCCTTTGTCGTCTCATAAGCTGTTATGGGGAATGATGGATCGTAATATGCCGCGACTTTCTGTTCGGGAGCGATATCGTGCGAGCTCGCGCGTGACAGGATATCCAGATCCCTTTTCTCTCTGCTGCGCAGGATCTTCGGTAAGATCTCTGCAAGGAAATACATCGTCGCGCCAACGGTAAACGCGATAAGGAGCAGTTCCAGAGGATGGTTGTAGACAAACCTCAGGAATGACAGATTGCTTCTTGAGTTCGCGATCAGTCTTAATGCGCCGACGCCGATCATAGGAATCGTATAAAGGCTTGCGCGAAGTCCCGTGTTAAGGCTTACCGCCTCCATCCTTGCTTTCCTGCCCGTGCGCTCGATCGTCTCCCAGCCTTTGGCATAAGGAAATTCGCCCGAGACTTTGCCTGTCTGGCCGTTGACGATGTACTGGTAGTTCCTTCCGCCGTAAGTTATGCTCAGGAACCAGCAGGGAAGAAGCGCATACTTGATGTCCTGATTGTTGTATCTTGTCGTGCTTGCATCGGACTCCGGAACGAAATCATCGTAACCGAAAGTGACCTCATCGCAAACTTCAAGCGCATATCTGTCCAGACGCTTGTAGATCCTGTCTGTCATGTCAAGAGGCTGTTCATCGTATTTCTCCGCAAAGAAGCCCTGAAGGAACTCTGGTCTGAACCTGACGAGCTCGGAATAGTCGAACGGTTCTGCAGCAGCCATAAGACGGTTCGCAATCTTGATCTCTCCGTCAAAAGGCACGTTCTTAAGCCTGAACTTTACCTTGCCATAGGTCAGGTGAGCATAGTTGCCGCCTGATGTCGAGAAGTTTTCCTCATAAGCCGAATCGACCATCTTGCCCATTTTGCCCTTGCCCACGACAAAGACTTCAACCTCGGTTGAAATGATCCATGTGGGAACATATAGACCGGTCATCTTGGAAAGAGTCTTCTTTGATTTGAAGTCTCTCGGAAGATGGTCAACGTTTGTGCAGTATTTTTCAAAGATCTCGATAGCCTTTGCCTTGTCAAACTTGAATGGAATGATATAGTCCGGCTTGAATTCGCGCGTGAGCCTTCTTGAGACGAGGGCAGGTGAGCCGCAGAACGCGCAGAATGTAGATGAGGTATTCCTGTCGGTTACGATCTCGGCGCCGCAGGAGTTGCATACGATCTCGACACGCCCTTCATCGTCCTTGCTGACCTCGATCGTTCCGTCGTAATCCTTTTCGGGATTTACAAGTCCGAATGAACCGACCTTATCAAGTGTTTCAGGGTCGAAAAGACCTCCGCAGTTCCTGCATATCATTGCGCCGTGGCTTGATTCGAAAACAAGATTGGACGCACAGTTAGGACATTTAACTGAGTCTGCTGAGAAAGTCCTGATTTTGGATGAACCAAAACCGCCTGCATTGTTTGCAGGATGATCCCAAATTGCCATATCAATCTACCCCTTAGATATATAAATCTACAGGTAAATATACAATAACCACTGATTTTCTGTCAATTATAATTGAGTTTTCCACGCTCGAAAACCAGTGCCGCCGTAATGTCATAGACCTCATCCCGGCTTGCGTGCGGTAATTCCGTAGCACCTTCTTATCAGTCTTATCCTGCCGTCAAAGGTGTTCCTTTTGATGTACTCATCCAGAAGGTCTTCCTCGATCGTACGGTCCTCATCACAGATGTTCAGGATCGGAACTCTTCTCAGGAAATCAAGAAAGGTCTCTCTGTCCTTATAATATTCACGCTCATGTACCGGAACGAGTTCGACGTCTGCAAAACCCGCGCGGAGAACGGCTTCATAGTCGGTTATGCTTACCGGAACCGGATCGTCAAATCCCTGTCCGCGGCCGAAGACCAGCTTCAGCTCATGACAGTCGTACTTGTCGACTCCTCTTATGAGAAGATGCCCGCCGGGCTTTAAGCAGCGGATTATCTGATCAGGCGCCGTTATAGTGTGACGCGCGGTGACGATGTCGAAGTGATCATCCGGAACATCCATGTTCAGATTGTCCATGACCTTGAAAGTGATGTCTGTTCTGCCGCTCTTCTCGAGGTTTTTCTTTGCGGTTCCGATCATCTCCGGCGAGTAGTCTGTTGCAAGTATCTCAGCGCATACCGGGTAGTTAGAGATGACCTTCTCGCCGCCTGCGGTGCCCAGATCCAGAATCCTTGAACCGGGCGTGGAAAACCTTTTGATCAGATCGATAAGATCCCATTCCGTGAGACTTTCAGACATGATCCCGTACTGATCAAATGACCAGTTCGCCTGCTTGTTGTAGTATTCAAATACGTTGTTCTGTGACATAAAAAAGAACCTCCTTTCACGAACAACAAATAGTGACCGCGTATCACGGTCCGAGGTGTCATTCATGATGAGATTCCAAGGTTCTTATCATTAGTAACCCCGCCATAAGGCGTCGCGGTAACAGAGCGCGAATAACTAATTACCCTGTTACGATGTCAAAATATCATATCACGTGCGCGAAAACAAGATGCGGCAGGTAAACTCAGATCTCCTCTGTGTTCAGTTCATCAAGCAGTTCCTCGTATCTGGACAGCGCGTTATATATCCCGTCCTCAGAGAGAACGCCGCGCTTAAGATCTTTTGGGAGAAGGCCTTTCTCATCCAGTTCAAAATCAGTCTTCCAGCTTTTGCTTGATAAGTATTTACCAAGCGCGGCTGCATCTTCCTTGCACGCATTAAGCTCTGCGGCTGTTGCGGCCGTATCCTCACTGTTTTCGAGCTTGGAGACTGCATTAAGGACCTTGTCCAGGAGCTTTTCCATTTTACGTATCCTGGTTACGGATCTTTTGATCTTACTGTCGGGGTTTTGTCCGGCCATATATATCTTCTTTCTGATGACTGAATGATCTTAACTTCGGGGCGCGCCGCAGTTATGACAGAACTTGCCCGTGATGCCTTTCTGACCGCAGGAAGCACAGTCCCACGGACCTGTCTGAACAGGGGCTCCGGGTTCGGGAGCAGGTGTGGAAGCAGGAGTGTTTTGAAGATTGAGATTTAACATGCCCATTCCCATAAAACCATTCAAAGGTGTTCCGGGAGCAGAACCTGCCGGGATCGAACCAATACCGTTGAAAGGGTTTACGGTCGGTGCTTCGACGTGGATATCAGCCTCTTCAACACACTTACAGATCATTTCCGAGATTTCTTTGTCGACAGCGGCGCCGCCCATGCTGCGGGCTGTCTCACCGATAGTGCGTTTGATGCGGGGAGCTCCTGTAATAAGCGAATCGTCGTAGTAAATGCTGAGAGAGGAACTCGATGAGTAATCGAGCGGCATCATGGATCTGTCCACAGGGATCGAAGGGTCCTTACAGACGTACTCCCAGGCAGGGAGATTCTCTTTGTCGGATATTTCCTGAACCCTCGATAGAATGTCTGATTCGATCTCTCTGCTGTCTGATACTTCAGGCAGGTCTCCGGCCTTCTTTCTGACCGTTACGAGTACAGTGTTATCTTTGCCCTTGACCTTTTCGACAGTCTGATAGACAGTCTTGTTGCTGTTATACATCATGCCCATCTCAAAAAAGCAAGTCTCGACTGCAGTTACGGGTCCGTGTTCTTCGCGGATCCCGCGGCACTCCTTAAGTGAAGGATAAAGGCACTCTTCAGATATTACGCTGTCATCGCCCGTGCTCTTGAAAAAGAGCGTTCTGAATGCATCAAATGCTTCTTTGCCTGTCTCTTTACCGGCTTCTCTGAACGTGATCAGGGAATCAGTCCCGTCGTCATATCTCAGTGTCAGTAAGGCCGCGATGTTCGTGCGCTCCGGATCAAAAGGTTCAGGTGCGGAAGGCGTCCTTCCCGCCCATTCAGTTAAATTGTATTTGCTGATAAGATCTTTGAAGCTGTCGATCATATCCGGTGTAAGTCTGCATTTCTTTACCTTCGTCTCGTAAGAACCTCTGGTGAGACTGGTTATCACAAGGTCATCACCTTCAAAAGGAATCTCGCCCTCTATCGTATGATCCGTTGTTGCACCTATTATGATGAATCTGTAGTTAATACCCGTGACAGCCATATTTGTCCTCCAATCAGAAAAATCTCCGGAAAAACAAAAAATCTCATTTTATATCTCTAATTATAATGGTATCATTCATTACTAATATTCGGAAAAGGAAAAAGCTTCGGCAATGAAAGATAACCTTAAGCGCATGATCAGTTACTATAAGCCATATCTTGGAACGTTCTTCCTAGATATGTTTTTCGCTGTCCTGGCGTCGGCGATAGCTCTGGTGATCCCTCTTGCGGTAAGGAATATCACTTCGACGATTCCCGATATGACGCCTGAAGCGGGCATGCAGAAGATCCTCGTGATCGGAGGCATCCTGATAGTGCTCGTCATCGTCCAGTTCTTTGCGAACTACTACATCTCATATTACGGTCATGTCATGGGCGCGAAAATGGAATACGACATGAGAGCCGAGATCTTCTCGCATTACCAGAAGCTCTCGTTCTCGTTCTACGACGACCAGAAGGTCGGCCAGCTCATGAGCAGGATCACTAGCGACCTCTTTGAGATCACCGAGCTCTTACACCACGGACCCGAGAATATCGTGATCGCGCTGATCAAGATCACCGGCGCATTCATAATACTTGCAGGCATCAGCGGATACTTAACTCTCGCTGCGTTTATAATGCTTCCGTTCATGTTCTGGTTTGCATATGTGCTCAACAAGCGCATGCGCAAGGCCTTCAGACAGAACAGGGTAAAGATCGCCGAGATCAACACGCAGATCGAAGATAACCTCTCGGGTATCAGAGTAGTTAAATCGTTTGCAAACGAGGATATCGAGAACGCTAAGTTCAAGGCCGGCAACGACGGGTTCCTTCTTGCCAAAAAGGCAAGCTACCTTAATATGGGTATTTTCCATTCGGGTATGACGGCATTCACTCTGTTGATCAACATAATCGTTATCGTTGCAGGCGGCGTGCTTATGGTCAAAGGCCTGGTCAAAGTGCCTGATTTCATTACATTTCTGCTCTATATAAATGTCTTCACAGAGCCTGTCAGGATGATCATCGACTTCACCGAGCAGTTCCAGAACGGCTACACGGGATTCGAGCGCTTTGTTGAGATGATCAGTATCGATCCTGATATCAAGGACAGGGAAGGCGCTGAGGTTTTGAGCGATGTTAAAGGTGACATCACATTTGAAGATGTCTCGTTCAAGTATAAGGAAGGCGCGCACAGGGTCCTCCGACACATCAATCTTGAAGTTCCTGCAGGCTCCTATGTCGCGCTTGTAGGCTCGTCCGGCGGCGGCAAGACAACGCTCTGCAGCCTTATCCCGAGGTTCTATGATGTCACAGGCGGAACCATCAGGGTGGACGGAAAGGACATAAGGGATGTTACCTTAAAGAGCCTCAGGGACAACATCGGAATCGTCCAGCAGGATGTCTATATGTTCGCAGGAACGATCCTCGAGAACATCAGTTACGGCAGGCCGGGCGCATCCAAAGAGGAGATAATCGAGGCTGCAAAGCTTGCCAACGCGCACGACTTTATCACGTCTTTGCCAAACGGCTACGACACAGATATCGGCCAGCGCGGCGTCAAGCTCTCGGGCGGGCAGAAGCAGCGCATCTCGATCGCCAGAGTGTTCCTCAAGAACCCGCCGATACTGATTTTCGATGAGGCCACATCGGCATTGGATAATGAGAGCGAGAATATCGTCAAGGAATCATTAGAGCGTCTTGCAAAGAACAGAACGACTCTGGTCATCGCGCACAGATTGTCCACGATACGCAACGCTGAACGGATCTTAGTCCTTACCGAGAATGGCATTGAAGAGAGCGGCACGCACGGGGAGCTGATGGAAAAAGGCGGCGTGTATGCTTCGCTTTATAAATTCAATGCGTGAGGGCATTGGCGGCATCAGTTTAAATTGAGAGGAATTTCATTTGATAAATGGTGCGCCTGACAGGACTTGAACCTGCACACCTCACGGCACCAGAACCTAAATCTGGCGTGTCTGCCAATTTCACCACAGGCGCATTTGCCCGAGTATTATAACACTTCATACGCCAAATATCATATTTAATGCCGATGTAATATTCGTAAAACAAAGCTGTGTTAAGATTACAAAGAAGTATTAGGCGGTATAAAGCAAGTTCTGATGGAGTAAAAAGCAGGGTGACAGATAAAAGAAAGCGCAAGGAAAACCTCATTACCGCGCTGCTTATTGCAGGCATGTGCATTGTGATCGGCGGCACTGTCATTTTCGTAGTCAGTTATTCCGGAAGTGATAAGAAGGAACTTAAGCTGACCCCCGGCATGACCGAAGCATCAGGTGTTTTTACTGATAATTCCGGTGAGACTTCAGAATCAGTCACGGTAACTTCTGCCACCGATACTCCCACACCAAGTCCCGTTCCGACGGATACGCCGACTCCTGAGCCGACTTTAAGTCCGACACCTACGGATACACCGACTCCGTCGCCTACACCTGTTCCGCAGAAACTCAAGAATCTCAATGATTACGGCCCCGGTGATGTTATCAGCAAGAGCAAGATCGACAGGGATAATCTCTCGGATTATTTTACTTCTTCGACTATTGAAGAGGGCGGAAGCGTCTATAACAGGATCAACGGCAAATCCTATGTGAGCAACAGCAATATCTCGCTAAGTGATCTTAGATATCTTAAGATGCTGCATATAAATTTTGACGGCGATTACCAGGTCGGCGAGATGATCGTAAATAAAAGTGTTGCGGGCGAGGTGCTTGAGATCTTCGAGATATTGTGCGCCGAGGGCTATCAGATCCATTCGATGTATCTGATCGATAATTACTGGGCAGGTGATGGCGAGTCTTCTGACTGGTATTCGATCGACGACAACAACACTTCATGCTTCTGCTACCGTCCTGCGACGGGTTCGGGCAACCTTTCCAAGCATGCACTTGGTAAAGCTATTGATATCAATCCTCAGCAGAATCCTTATGTCACATACAATTCGGACGGAAGCCCCAAATATTCGCATGACAACGCATCCAAATATGTAAGCAACAGATCGTCTGACACCGCGCATGTCATAACGACTTCTGACAGGGCATATGAGCTCTTTACCGACCGCGGATGGACATGGGGCGGAAGCTGGAACAGCCCTAAGGACTATCAGCATTTTCAGAAGTCCTGATTATTCGCAGAGCTCGAAAACAAGGTCTGCCGGAATCACTTTCCCTGACAGCGCTTGCGTATTTCGGTGAATTTTCTCCGCGGTTTTCGAATTTGCGGTAAATGAAAGATAATTGACTATCTGATTTTCACTTGATAATATTTTGGAATGAATAATCCTGACAGAAGAAAACAGATACTGGACATACTTGAAGAAGAGGGCGAGATCAATACGACCGTTCTCTCAACGAGGCTGGGCGTTACCGGTGCCACTATCAGAACTGATATCAGAGCCCTTGAAAGAGAAGGCGCGATCGTAAGATTTCATGGCGGTATCAAGCTTCCTCACAAGATGTCTTCATACAGCGGCGAGAACTATATGGTCAGAGCCGTTACGCACGTTGATCTTAAGAATGCGATAGGTGCCAAAGCCGCGACTCTGGTTGCAAACGGAAATACCATTTTCATGGATGCGAGCTCCACGACCTTTCATATGATTCCATACCTCAAGAAGGCAAAGGATGTTACCGTTATTACCAACGGAATCCATACTGCGATGGAGCTTCAGAGGAATTCCAACTTCAAGTCGATCATCATTCTGGGAGGCATGTTAAGGCCCCATTCCGGCGCTATTGAAGGACTTTCATCTAAAGAAATGATAGGAAGACTTTCGGCGGAGTTTTATTTCGTTTCAGGTAACGGTTTTTCAGCCGAGGCCGGACTTTCAGGTGATAATTTTTTCGAGCTCGAGCTTAAGAGACTTTGTGCCGACCGCGCGAAAAAGATCGTCGCGCTGATCGACTCCACCAAGCTCGGAGCCGATTCGGCTTCTTCTTTCATTCCGGCAGACAGGATAGATTACCTGGTCACGGATTCGGGAGCATCTCCCGAGAGCGTTGCACTGTGCCGCGCAAAGGGAATTGAAGTCCTCATAGCAGAGGTCTGAGATCCAAAGCAGACGCTGTTAATGAACTCAAGGTGCAAAGCACCGCGTTTTGATGCGCAAGTATTCTCAAAGTTGCCTATTTTGACAATTTCTATTTATTTTTCTTTTAATGTATAATAATCGGATGAAGTCATATTCTTTTCGCTGAGGTTAGAAGAATGCAGATAAATCCGATCATTTTGCCCAGTTGGCTTACCAGCAAATGTGTTTTCCAGCAGGGTGTTGAAATCAAGATAGAAGGCGTTGCGGCACCGAGTGCCACAGTTACGCTCGAGATCGTAAAGGATCCTACTGACGGCAGAAAGGTCAGTAAGCTCGACACTGATTACGGTGTCATCTTAAGCCGCGAGTCGACAACATCTTCCAAGGGTAAGTTCAGTTTTACGATCCCGCCTTACAAGGCATCGAGTGACGCTTATACTTTTACTTTCAAATGTCTTACGGACCAGACTACTCTGACAGATATCAGATGCGGTGACGTCTGGGTCTTCTTAGGCTCTGATTTCCTCTCGATACCGATGAAGGAAGCCAATGCCACAAAGGCACCTTTGAAGCGCAAGGTAATGAATTACTTGAGATTCTTCTCACCCGTAAGAAACGGTCTTGAGGAAGGTGAGGAGATATATCCCGCAGAGGATAAGACCCATTACAGGAATGCAGAGTGGATCAAGGTCACAGAGACGGATAAGCTCGCGCAGGTCTCTTCTTCCGCATTTGCATTTGCTTACCGCCTGAGCGACCAGATCTCTTACCCTGTAGGCGTTGTTGATCTTGCATATAACGATTCGACTATCCTTAACTGGATCGCACCTTTTGCTATGGACAGAGTCGAAGCATTGAAGGATGTCGTTATCAATATGGGCCTCTACCTTGATGAGGAAGGCTATAAGAAGCTTCTTGCCATCGATGCCAAGAAGAAAAAGGCCGCCGAACTCAAGGAAGAATACAAGAAGACAATTGACGAAGGCGATATCGATATCTCGATGCAGGATGAGATTAAGAGACTGTCAGGTGAGGATCCTGATGACATTAAGCCTCTTGATATCGATTTCCCGACATCGGGAGACAGCACTCTTAATGCATCGAAGGGCCATAAGGAGAATATCTCGTTCTCATCGGCAAGCCAGCTCGACTTCGGCATGATACCCGAGAAGAAGGAAGATTCCGGCAAGCTTAGCGCTGAAGATGAGAAGAGATTCATAAAGCTCAAATACAGAATGTCCATTCTTTACAGGACAAAGCTCGTTCCTTTGAAGAATCTTTCGGTAAGGGGCTTTTGCTTCTCACCTGACAAGGGCGAGCTGCTCTTCGAGAGATATGATCTCTTCCTCATGGGACTTCTTACGACTCTTGCGGAAGTATTTGAGCCGAAGGAAGTATACGATGAGACCGTAATGCCTTCGATCCTTTTCGTAACTATGCATCCTAATGATGTGGACTTTGATAATCCGTACAGCGTTCTTGAATTCAACGAGAATTTCACGGCATTTACCAAACTCCTTTCAATGCCTTCCGGAATCGTAAGCATGCATGATATGCTCCTTCCCGATAAGACTATAAGCTTTATCCTCGGAATGAGACTTGCGACGATCGCTCTCGGAACTCACTTCTCACCGAAGATGAGCAAATCTTCACCTGAGCCCAATGACATTGAGATAGCAGGCAATAAGAGGATCATCAAGTTCAGTAATCTCGGATCCGGTCTTAATATCCAGGATGCCACCGGTGAGATCACCGGATTTGCCGTAGCAGGCGAGGACAGGATCTTCTATCCCGCGCATGCAAAGAGTCTTTACGGAATGTGCGTAATGGTATGGAGAGATGATATAGAGGAGCCCGCATCAATTACTTACGGCTTCACGCCTTTCCCGCATGACGCGACACTGAAGAACGGCGAGGACCTTCCGATCCTGCCTTTCAGATTCGACAGGGATCCAGCTTACTTTGCGCCTGACCTCAGCTTTACTCATTGTGACAAGCTTGAATTCGTCGGCAAGAGGACTCCTGAATCCGATTTTGAGACTCTTGAGATATACAGGACATTCAAAGGCAAGGGAATAATCTCGCAGGATAATATCCACAAGCTCACAGGCAGCGCATCATTGCGCATCCGCTATGAGACAGATAAGTCTTTATACGGATTTGAGCCGTGCCTTGAGTACGCATCTCTTTTCGCGCCAATCGAGATATACGGAAGATCAAGGATACAGCTCTCGGTCTTCAATCCCGATCAGAAGAAGAAGAGACTCATCGTCGAGGACTTCGGCGAGGCTGAGATCAAGCAGCAGCTCTCGTGGCAGACGATCACGCTTGAGTATTCCGAGGACGGACCTATCAGACTTAACAGCCTGCGGATCTATATCGAAGACAAGGACCGCAACGGCGAAATCTATATCGACTCAATCAATTTTATCTAGAAACGAGGATCTGACTAATGGCAAACAAGCTTCTTTCTGCAATTGAGGATGACGTCTTCTTATCAGAGGGCTCGGTGCCGATCGTAATCGAAGGATTGGAGCATTCATATGAGAAAAAGGACTTTCTCCCTGATGAAAGCATGCACAATTCTCATGAACTCCTATACCTCAGCGAAGGCAAGGTTGATCTTGTAATCGGAAATGAGACCGTCTCACTTACGGACGGAGCGGTCGTGATAATAAGGCCGCTCGTAAGGCATAAGCTTGTGATAAGGAGCAGCAAGGCCGATATGCTCAATCTCTATTTCGGCTTTGTTCACGAGCTGTCAGAGCTTGAGCAAACAAGAGAATCGCTTAAGAACAATAAGGATACGCAGAAGCTAAGCAACAGTGCCGGTCCTTCAGTATCCATTCCGGGTTCGCTCGCGAAAATATCACTTGAGAACTTCCTGAAGTTTGCAGATCTCGGTATCACCGAAGACAACGACATCACAAGACAGCCGTTCTTCGTGATTAAGGGAAGCGGCAAGAAGGAGATCGGCCAGCTTGCAGAGCGCATAGTAACCGAGGATTCCAAAAACCTTTATGCCAAGGATCTTATGGTACACACGCTGTCGGTAGAGCTCATGATCGTCCTTTCAAGATCACTCAGGAGCGAGTGGGAGGAGAACCTCAGAGTTAAGAACGGCAAGGCAAAAGAACTTGTCGCTATCGCAAAGCAGTATATGGACGAGAACTTCGATCAGGGAATCACCGTATCGGAGGCTGCTTCATACGTATTCCTAAGCCAGGGTTATTTCACAAGAGCTTTCAGGGATGAGACAGGTATAAGCCCGATGAACTATCTCATGAAAAAGAGGATAGAGAAGGCCTGCAAGCTCCTCCAGAATAACGAGATAAAGGTTTCCGCGATATCTTTGCAGTCGGGATTCTCATCCCCGCAAAGATTCAATGTCGCATTCAGGAAACAGATGGGCATGACCCCGATGGAATACAGGAAAAAATATCTTTGAACTTGAAGGAGACATAGATGTACGATTACGCAAATGACAATTCGATACCCGAGGAGAGCCGCCTTAATATGGATCTCCCGAAGATCGAGAATGCTGTGAGGGATATCCTTGAGGCGATCGGTGAAGATCCCGACAGAGAAGGACTTCTGGAGACGCCTCAAAGAGTAGCGAGAATGTATGCGGAAGTTTTTGCCGGACTTCACAGGGATATCAATAAAGACATCAAGACCTTCCACGGTGAGGGCAATGACGAGATGATCCTGATAGGCGATATTCCGTTCTATTCTATGTGCGAGCATCACCTTCTTCCTTTCCACGGAAAGGCTCATGTCGTATATATCCCCAAGGACGGCAAGATCTTCGGTCTTTCGAAGGTTGCAAGGATCGTCGATACATTATCCAGAAAGCCCCAGCTTCAGGAGAAGCTCACCTCCGAGATCGCCGACGCGATCGAGAAGGCGGTTGATGCAAGATCTGTCTGCGTCGTTCTCGAAGCAGAGCACCTCTGCATGACCATGAGAGGCATAAGAAAGCCCGGTTCAAAGACCGTCACATCGGCTATGAGAGGCGGATGCAGATCTGATATCAGAACAAGAAATGAAGCCCTCGCTCTCATCAACAGGCAGCGTTCGGGCATTTAACGGAGATCTTAAATGAATTCAACAGACGGAAGATTCTCAGGAATATATAAGTGCGGCAACAGAACGCTCGAGTTCGGTAAGAAGACGCTCATTATGGGCATCTTAAATCTCACACCGGATTCCTTCTCCGACGGCGGAAGATATACAGATGTTGATTCGGCTGTTGACCAGTGCGCGCGCATGATCAAAGAAGGCGCTGACTGCATAGATATCGGTGCCGAATCAACGGGTCCCAAAGCGGTTCCGATCACTGAAGAAGAGGAGCTTGAAAGGCTCATTCCTTCTCTTACCGCGATAAGGAGCAGATTTGATATCCCTTTGTCAGTGGACACTTACAAGTCCGGTACGGCGGCACAGGCAATTACGGCAGGTGCCGACATCATTAATGACGTTAACGGATTTCTTGTAGATCCTGATATGGCAAAGGTTGTTGCAGACAGCGGCGCCGGATGTATCCTCATGTTCAACAGAAGGACCAGAGGCGACGATTTCCCGGCTTTCGAGCCTATCAGCAGACGATGTGTAAGAGAACTTACCGAAAGCATTGAGACTGCCAGGAAAGCCGGTATGACGGACGACATGATCATGACAGATCCCGGCATCGGCTTCGGCACGACAAGGATCGAAGATGCTGAGCTTACGGCTTCTCTGCTCTCCCTCGGCATGCAGGGAAAGCATCCGGTCCTTTATGCCGCATCCAGAAAGCGCTATGCAAGGATCTTTGCAGGCGGTGATGCCGCTACTGAGGCCCAGCTCGACTATGCCACCGCAGGTCTCTCGTTCACGGCAGCATCGGTCGGCGCTTCGATCGTAAGAGTCCACAATGTCGCTGCGTCGAGAATGGCTTTGAACTCTTTTGACGAGACGTTCTACGCGTTCGCGAATTTGTGATTTTCGAAAGGATAAGAGGAATTGGATAAGATCACGCTCTCGAAAATGGAATTTGAAGGACATACCGGCTGTTTTGACTTCGAGAAGAAGGACGGCCAGAAGTTCATTGTGTCGCTGGACCTCTTCGTTGACAGGATCAGGGGCTGCTATACGGATGACCTGGCTGATACCGTTGATTATTCGAATATCTATGAGGTCACAAAAGAGACCGTTACAGGTGATGACGGCAATCTTATAGAGCGCCTTGCCCAGAAGATCGCTGATGCCGTTCATGAGGCAGATAAGCGGATCTTGAAGGTAAGGGTGAAAGTATCCAAGCCCGAAGCGCCGGTAAAGGGAATTTTCGAGACCATGGAAGTCACGATAGAGAGGAACCGCAAGGAGTTCGTCATCGTCTCCCTCGGAAGCAACATGGGCGACAGGGAAGCCAATATCCTCGCGGCTGAGAAGGCTCTCCAGGCCATAGACGGCAACGAAGGCTTCAAGTTCGCGTCGATCTATGAGACAGAGCCCGTGGGACTTGAGGATCAGCCTTATTTCCTCAATACTTGCGTTGGCTTTTACACGGATATCGATCCTTTTGAACTTCTTGATAAGATCCACGTGATCGAGAACGATCTCTTAAGGACCAGAGAAGTTCACTGGGGTCCGAGGACAATCGATATCGACATTATTTTCTACGGTGACAGGGTCATAATGAAGCCTGAACTAACAATTCCTCATCCGAGATGGAATGTCAGGTCATTTGTTACCGTACCGCTCAGGGAGATCAAAGATGTGGACATTGATCACCCCGATGATAAGGAAGTGTCCCTATATCGGAAGCGCTGATAATTGAGTTATCAGGTACCAAAGTTTATAATTAATTGCCACTAGAGAGAAAGATGGAGGTTTTTATGTCAGAAAACAACCAGGGCGCACCGGTTCAGCAGTCGAATAACCGCAATAACGAACAGGGCTTTAACAAAGAAAACAGGCGCCAGAGATCTGATTCGGAGAAGCAGGGCAACCCCAGATACAGGAACCGCAATCAGAATCACAGAAGAAGAAATAACGGCCAAAGGCAGGGCGGTAACGAGAATAAGAGACAGAATAATGCGGAATTCCAGAATGAAGGGAAGAACCGTGATAACAGAGAGCGCAATTACGACCGCGAGAAGCAGGGCGGACGCGAGAATAACAATAAGTTCAAGCGTGACCGTGAGCAGAACCAGGGCAATGAGAAGCGCAATCAGCAGTTTAATCAGAACCCCAGGAAGAATAAGCGCAGCAGAGAGATAAATGAAGAAGTCGCCAAGAATGTTAAGAAGGTCGAGACTATCGACGACATCAGGAGCGACAACGCCAGAATAACCAAGGAAATATATCTTGAGATCGCATCACTCAAGAATATTAATCTCAACTGACGATGAAGGGCATATTTATCACTTTTGAAGGCATTGACGGCTGCGGCAAGAGCACGCAGTGCGAGCTCCTTAAGGATTATCTTAAGGACAACGGCAAGGACTTCATCTTTGTCAGGGAACCCGGCGGCACGGCAATAGGCGAGCGCATCAGGGAGATCCTTCTCGATAAGAAGAATTCACGTATGACGGCAAGGACAGAGCTGCTTCTTTTCGAGGCTGCAAGAGCACAGATCACGGATGAAGTGATCAAGCCGGCTCTTGAAGAGGGTAAGATCGTTATTTGCGACAGGTTCTTTGATTCCTCATCGGCATATCAGGGAATGGCAAGAGGCATGGGCATGGATTTCGTTGCAGGGCTTAACATGGCGGCAACGGGCGGCCTTAAGCCGGATGTCACATTCTTTTTCGACATCAGCGCGGAAGAAGCTCTTGCAAGGCGCGGCAAGAGGGGCGAGGCCTCTGACAGGATCGAACTTGCCGGCTTGAAGTTCCAGGAAGACGTGCGCAAAGGTTATCTGGAGCTCGCATCTAATTCAGACGGGCGGATCGTTACGATAGACGCAACGCTTGGCATTGATGAGATATTCAATGTGGTAATAGAAAGCTTGAAAGGTAAGATCTGATGGCATTTTCCAATATCACAGGACAGAAGCAGATCAAGCTCAGATTAGCTGCTGAGGCCCAGAGGCGCGGCAGCGGGGCATATATGCTCTCAGGTCCTGTGGGTATGGGCAAAAGGCTCATCGCAGAGGAGTTTGCCAAGGCTTTGATGTGCTCTGACGCGGGCGCTGACGGCGCTTGCGGAGTGTGCACCAACTGCAAGTATTTCGATAACTTCACGACGCCTGACGTTACCAGAGTCTACGAACCTTCCGAGACCAAGATGGTCAAGGTCGACTTCATAAAGGACTATGTCGTCGCGGAGTCCTACTTAAAGCCTCAGTTCGCAAGGACTAAGACGTTCATAATAGATTTCGATTATCTCGGCGTCGAGAGCCAGA
Source organism: Clostridiales bacterium (assembly GCA_017428155.1). Lineage (GTDB taxonomy): Bacteria > Bacillota > Clostridia > Saccharofermentanales > Saccharofermentanaceae > Saccharofermentans. The sequence goes on along the minus strand of JAFRRJ010000053.1, from coordinate 41,450 downwards.
ATGCGCTCCTTAAGTCTCTGGAAGAACCCAAGAAGGATGTCGTATTCATTCTTACAAGTTCAAATACGGATGCCGTCCTTGATACCGTCATGTCCAGAGTTACTGAGATCAAGCTCGATCCTTACAGCGAAGAGGAATTAGAGCAGATCGTAAGGGCCAATTGCCCCGATCTTGAGGACTCGAAAATCAAATCGGCAGTATATAACAGCGGAAGGATCCCCGGAAAGGCCATAAGCCTTGCAATGGAGGATTCCGGTGTCAGCCTGAGACACGAGATAAACAGCATAATGATCGCAATGCCTGAGAGCTCATATATCGATGTGCTCGAAGACTATTTGGAAGTTCTTAACGGCTTTAAGGACGATGCGAAGATAATCGCTTCATCGATCCTTTTATTCCTTGATGACGCAGGCAGGCTCATCAACTACCCGGAATGCCGCAAGATCAACAACGAACAGGACAGGGAAGCAATCGAGAACTTTGTTCTCACCAATAAACATATAACCACACTTAAATTAGGAAGATGCACTGAAGCGGTAAATACCTTCCTTAGGGCTTTGGAAGTCAATTCCAACTTTGATTCCACTGCATCCGCCATGCTTCTTCGCATACATGAGGAGCTTAAGAAATGAAGATCGTTAATTTACGTACAAGAGACGCTGGCGTCACATTAAGATACAGCTGCGACGGCTATGCTCTGAGCCTGGGCGACGCAGTCATGATCGATACCGAGCTTGGCGAGGAGATCGCATTTGTTGCGCAGGAACCCTACGTCGAAGATACCAAAGAGGAGATCCCCGCTATCAAGCGCATCGCAAATGAGAAAGAGCTTGATAAGTACTACGACATATGCGCCAAGGAAAAGGATGCCTTCTTCAAGTGCAAGGAGCTGATCGCCGCACGTTCTATCGAGATGAATCTCGTTGACTGCGAATATTCCTTTGACCTGAAGAAACTGACATTCTATTTCACGGCAGACGGAAGGGTGGACTTCAGAGAACTCGTTAAAGACCTCGCTTATACATTCCGCACCAGGATCGAGTTAAGACAGATCGGTTCAAGAGATCAGGCAAAGCTCGTCGGCGGAATCGGCATGTGCGGCAGGGAGCTTTGCTGCTGCTCGTTTCTTAACCGTTTTGCTCCCGTCAACTTAAAGCTTGCAAGAGCCCAGGGATTATCCCTTAATCCGGGCAAACTGAACGGCGCGTGCGGAAGGCTTATGTGCTGCCTCCAGTTCGAGAAGGAAGCTTACGACGACGCTCACAGAAGACTTCCCGAAGCAGGTGCCAGAATCAGAACACCTAACGGAATGGGCCTTGTTACTGACGTTAACTATATCGAAGAGACTGTAAATGTTAAGTTCGTCACCGAGAATGACACCGAGATAGAGAAGTTCTCCTGGGCAGCTCTTGAGGATCTGAACCATGACATGGCTAAGCGCAACAGCAAAAATACTGCATTTAACGACTATCCTGACATGAACGGCGCTTACAGCGATTCTGACGGCGAAGAGGAGTGAACCCCGCGTTATCGACAAAAGTCGGTAAACACTTGTTGATTTCACCTTTTTGTGAAATAATCAGTTATCAATCTGAATAGGAGGATATTTTTTATGGCATATGTAATTTCTGACGCTTGCGTTTCTTGCGGCACATGCGCTGATGGCTGCCCCGTTGGAGCTATTTCTCAGGGTGATACACAGTACAACATCGACGCTGATGTTTGTGTTTCCTGCGGTGCTTGCGAAGCTTCCTGCCCTACAGGCGCTATCGCTGAAGGCTAATAGATCGTAAGATTTAAACCAAGCAATCTTAACGCGTTCTTTAGGGGACGCGTTTTTATTTTGTGAAATAGCACGTCAAGTGGTGGAAATTCCCGTAAAGGAGGCGTTTTCATTGTCCAGGTGTCAAAGCGCATAATACAATGAGTACAGTTTTGTGCATCCACAGTATTGAATGATGTTTATAAAATAATGTAATATCCACGCAATCGAAAACTAAATACTTTACCGCAGATATGTAATTACTTAGGGGGATAATAGGTATAGATAATAGTTATAATTGCATATATAACCATTTATATGACGATTGGGGTAAAATAAGAAGCGTTTTTCCGAAATTACCAGTCTTTGAGGAAGCTGTTGAATTATACTTTGATTACAATACCATTAGTTCAAATGGATATTCATTGATTATTCAAAATGATAGTTTAATGATAAGGTGGGAATCTGATTTTGGGAAAATCAGTTGTAACAGGTTTAATTCTTTTGCTGAATTAGAAATGTTTCTTTTCTCTGAACCGATAAACCGGTTTTTGGATAGAGAACTACAAAATTTATCTTTAGAAAATATTTATTTAGGAAATGTTATCCGAGGAAACTCAAAATATGCTATGTGGAGTAGTGTGTCTACGAAATTGGCAAAACGAATAATTGACATGCTGAATTTCACATTGCGAGTATCACTAATACAATTAACAAATGGTAAAAATGCAAGTTCAGAATATGATAAAAATACGTATATATTCTGTGCCAATACCGATTATGAGTTTGAAGTAATTGAAAATAACAAGGAATTTATAGTTATCTTCAAAGGGTACAGATACTTTATAAAAGCAAATAAATAGTTTTAACTTTTGAATTATATGACGGCAGATATGTCTCATAAAACGGATGCTGTTACTTGGTGGAATAATCTGGGGAGATTATATGGACCGCTTTCTTCTCAAGTTCGGGCTTGGATGAATAATCCAAACAATTATTATTTGGAGTATTTTCGATACAATCGTTCAGCGGGAGCAAAATTAGCTGGAAGTGAAATAACATATCTTCCTCCAGCATCGTAGTAATAAAATAGAAAAAAGAGGTGAAAAAATGCCTAACATAGGTGGAGAAAAACTCAGATTATTTAATGAATACTATAATCAGTGTCTAAAACTATTAAACGAACACAAGTATAACGAAGAACTCTTAATGTTATTGGACTGTTGGTCATTAATTCCTAATGATAAGTATTATTATGATGAGAGTTATTTAGTTGCTTGGCGTGTAGTTCAGTTGGCAATTGAAACCAATAACATACCATTGATGAATGAATGGAAGAATCATATAGCGTTGGCTGATCCTGAAAGAGCAGACTCTGGTCACAGGGAAATGCTGCTTGGGAAAATTGCTTATATGAATAACAATCTGCAGGAAGCTAGAGAACTCTTTCATATAGCTGATAAGAAATCTGAAGGAAGATGTTTCAATGCGGCTGATTCAAAATATATTGACTTTATGTCAGGCAAGGAATCGGAATTGAAGGGGACAAACTCTGATTCCAATGCTTATAGCGATAACGATGAACTTGATGACGATTTATATAAATTAATAACTAGTTATTGTGAAGAAGGTGACAGATTATTCGACGATGGATTGTTTGATGAAGCACTTCTCGAATATGACAGTGCTTGGGACTTGCTTCCCGAACCTAAACTCAAATGGGATGCGGCAAGCTGGATATATGCCGCCAAAGGGGATGTTTACTTCTTTAAAGGTGATTATTCCGATGCCCTTCCATTTTTTCGCGATTTATATAACCAGTTTGAAATGATAAATGAATTCGTCTTAATACGATATGGTCAGTGCTTATATGAATCAGGTCAGACAGAGGAAGGAAAGCGCTTTATCTTTGAAGCATATATGCTTGGCGGCAAAGAGTTGTTTATTCATGAAAATGCCAAGTATTATACTCTAATAGAATCATGGAATGATGGGACCAATGAAAACGGTAATGTCACTAAATAATGATTTTATTGGTTTTGTGTTAGACTTATTCGGAATTATTGTGGAGGGGTAATATGAATATATCAAATAGAAAAAAAGGTGTTGTTTTCATTGCTGTTGGTTGGTGCATATTGTTTTTTAGTGCCGTTTTCTCTTTTGATTTAGGAGAAGCATTTAGATATATCGGGTATTATTTTATCTTTGCTGTTGGCACATCATTTGCCATAGCAGGATGTATATTCTTGTTTATTCACAGCCATAAAACAATCCTTAACAAAGATCAGAATGAAACTATAACATCGATATTTTATTTAATTGTTGAAATAGCAAGTGTTATTGTCGGAGTTGTGTTAACGGAATGGGATATTCTATTAATGTTGACTGCAAATATATCTGAACAAATGCAGTCTGTTGCTCAGTTGTTTATATGTTCATTTTTATTTACGTTAACTGGTGCTTGGGGATTATGTTACAGAAGAGTGTATATTAACATGCAGACCTTATTATCTCTTTGTATAATGGCAATAGCAATTCTGGATTTAGGAAAAGTATTATCCGTTTAACAGTCAAAAGTGTGAATTGAATTATGCATTTATTGAATATTAATGGCGTCGAGAAATATCTGGTGATGTGTGAACATCCTGATCCGCAGACATGGGCGGATTATGTTCTGTGTTTTAATGTAAAAGACATAGATCTCGTTGCGTATTCAGATTATAAGTTTGGTGCGAAAATGATCAAAGAAAAGGGTCTGATTGAATTTGGTGAGAACAGGGTTGAAGCTGATGCTATTGTTCCCGTTGACATAACTAAGCATACTATGTCATATCCACGTTATGAAATGTATAAATGCCATAAGGCTGATTGTGTTCGTATTGATGCAGAAGAAGGGCGGAATTATAAGTTTTCGTTATGGAATTATTTAATAGGAATGGGAGAAACATGTTTTCGAGCTAAGAATGGTGAATATAACATAGATCTATATTTCATTGGTGTTGAATACATAAATATGCCTTTAGGCAGGGATAAAACAGGAGTAATAGTTAACACTGAAGATAAGGATGTAGCTTATATATCAAAAAGAATGGGAATGGAAGTGCCTAAAGATAAAATCCATGTTTTTTGTTTTGAAGATTCCAGACGATACATTGTTGGAACAAGAGCAGGGTTTTATAAAAACACATTCGTTGATTGTGTATTATATGACGGCAGATAATGGATGAATGCCAGTTGTTAGGCAAAGTGTATTTGGGGGTAATAGCTGTGTTTGATGAATTAAGGGAAGAAGTGTTGCGCAAGTTGAAAAGCGGTAATAAACCAACCGGTATTTATGACTTATTGATCCAATATAAGCAAGCGGGAATGGATAAAGACACCATGTATAACGTGTTAGAGTCGATCAGAGCCGAAATGCGTGAGATTGGTGAAGAGGAATTGGAAGATGAAATAATGGATAATATGGATTGCGTCGACGGATGGTGTTATCCAACCTGGAGAATATACCCGGAAATGTTTGGGTGGCAGCCTGTTATGTTGTCAGTAAAAGATTTAAAGCGAATAAAAAACAAGTTTGACATCTCATTTGATAGTTATGCCGGTGGTTTGATAGGGATATCAGTAGTTAATTCGAGTCATAAATGTGAAGCGCCGTGTTATTGGTATTTAACGAAGGGGTGCGGTATGCGTCCGGTAGTTGTTGTGGTTGATATTCATAATGGAATGATTGTCAGTGTTACTGCATTTGTAACTAAGATTAAGATGCTAAAGTCATTTGAGTTTCTGGATAATTCTCAGAACAGAGATGTAATAATTGATAGAAGTGTTTTCTCAAAAGTTAATGATTGTATTTGCGTTGTAAAAGGATATAGCATGTTCAAACATGAAGGAAACCTGGTTTGTCTATTTGAAGAAGAACAAGAGCCGGTAAAATCATATCGAAATGGAAGATTTGATTTGCTGGTCGATAATTGTAATCAAATAGTTGGTTTTTCGATTTGTGATTTGACAGAAGATGAGATCATGATGATAGACAGATTGGAAGAAGGTTAATAAAGAAGGTTAATAAAAACACATTCGTTGATTGTGAATTATATGACGGCAGATAAAGGATTATAATGCGAATTATTAGTCTGCGCAGGTACAAATAATGAATTACAAAGAAATCAGTAAATACATTTCGCTTATATTGCGTCATAAACCGGAAGTGATCGGCATTACCCTTGATGAGCATGGCTGGGCTAATGTTGATGAACTGATAGCAGGAGTATCAAAGATGCATCCTATAGATATGGCTGTGTTGGAACAGATTGTTTCAGAAGATGAGAAGCAACGGTACTCTTTCAATGAAGACAAGACTCTCATAAGAGCAAATCAGGGACATTCAATTCCTGTTGATGTTGAGCTTGATGAGAAAGAACCGCCGGAGATCCTTTATCACGGAACCGGTGAGAAATATGTTGATTCTATCGATAAGGAAGGCTTGATTCCAAAGTCAAGGTTATACGTTCATCTGTCTTCGAATGAAGAGACTGCATACAAGGTCGGACAGAGGCATGGAAAACCGGTTATCTATATAGTTAAAAGTGGAGAAATGTATCGTGACGGGTATAAGTTCTTTTGCTCTGTAAATAACGTTTGGCTAACAAAGAATGTTCCCGTGCAGTATATGGAGAAGCTTAAGTTATAGGCATATAAACAGTTTTGGAATTAACATGGGGATGAATAAAACAGTTAACTTTAAAGGTGTTACCTTTCTTTGCCACATGAGAGAATCATCAGGTGGCTGCTTTTTAGAGCCGGTTAAATGTGATGGTGGAATCTTATATATTCCTAATAATGCGGATGGTATACCAGTAAAAGGCGTATTCAGAGGAGATTTGAGTACATATTCTGAGATCGTTCTCGAAGATAATAATACCGAGTTTAAAACTTTTGATGGAGTTTTATTTTCGAGCGATGGTTCTGCGATCATTCTTTATCCTCCTCAAAAGAAAGATATAGTATATGAGATTCCGGCCGGGGTTCAATTCGTTTATGAAGAATCAATAATCAATCATTATGTTGAAAAAATAGTCTTTCCTGAAGGTGTGAAAGAAATAGAGCAGTATTCTGTATACGGATTTAACATAAAAACAGTTGTCTTACCTTTATCAATTAAGTGCATTCAGGAGTCAGCATTTAAAAACAATTGGAAAATAAAAGACGTCTACTATAATGGAAGCAAAGAAGAGTGGGAAAAAGTGTATATTGGCTATGAAAATGATGATATCCTGGCTGCCAATATTCATTTTCGAGATAATGTGGAGTAAATAGTGAAAAGGTAGAGATCTATGCCTAGTATAGGTGGGGAAAAACTGAATATATTTATATTATCTATAATTTGAGAATTCTATTTTGAGGCTGAAGGATGAATTATATAGATTGGGTGATTAATAGAGAAGAGTTGAAGAGTTATTCTCTGGAAGAGTTTAATCGTGACGATGGTTCAGTATATGGATTCATGGTCCTTCGGCTCGGGGAATTCACACTTGGTTTTGTAAAATGTGCTGCTGAGGGAATTGAAGGCGATGAAGATATCTCATATTATGTCGATCAGTTAATTAAGTGTGGTATCGCATTGCTAAAAGGTGATGTGCACAACATCAGTTTATTAAATAGCAATCTGCTCGAAATCAGAGTCCATATGGATAAATCTGTAATAGTTGAAGTTTGGAATATACAAACTAACTTGAAAGAGTTTGCATATGAGTTATCTTTAGATGATGTCATTTCTGAAATAGAATCTGCATATTTGAAGTACATTAATGACGTTAAAGATACAAATGAAATCATATTGCAATCGAAGTTGATAAAGCACACTTCAGATTTATATAAGAGTTTTATGGAGTGTTTGATATCGTTAAACAAAAACCGATAATTATGTAGCTGATATGTTTTGGGGACAATAGTTATGGAATTAAATAGACAAGATGTTAATAAGATAATTGAAGCAATTAGACATATTTGGAATAAAAATGAAGAACTATCAAAAAGATTTCGAATAGCCGATGACTACGAAAACTCGGATGTTATTTACGGTATTTCAAATGAATACTTATCTGAATTTTTAGAAACGCTTATTGGAAAAAAAGTTGATGTTATGGGAACTGTTGAACAATTGTACTGTTGCCCGTGTTGTGGATACAAAACATTAACCGAAGAATATGATGCGGTTGAAGGTACAGGATATGAAACATGTCCTTTATGCGGTTGGGAAGATGATGGAACAAAAGAAGTTAATAGTTATAGATCAATTAACAGAGGTTCAATAGAAGAGTATCGGAAAAGACTATCAACAAGAAACATATCAAATAAGTGTTACCGGAACTTTTATCTCAAATGATACAATGATGAGCGGAATAACTATAGCGAGGGATCCTTATGCGTTCAAAATTGTTTCTGGTATTGCAGATCGTTGTGCCGGCCATTATGCTGCCGTTGCTGGTGCTTTACGTGTGCTTTGAGCTCCTTTCTGATTACTGTACCGATGAGGTGCCGGATACTGATTCGGTGTTTGTATACAGCGTGGACAGAGCTTTTGATGAACTGAACCGTACGTATACAAAGGCGCGAGGGATCGTTCCGGAGGATGAGACTGCGTTCATTGATTATGAGCAGATACCTGAGCTGAGTACCTGGGATGGTGTTGAGAATTTATACATCTACAGCGATGCGGCTTTTGAGGATTTCTCATACCGCATTCTTGATCATGAGACTTTTAACGTGGCTGTTCCGGTTGACACGATCAAGTATTATGGCGGCCCTTCCGGGATGTTTTCGCTGTTTGGCATAAGCGACACTTCCGGTATTCCTGAAGCGCAGGAGTATGTAACTGTTAAATGTTCACCTGACGGCACAAAGATCACGCAGGATGAGCCGGATATTTATATGTACTATAAGTACGATCCTGATACGTGGGACGGTTTTATTAAGGAACTGAATGACTACCTTATTGAAGATGATGCCGTCTCTTACATTCAGCTGCTTATTACGACTAACGGCGATCCAGCAGCGCTCCAGCAGCGCCTGATGAGAACTTATCCGGCTTCCAATTATATTTCGGCCGAATTTGCAGAGGGCTGGAAGAGTGAGCATAACAGACAGCTGGGGCTGAGAATTCTAATCGCCGCAATAGCCATAGTGATTGTTACAGCAGGACTTGAAGTGCTGTTCGGTGTCTTGCGTAAGCGGAGCGGCGCGAAAAAAGTTCCCGCATAAGAGCGGTCCTGAACGCCTGTTTTGTCGAAATATCATAATTTCCATAGGATTACTCAAGTAATCGTAAGATTTTGATATAAACCTCAAATCAAAAATGGTAATTTCGCTTATAGGAGGATAGGTACTATGAGTGAGAATACCATGAATGTAAAAGTATCAAGAAAGATACTCGGCGTGTTTGCAATAATCATCATGCTGCACCATCTTTCGCAGAAAACATCGGCTTTCTGGGTGCCTGCCGCATATAAGCAGCACGGCTTGGAGCCGTTCGTTCCGGTAGGTTATCTTATGGTCGCGTTTTTCTTCTTCTGCTCAGGCTACGGCCTGATCAAGAGCCTGCGTGCAAAGAAGAACTATGTGGATGATTTCCTGGTTAAAAGATTCAATAAGATCGTGCCGGCGTTCCTGATAATGCAGCTCGCATGGCTTATTGTAAGGGCATTAAAGAAAAGCGTAGAGTTCCCTTTAAATCCATACTCCTGGTTTATCTATACGATACTGATCCTTTATATAGGCTTCTATGTCGCGTACAAGAGGGAATGCAAGGCTTCTATTTTTGTCATGGGTGCGTGGATACTCGCTTACAGCGTTATCTGCTATGTGCTCGTAAAAGGGAACTGGTGGATCAATGCATCGCCTGTGTTCCTTTTGGGAATTATCATGGCGGATAAGAAGGAAGAGAAGAGGAGTATACCTGCAATCGTTATCTCAGCTGTTGTCTGCACGGTGACATTTTTCGCGAGCGAGTACTCAGACAAGATATATCACTTGGCAGGAATGAGTAATTACGGCGTGCTTAATGTAGCCAAGATCGTGGTTCAGGTCATTGCGGCTTCGGCATTCTCGCTGTTCGTATATAACCTTGCAACCGGGCCTGTGAAAGAGAAAGAAAGCTTGCCGGGCAAGGTGCTCTCGTTCTTCGGAAAGATGACGCTTGAGTTCTATCTCGTGCACGGGTTGTTTGTAGAGATCTTCGCGCATCATTTCACTGATGATTCGACTAAGGCAATTTGTTATATAAAGAATATTTTCCTTTACGTGATCGTTGTTTTCGCGCTGTCGACAGCAGCTGCTTATGCACTGCGCAGATCAGCTGACCTGATAGAGTGGATCTACGACCGCTTCAATATTTTGCAGAAACTCATGCATGATATCAAAAGGTTTACCATCGGCCTTCTGATTCTTGCCGTCGTGGTTGTCGGTTTTATGACCGTGAAGCAGAGAGTTTCTTTGAGTAACGCCGCCGCAGATTTGGAGAAATACAGGAATGAGAATATAACAACGGTCGATGTGGGAGAAACAGATATTGCCGTCTATCAGGCCGGTGAAGGCGATTATACGATGGTGCTGATGAGCTCATATCTGCTCCCCGGATCGACCATGCATCTTAAGCCTCTGGCCGATAAACTTGCCGAGAATTACAGAGTGGTCGTTATCGATTATCCCGGAACCGGCTTCAGCGGTGATTCCGATGGTGAGAGGACTGCTGATTTCTATGCCGACGTTATCAAGGGCACGCTGGACGGTCTGGAAATAAAGGAGAATATCGTTCTCGTTCCGCATTTCATGTCGGGACCTTATGCTTACCGCTTCATTGAGAAATACCCGGAAGGCGTTGCGGCAATGATAAGTCTGGATGCATTTGTTCCGGAACTTGCACCGCATATCGCGGCTGGCAACTATTCATCTGAAGACGAGTGCAGATGGGCTATCGGCCGTTATTCGCGGTATACGGGCATGGAGCAGAAAGTCAAGTCGTTTACAGGATTTGTAAATACACAGATGCCGATATATGAGAACTTCTATGCCGGCAAGTACAAGGATAATATTCCCGCTATGAAGGCGTTGTTCTCAAGGGATTATATGCAGGGCGCATGCATTGAGGAATACCGCATGGTCTATGACAACCTGAATGCAGTAAACGGCTTTAAGCTCCCTTCTGACATTCCTGCCAGGTTCCTTCAGAGTTACTACATCTACGAAGTGAAGATGTATGGCGTGAACTGGGGAAATTCATATAAGAAGATGATCACGAATGAGGAGACACAGACCGTTCAGAACATCGCAGGTGACCCTTATATGTTCTATTACAAGCCTGATGCGATGAAGAAAGCTGTTGATGAGTTTATGGAAGGAATATAAAGTCAAGTTAATCGGCCAAAACATCATTTTTGGCAACTTGCAACATGAATATGGCAACTTGAGTTTGTGACTGTTGAATGCTCCTTTGGGCTTTGTTAAGTTGGTACCGTTAACGGAGTTCAAAGGAGATTCACATGATCAAAGCAAAAGGAATCTGCAAGAGTTTTGCAGACAAAAAAGTTATCACAGGCGTTGACCTGGATATAAAGCCCGGTATGATCTTTGGTTTGCTCGGACCTTCGGGTGCGGGCAAAACGTCCCTCATCAGGATCATCACCGGGCAACTTGTTTTCGAGAGCGGCGAAATATCAGTATTCGGCAAGCCAGTCTCTGAGCTTTCGGGCGAAGACAAACGGCAGATAGGCATCATGATGGACGATCACGGCGTCTATGACAGATTGTCCTGCATTGAGAATCTTAAGATCTTCGCAGATATTTACGGTGTTCCGCGCTCGAGAATCAAGACCGCGCTGGCGCAGGTCGGTCTTGCTGATGCATCGAAAAAGCCCGCAATGAAGCTTTCCAAGGGCATGCGCACAAGACTTCAGCTTGCAAGGGTACTGATGATATCACCCAGGCTCTTATTCCTCGATGAGCCCACGAGCGGCCTCGATCCGATGACCATGAAATATGTGCACAAGCTGATACTCGAACAGAAAGCTAACGGATGCACGGTGTTCCTTACTACGCACAACATGGAGGAGGCATCCTGCCTTTGCGATGAGGTCGCGCTCCTAAACGAAGGCAAGATAATTGACCGCGGCGCTCCCGGTGAGATATGCCGTAAGTACAATCACCAGAAGAAAGTGAATATCCACTTAAAAAGCGGTGAAGACCTTGAGCTTGAGCACGGTGCTTCTTCTTCAGGGAAGATAGCGGAACTCATGGCTCAGGGTCAGATTGAGACTATTCACTCGTCAGAACCTACGCTTGAGACTGTGTTTATCGAGCTTACAGGCAGGAAACTGGAGAGTGAGGAGGAGATCAGATATGCGTAATATATGGGTCATCATAAAAAAGCAGTTAGCCGATACCATAAAGAATAAGCCGGTTCTGATACAGTTTGTGATGTATCCGGTGCTGACATTGATAATGGAAAATGCGGTGACAATACCCGATATGCCTGAACTGTTCTTCACAAAGCTGTTCTCAGTGATGTATATGGGAATGGCGCCTCTTACGTCAGTTGCATCGATAATTTCAGAAGAAAAAGAGAAGAATACGCTTAGAGTCCTCATGATGGCAAATGTTAAGCCGGGCGAATATCTTGCAGGCGTCGGATTATATACATGGATATTGTGCATGGCCGGCGCGGGTGTAATGGCTACAGGCTTTTCCGCTTATCAGATTCCGTTCTATCTTGCGGTGATGGCTATTGGTTTTATCATCTCTATCGCTATAGGCGCATGCATCGGAGTGTTTGCTTCCAACCAGATGACTGCCTCATCACTTTTTGTGCCCGTCATGCTGGTGTTCTCGTTTGTTCCCATGCTCGCGATGTTCAATGATAAAATAGAAAAATGCGCAAGGATATTCTACACGCAGCAGCTGCGCGAAATGCTGGACCTGATGACATTTGACGGACTGAAGATAGAGACGCCTGTTGTCATCCTGATCAATGCCATCCTTGCCATAACACTTTTCTTTATTGCCTTTAAGCGAAAAGGACTTGAGTAAATGAAGATAAACCTGGACATTGACGGCAAATATGACGATACCGAAGTCATAATACGTGCCCCGCATCTGAATAACGACATCGAGAGGATCGTCGCCATGATGCGCATGATCGACATGCAGATCGCCGTCCGGAAGGACAATGAGACTTTCCTCCTGGAAACCGATAGGATCCTGTATGTTGAGGCCGTTGACCGCAAGACATTCGTATACACAAGCACTGAAACATATGAGTCCGAGCTCAAGCTCTATGAACTGGAGCAGGAGCTCGTTCAGCGCGATTTCCTGAGGATAAGCAAGCAGAGCTTAGTCAATCTCAGGAAGATAAAGAGCCTTAAGGCCGACGTCAACCGCAAGATCAGGATCACCCTTCAGAACGGTGAGCAGATCGTCGTATCGCGCATGTACTCCGATGAATTGAGAAGAAAGCTGGGGTTAAGATAATGGAAGAGAAGAAGAGTATTTTCGATTATATAAGGCAACTATTTACGATCTACGGCGTGATGGTGCTGATGTTCGTCATATTTAACCTGATTATTGGTGATGAAGCGAAAAGTGTATCTTCGCTTTTCGCGCTCGGCTCACAGGGACTCTTATCCGCAACACTGCTGCAGCTCCTGTTCATGGCGTTGATAATCACTGCTGCTCAGAACGTATTCCTCACGGATATCCTCATAAAGAACCTGGCCCTGATAGTGCGCAACATCTTATTCTTTGTAACGATCATGATCGCGATCATCGTATTTGTCATCGTCTTCGGCTGGTTTCCGATAGAAAATGCTGCCGCGTGGGTCGGATTCATTGTGTCATTTGCTGTATGCACCGGAGTAAGTGCCCTCCTCATGAGGCTTGAGGAAAACGCCGAGAACAAGAAGATGCAGGATGCGCTAAACAAACTGAAGAAATAACGGAAATATTGTAATCAGCCGGTCCGAAAATGTCCCCGCACAGCTGAAAATCCAGTATAATGAATATGTGGGTCAGGTTTTCCGGTATTGATTCCGGATCTTAGGGATTTGGTTGATTCAAATGGCATTACTTAAAAGTTATTCTTGCGCAAAGTGCGGCGGTGTCCTTCTTTTTGATTCGGACCAGGAGTTTTTTGATTGTCCTTTCTGCGGTACAAAATTCAACGCCGTTGATTTCCATGGAGATGAGATCCTGGTCCAGGCGAAAGGCTGTCTTAAGAAAAAATCTTTTGATGCTGCAAAAGATAAGTTCTTAACGGTGCTGGATAATGATCCCCAGAACTTTGATGCACTTTTGGGAATAGTTCTCTGCGAACTGAATGTTTCTTCGCCGGAAGAACTGAAAGACCGCAGTGTTCTTGTTAACCGCGATCTGATCCCCGCGAAAAAGGCCGTTATCAATGCGAAAAGACAGTTGCCTAAGAACGAAGCGGATTTCTTCGACAAGATAAATGATCTCATCAATCTTCACGAGAAGATAACCAAATACCAGAAAAGGAAAACAGAACTACTGTCTTCCAATGCTGCCCAGATCAGCATCAACAGTAAGCTTTTGCAAGAGCACAGGGAAGACAGATCAAGAGACCGATTTGAGTTCATTCACAGATGGTGGCCGTTGTTCCTTTTCCTGTTGCCGCTTTTGGCTCTGGTGGAACTCGCAAAAAGCGTCGGACAAATGATATTTTTCATGTTCTGTCTTGTTGCCCTCTTAGTTTTCGCAATCGTGATGATCATTAAACAAGATAAGAAGGAAGACGAAGAGTTTAATCCTGCGCAAAAGCTTGAGCAGACAATGGATAGTAAGATCAGTGGTTACGAGAGCGACTATAAACAGGAATTTAACAAGCTGGACGAGCTTTATCCATCAACCGGCAGTGCCCGAAAGGTAATCTCTGAACCCGCAAAGACCAGTTCTTTCAACAGTGCTGACATCGATGCAGCTAAGTCCATAAGCTGTTCCAAGTGCGCTGCGCAATTGTTTATTGATAAGGAAAAGAGAGTCTACCAGTGCGACCACTGCGGCGTAGCTTATGGCGTCTCGCTTTTCTTCGGACTTCCCATGGAAAAGGCTTTGGATGCGATCAACTCCGGCCGCTATCTTGATGCCAAGAGGAGATTTGACAGCATTCTCATGTCAAGCCCGTCGGATTTCGAAGCTCTTCTGGGCCGCATACTCTGCGAAGGCAAATGGACTAAAATCAGTGACATCGATCTGTCAGATGATCTGTCAATTACAGACATCAGGGAGATAAAGAACAGTATTGCGGATGCACTTAAGAGAGCTTCTGAAGATGACATGCCGTATTTTGATGAACTCCAGAAGCTTATCTTTATCTATGAGGATAATGCCTCCAACAATGAGGATTTTGCCAGGATCGATGCTCAGATAGAAAAGTTCGACATAGAGACTGATGTTTATGCTGAAGCTTTTCACGGTATCTACTACAGGCAGCAGCGTGAAGAGGAAAGAAATGAGATCGTGAAGAAGGCATATCCCTATCAGATCAAGCGTAAGAACTGCGCATCTGAATTTATTTCTCTGCGCCGTACGATCATCAATATGAGAAGTGACAGCGTACTCTGCAAATAATTGTATAATATCTTGTAAGTTATAAGATTGGCGGTAAGAATAATTGTCTGATCCTTTTGTAGTTAATGTCGGAGGCGAGAACATCGTGCCCGAAGATCTCGGTCGCGACGGCCTTAAGCTTTTGCAGCACAAAGACTGCTATAAACTCGATACAGCAGGCGTCCTTCTTGCATGGTTTGCCGCCTCTTTTGTCCGCATGGGAAAACCCGGTCAGATGCTTGAATTAGGGAGCGGCACGGGCGGCGTGTCTTTGCTCGCTTCGGCCCGCTGCATGAATGCACACATTGACGGCGTGGAACTTAATGATCTGGCCTATGAAGTCTTCTGTGAGAACATAATGCTCAATAACCTGTCAGACCGCATCACCGCTTATAATTGCGACATCCGCGATCTTCCTGCTTCAGTTAAGAACAAAGCTTACGATGTCGTATTCATGAATCCGCCTTTTTACGACGGCACAAAAGGCCCGGCCGTTGACCCTGCGCTAAAGTCTGAGCATTTGGCAGCGGCGCGTTTTGCTGAATGCGGTGTTCTGGAGGATTTTATCCGCGTCCAGTCCTTAAGGACCAGAACGAGCGGCGGTTATGCCGTCATGTGCATCAGCGCTGACCGTGTACCCGAATGTTTTGCTTTATACTCGAAATATAAGATCACACCTGTTAGACTTCTTACTGTTCATGCAAATGCCGGAAAGCCTGCTTTCCTTGTCCTGATCGCCGGAAAAAAGGGCGCGCCCAATGCCGAATTCAAGGCATTGCCGCCGCTTTTCATAAACGAAGAAGGATCTGATGCCCTTACCAAAAGGGCTGTACATATTTACGAGGAGGAACATACAGATTGCTTTATCTAGTCGGAACGCCTATCGGAAACCTTGACGACATGTCTTCCAGAGCCTGCGAAGTGCTTAAGAGCGTTGATGTTATTGCCTGTGAAGACACAAGAGTAACCGGCATCCTGTTGTCGAACCTCGGTATCACTGGTAAGCGCCTGATCGCTTATCACGAACATAACAAGGCCGCAAGCGGTAACGGAATAATCGATCTGTTGAAGCAGGGCCTTAACGTGGCCGAAGTATCCGATGCGGGAATGCCTGCGATAAGCGACCCCGGCGCCGATCTTGCCATGCTTGCTGCGGTCAACGGAATTGAGGTGAGCGTTATTCCCGGCCCATCTGCTGTAACTGCCGCACTGAGCATCTCAGGACTTGATACCAGATATTTCCACTTTGAAGGGTTTCTGCCTTCAGAGGGCTCGAAAAGGCGCGAACGCCTAAAGGCTTTGACTTTGATAGGTGAGACCATCGTTCTGTATGAAGCGCCGCACCGCCTGAAAAAACTCCTGGATGAGCTTGCTGATATTGGCTTTGGCTCGTGCCGGATCGCGCTGTGCCGTGAACTTACCAAGAAATATGAGGAAGTGCTTCGCATGACAGTTTCCGAAGCCGTTGAGTATTATGGTTCAAACGAGCCGCGCGGCGAATTCTGCATCTGCCTGGAACCCATGGAGCAGAAGGCGATGGTTGAAGCCGGCGACGGAACAGCCCTGATAGCCTTGCTGAAGTCAAAAGGCATGTCATCAAAGGACATCGCTGCAGTTGTATCGGAATACACAGGGATGAATAAGAAAGAGGCTTATAAGATAGCTTCGGAGAGTTGATAGTACCTGAGTGCGAATGGTGGCTGATAGTGGCTGAGAGCTGATAACCCCAGAAAGAAGATAACACCCGAGAGTTGATAGTACCTGCTCCGGTTACCCGTCAAGGGGGAGGCGCTAGCGGTAGTTCTTTTCGATGAAGTCGTCGAGCCAGCTAATATCAAGAGGCTGATACGCGGACTCAAAAGTGAGGAACAGCCGGTCACCCAGAAAAATGCCATCGCCGGCATATTTGTTGACTCTGCTGACCATGCCCTCAACATAATCCGGATCACCCATCTTTCCGCAATGCTCGTGATAGAGTATTTTGCGGTCGCTGAGCCGTAGGATCGTCAGATCCGGATGGATTATCTCATTGCCTATCAAAACAGGACACTCGTACTTGTATGGAATCCCTTTGGCAAACAGCCTGTCCGCGATTATCACCTCAGACTTTGACCTGACGCGCTCGCCCTTAAGCGTATAGAATTCCGGTGCGCCCTTGGCAAAAGGCTTGGGGGTGAAGGGCTTTGAGAGCCATTGACGGGCGTATTCCTCGTCGCCGGTTATCAACGGAGTGGCGTATTTCCTGATGGCATCGGGGAGTGAATCATAGATATTCTCAACATGGTTTTTGGGATATTCAATGATGTCTTTCTTGAGGATTTCTGCTTCTTGGAGAGCTGTTTCCAGTGCTTTTGTGACATGTTCTTTCTCTGCGAGCTGCCGGATCAATTCTGTATCATTCTTGCCAAGATATTTGTCCTTTTTGTTGTAATACCAATAATAACAAGCATATCCCCTGTGTGTCCTGATATATATGTGACCACCAGGGAAAGAGTCTATCTTTTTCTCGAGCAGTCCAATTGTACTGATAAGTGATCTGTAGCGGGCACGCATTGCATCTAATACAGTAATAGCCATGTTGTGCCCTCCTTTTGAGATAGATTATAGAGACTTGACCACGGGATTAAAGGGGTTTGAAGCAAGTTGAGACTTTTGGGGGTGCTGTGAGACTAGTCTCAATTTTCGAGCCCTCTAAAAAGTTCCACGAAGACGGCCTGAAAATAAGGCTTTCCGTGGAAAAAAACAGGATTTTTCCACGGAAACACGTTTTTTCGTTCCGCTTTTGTGGAAAAAATCTGTAGGGAGTGGAAGAGGGGCATTAAGAGGGATTCTTGAAAACTTGAGGGCAAAAAACTATAATCATTTAGTTATGCGCTATTTATTAATACACGCGCGAGGAGGAACATCATGGCAGAAAAGAAGACATTCTACATCACGACACCGATCTACTATCCGTCGGGCAATCCGCATATCGGACATTGCTATTCGACGCTGGCTTGCGATGCTATCGCGAGAATGAAGCGAATGCAGGGCTATGATGTAATGTTCTCCACAGGTACAGACGAGCACGGCCAGAAGATCGAGAAGAAGGCCATTGAGATGGGCGTTACGCCTAAGGCCTATGTTGACGATATTGTCGCAAACTTCAAGAAGCTCTGGGCAACACTTGGCATAAAGTACGACAGATTCGTCAGAACCACTGACGATTACCATATCAAGACAGTTCAGAACATGTTCGAGAAGCTCTACAAGGATGGCTACATCTATAAGAGCGAGTACAAGGGCAAGTACTGCACACCTTGTGAATCTTTCTGGACAGAGAGCCAGCTCGTTGACGGCAAGTGCCCTGACTGCGGCAGAGAAGTCACAGAAGCTTCTGAAGAGGCTTATTTCTTCAAGCTCTCAGAGTTTGCTCCCAAGCTTGAGGCGCTGCTTCTTGATCCTGAGAAGAATTTCCTTGAGCCTAAGTCCAGAGTTAATGAGATGATCAACAACTTCATCAAGCCCGGTCTTCAGGACCTCTGCGTATCCAGAACGAGCGTTAAGTGGGGCATCCCGGTTACCATCGATGAAGGTCACTATATCTATGTCTGGATGGACGCTCTTACGAACTATATCTCGCTCCTGGGCTTCATGAACGATACTTACAATGACTACGAGAAGTACTGGCCTGCAGATATGCACGTAATGGCGAAGGAGATCGTAAGATTCCATTCGCTCATCTGGCCTGCATTCCTCATGGCATTGGGTGAACCCCTTCCCAAGAAGGTTTACGGCCACGGCTGGATCACATTTGACGGCGGAAAGATGAGTAAGTCAAAGGGCAACGTTATCGATCCTTTCGTACTTTGCGAGAGATATGGCGTTGACGCTTTGAGATATCACCTCTTAAGAGAGATGGTATTCGGTTCTGACTGCCCTTATTCAAATGAGCAGATGTTCGCAAGGATCAACTCTGACCTCGCAAACGATCTGGGCAACCTCGTCTCAAGGACGACAGCGATGGTCATCAAGTATTTCGACGGAACGCTTCCTGAGGATAAGGAATTCACAGATGCAGACAACGATCTTTTGGAGCAGCTCGATGCACTTCCGGACTTCGTATCCGAGACGTTTGAGACTATGCGTTTCTCTGAAGGTCTTGCGAAGATCTTCAGCGTTATCGCAAGAGCTAACAAGTATATCGATGAGAATGAACCCTGGAAGCTCGCTAAGGATGAGACTGCTAAGCCGAGGCTTGCAGCAGTTCTTTACAATCTGCTCGACGCAATCAGACGTGTTGCTATCCTCTTGGAGCCCGTAATGCCTCATACATCACCCAAGATCTATGAGCAGATCGGTGCTGATGAGTCCAATACAACATGGGAATCCACAAAGGTAAGACATGCCCTTGCAGCTACAGTTACTGTTACAAAGGGCGAGGTTCTCTTCCCGAGAATCGACATCGACAAGGAGATCGATGAACTCAACAAGATGTTCCCTGCAGAAGAGGAGAAGGGCAAGGACTTAGAGCCGTTAAAGCCCCTCACGAAGTTCGATAACTTCGCCGCTTTGGATCTCAGAGCCGTTAAGGTTCTTTCATGCGAGAAGGTCGAAAAGTCCGACAAGCTCTTAAAGTTCAAGGTCGACGACGGATTCGGCGAGAGACAGGTGCTCTCAGGTATCGCTAAGTACTATAAGCCTGAAGATCTTATCGGCAAGACTCTTGCGATGATCGTTAACCTTGAGCCCAGAAAGATGATGGGTCTTGAGAGCAACGGCATGATCCTTTCCGTTAAGTATGGAGACGGGTACAGGGTTGTCGAGTTTGACGATTCAGTACTGCCAGGATCAGATATTTCATAAAGCACGTGAGAGAGCCCGTTTACTACAGCGGAAGCGCTGAGTTCTTTGATACTCACGCACATATCTATGACTGGAAATTTAAAGCCGCCGGTATCAGCACGGAGGAGATCTTGCAGCGATGCAAATCGTCCGGTGTTACCGGCGTTCTTATACCTGCAGACAGCGAGGAGACAAGCCGCATAGCCGTCGAGATGGCTAATAAGCATGACGGTTATGAAGGCGTGGCTCTGTACGCCTCTGTGGGCGTTCATCCGCACGAAGCGAAAACATACACGGAAGATACCGAGAAATACTTAAGAAGCGCTCTGGAGGCCCGCACGGGGCTTAAGATAATGGCTTTGGGTGAGATAGGTCTGGATTATTACTATGACCTGTCCGAGAGGAGTGTCCAGCGGGATGTTTTCGAGAGGCAGATGAAGCTTGCTTATGAATATGATGTCCCGATAATTCTTCACGAGAGGGAGGCGACAGGTGACTGCCTGGATATCCTGAGGCGCTTTTACAAGGAAGGGAGGATGAGATCCGTCCCCGGTGTATGCCACTGCTGTTCGTGCTCGTTAGAGGCCTCACAGGAGCTTTTAAAGATGGGTTTCTATCTTGGCTTTGACGGTCCGCTGACTTTTAAGAATAATAAGAAAACACCCGAGGTCGCGCTTAACACGCCGTGGGACAGGATCGTAATTGAGACAGACAGCCCGTATCTGACACCTGAGCCGAACAGGGGCTGTATAAACGAGCCGTGCCATGTCCCATTTGTCTGCAGCAAACTGGCGGAGATCAAGGGCGTGACTATTGATGAAGCAGCTCAAATAACCTATGATAACGGCAAGAAGCTATACGGAGTGGATTAACATGAAGAAAAAGACAGACATTATCCTGATCGTTATAACCGTAATCCTTGTGGCCGTCCTAATCGGAGGCTTCATCTATGACAGAAACAGTGCCTTGCTTGCGAGAACCAATCTCATAGCGATCAACGGCGATGATAATCTTAAGCTCGAGAAGATGAATAAGGCAGGGTTCCTATACAGACGCGCCGGTTACGAGGCCAAGCTGAGGATAAAGAACGGACATACTGAGGATTACATAATCCGTATCGCTTTGACATATGGAGGAGAAGGCCAGATGTTCGACTATACGCAGTACAAGCAGTTTGAAGCTGATGTTCTGGACAAGGTCAGCCTTAAGCCGCAGCCGAGAGAGGATTCCTTCATATGGGTGCTTGGAGCACCGCTGAAAGAGAATTCCACCGAGAATATAGTTTACATCGTATCGATGGAAGGCGAGAGCGACGCTTTCATATATTTGTATTATTCAAGAAAATAATCGAAGGATTTACAAAAAAGCGGTTTCGGAAAAGTCTCCGGAACCGCTTTTAATTTGACTTCGTTTATCCGACATCATTCGGTGAAACGTTGATCCAGAAGCTTCCGCCGTCTCCTATGAGGTATCCTGCGTTGATTATGACGTCATTTTCAGCATAATAAAGCGCAAAGCACATAGTATCCTGTTCTTCCAGTACAACAGGCTCGCCGTATATCTGGTCGAGTCTTTCCTTGAAGATCGAATAGCTTGTCGTCATATCTTCCGGTGTGGCTTCGCTGGTGGTTAAGATCATGTATTCGACATTGTCCTCTTCCAATGAGGCTATAATGGACATGGAGTCGAAATAAACCCCTTCGACGTTGATCGTCAGGCTGGTGAAGATATAGTTGGGCTTGCCTTCGTAGTTTGTGGTCTCATAGACATTATCTAATGTAACGTCAAAGAATTCGCTGAACTTCTGCTGAGCCTCAGAAGACGGAATCCCTACACAGGACGCTAACAGTGAGCTTACAGAATCCAGATCGTGAACCGGAACCGGTGTCGGGATTGGTGTTGATGTGGGCTCGGGAGTTGGTGTGGGAGAAGGCTCGGTTGTCTCTTCATATGTCTCTTCGAATGTCTCAACCGCCCCTTTTACCGTATCAGATTTTTCCCGGCCTGTTCTTGGTTTGTCCCCGCTGCATGAGCAAAATGCTGTTAAGACAGCGAAAACAAGCACTCCTGAAATTAATTTTGTAATCCTATTCATATTCTCTCCTCTCTGCCAATAAGCAATAGTTTATATATACCCTATAAGAACCGTACATTCAATGCATCTTAAAGGCCTGTTTCATTGAGTTTTTATATTTCTAAAATTTGTTATTGACATATCTTCGGTATTTGTTTTATAATTCATTCGCGCTTTGAATAAAGGTGTGGCTAACGGAAGCTTAGCTCAGCTGGGAGAGCATCTGCCTTACAAGCAGAGGGTCACAGGTTCGAGCCCTGTAGTTTCCACCAATGGTACGGCGCAGTAGTTCAGCCTGGTTAGAATGCCAGCCTGTCACGCTGGAGGTCGAGGGTTCGAGCCCCTTCTGCGTCGCCATTAACATTAGGCCGGATGCTTTAACGAGTGTTCGGCCTAACTCTTGCTCAGATAGCTCAGTCGGTAGAGCAGGGGACTGAAAATCCCCGTGTCGGCAGTTCGATTCTGTCTCTGAGCACCAAAAGCTTAGAACTCTTTCTTTTGCGATAGCAAATTGCAAAAGAAAGAGTTTTTTACTTAGGAGAATACATGACAATAAGAAAGCGATTGACGCCTGCTCTTGCAACGATATTATTCCTTTTGACAGCTATTGCATGTCAGGTAGTTGTTATCAAGATATTTCCTGCTGTTACCGGGAAGCCTCTTATCGAATCCAATGCATATATACTTACCAGGGTAATGGAAGGATACCTTATTGTCCTTTCCGTTCTTTTCGCAATCTTCACAAGATTTAAGATCCACTTCGAGTGCTTTAATCCCGGCAGGGAGAGGATCAAGAAGGACCTTATCATCGGCGGCATCATGAGCTCAGCTCTCATTGTCATCCTTGTGATAATCCGTCTTGTACAGAACCAGCTTTTCCCCGAGATCGCTCAAAGACCGTGGTTCGGACTTTATCTTACGACCTACATGAGATGGTTCTATCCTATCAGCGCGGTTTTGCAGGAGCTCTTCGTAAAGGGGATCGTAGAGGATAATATCACTGCTTCCTGCAAGAAATATAACAAGCATTTCTCGGTATGGATCACGGCTTTGTTCTTCTTCGTGCTTCACATGGGATACGATCTTCCGATGATGTTTGGCGCTGCAGTTCTTTGTGCGGTAACCGGATATCTTTACGAGAATACCAAGTCTGTATGGGGAAGCATACTGGTGCATTTCGTCATCGGTTTTGTCCCGAAGATCCTGGGCGTAACTCCCTAAAACGGATATCTCAAAACAGCACTTAATGGCTTGAAATATAAGCATATTACAGTTTCTTGACATTACGTTTTCAAGAGGCTTTGGGCAATAACCCTTATGCTATACTCCAAATTAACTAATCAAAGAAGTATTAGTAATCTGCATGGATTATTGAGGTTAATATGGAGTCGGACAAGCTCTCTAAATTCCGTAAGATAGCCGGTGAATTACCGGCTGATAAGCGTGAACAGCTTTATGCCCGCATGAAGGGCATGTCCAGGGAAGAGGCTATGAAAGTCGTAGACCGTATGGTCACGATCGCCGAACAGCGGAAAATAGAGATTACCGCAAGACCCAAGGTCCTTGCAGGACATTCAGCCGTATCCGGATCTGCCGGTACTGACTGTGAGGTCAGAACTCCGGGTTCACCTGTGCGTCCCGGTTCATCTGTACATCCCGGATCATCAGTACGCAAAAAGATCCCCGATGACAGAAAGATCGAGATCGTTAAAAATCCCGGCCCCCAGGCTTCAAGACCTGAGGTATCCGGACATGAAAAGCATCCTGTAAAGAAGGCTGCGCCTGCCGTTGCAAGAGCCGGCAGGGAGCAGGTTGCAAGAAGGATAGAGCAAAGAGAGATTGAAGCAATCGAGGCTTCACTCAAGAAGCATAAGAACGCCGAACTTGCCAAAAAGGCTGTCAAAGTTACGCTTGTATGCCTCGGAAGATTTGCTGCAACCGTTCTTGCTACTCTGGTAATTGTTCTTGCAGGCTTTTACACTTTCCTCGGTATCATCATGAAGGGGCCTTCGCCTCACTTAAGAGACCAGTTCGTCCCTTCTGTTATGGAATCTTCCGCTGGCGGAGTCCTTGCAAAGTGGATCCTTTCAGACGAAGAGATCGAAGCGATAATGAACAGCAATAAGACTCATGAATTCAATGAGATCACAGATATCACACTTGTCAATGCAATGGCTGCCGAACAGAACAGCAGAAAGCTTAATGCAGGTGCTTCATCCGTAAATGAACTTGATCCTGACGGTGACGGAATAGAAGTTCACGATGTCAGCGGTCCGATGTATCACGGCAAGATGCTTGTTATCTATGATCCTTCAAGAGTTATAGTCGGAACGATCGATAACTATAATCACAGCGGTGCAGGTCTTACCTTGAAGCAGCTGATCGACAAATATGACGGTGTCGGCGGTATTAACGGCGGACAGTATGAAGATACTAACGGCATGGGTATCGGTGGATGGCCTGAAGGCATCGTTATCTCAGGCGGCGAGCTCCGCATGGGAAACCTCGGCACTGAGTATGAGGTTTACGGACTTACAAAAGACAACGTCCTCGTGGTAGGCAGAATGACTGCCCAGCATGCTCTCAATATCGGTGTCAGGGATGCGGTATCGTTCGGTCCCACACTTATAGTTAACGGCGTTGCAGCCAATTACAGCGGTTCCGGCGGCGGACTTAACCCGAGAAGCGCTATCGGCCAGAGAGAAGACGGTGCTGTACTGCTTCTCGTTATCGAAGGAAGAAAGACATCTTCGATGGGCGCCACAATGGCTGATCTTATAGATGTAATGCTTGAGTACGGTGCAGTCAATGCAGCAAATCTCGACGGAGGAATGTCTTCGGCTATGTGGTATAACGATGAGGAACTCGTATCCAGTTCTTCCATCAGAGTCTCACGCCAGATGCCCACGGCATTCGTTATATTACCTGAAGGCAGCGGTTCTGATGCGGAATCAGGATCTGCGGAGGGTTAAATGCGGTCCTCAGACGGAAAGAAAGAAGAGAAGAATCTTGAAAACGGGAAGAAAAAGATCAATTTCTTCCTCGTTTTTCTGATTGCCTGGCTTATCGTAATTACAGGCTTTATCGCATGGTTTCTTCTTAGATTCAATGATTTTGCGGCAGGTTATGAGGCAAAGTACCAGGAATCTCTTCCTTATCACACAGCAGAAGAGATCACGGGACACTTCAATGACCATGATATTGATTACATCTGGAACAACATGAATAACAAACCTTCTGTTACGAAGTTCGAAGATGAGTCTGCCGTAAAGGAATATATAGCTTCGCTTATTGCGGGAAAAAGCTTTATCTATTCCGAGAGCGAGAACTCCAGGGAGGATGCTCCGGAATATAACATCAAGACTGAAGACGGGCTTGTTGTGGCATGTGCAAAGCTCGCTGAAGACGACAGCAAAAAGCTTCCTTATGGCTTTAAGGCATGGAGGGAGAGTTCTCTGGAGTTTTATACTGCAGCATCCTTTGCCGCAAACATTAATGTGCCTGAGACGTATAAAGTTTTTGTTAACGGGATTGAGCTTGAGAGCTCCGATCTGTCAGGTGAGATCATTCCTTCTGAGCTTACTCAGTATGTTGAGCCTTATGCGGTAATCCCGGGCACGGCAAGTTACCGGGTAACAGGTCTTTTTAAAAAGCCGGCTGTCACGGCTGTGGATTTTCGCGGTGATGAATGCGAGATGATATACGATGAGGCTACAGATACTTATTCAGCGGACTTTGTCAAAGAATTTGACGAGTACGAGGAACTCTCGGAGTTTGCGATATCTTTTGCTTCAACGTTCGCGAATTATATCTCCCAGGATGCCGGGAAATATGCGCTCGACAAGTATTTCCCCAGCGGAAGCAAGGCTTTGAGCTATATCAAGCGCAATTCTTCAAGAGACCTTTATACAACTCACGGAAACGTTTCCATACACAATGAGGAGATCAAGGACTGCATCGTATTCTCTGAAGATGTTGTATACATGGAAGTCTATGTCGAGCAGTGGATGGAGATGTACTGGGGCGCTGATGAGCCTGAAGTGCTTCCTACTGACGCACATGTATATTTCGTAAAGATCGACGGCAAGTGGCTCGTCGGCGGAATTCAGTACTGATAATTTTTTTAAGGGTGATATTGCCGTAGATTTACCACACAATTACTGCGTTTTTGTAACGCACCTGAAACTTTGTCCTTTCTTTTAAATGATAGAATTAGCATAGATTAGTATGGACAAACTCTTTGAAGGGGGTAAACGCCTTGGATTTCACATATTCGAATGACGGCTTTTTGCCTTACGATTCTTTTGACTATATATTCAGCGAGCGCGAAATGCCGGAGTTCGGCAAAGTAGCATCGCCATATCTTAAGCCTTTGACGACATGGAAGTTCTATCTTGCCAACGGACAGACTGAGATACCGTTCGGTGTTGAGAACACGTCTTTTGATGATTCCGAATGGCCCCTTGTCAACTGTCCTTCAACCTGGCAGACGGAAGGCTTCGGACTTCCTCAGAACCTGATCTACGATTATCCGATAAGACTTGCTGAGAATGCGGCACGTAAAGAGGAGACGATAAGCGACAAGTATATCCTTAAGTCCATAGGCGATGATGATGATGAAGTCGGAATCTACAGAACCACGGTGGTCTTCAAGCCCGAGGATATCGACAGAGCTCTTTATCTTGAGGCATCAGGCATTTGCGGAAGCTTCAAGATCTATGTAAACGATAAGCTCTTATGCAATTCGCACGCGCTTTTCACCAGAAAGCGTCTTCTTATCTCAGGTCTTGTAAAGACGGGCGTCAACCAGATCACGATAATAGTTAACCGCTATGACAGGGATGATGACGGTCACGTCATTCTCGATATGATGAACTTCGGATTTTCCGGAATCTTCAGACCAGTCATGATCGTTGAAGATTCATTGCTCGAGCTGTCGAACCTTCATATCAAGCTTGAATATGTTCCTTCGGCCTATATTTCCGAGGTCGCGAAAATGGATGCCCTCGCTGTACGTGAGACCGTATCCCGTGTGCCCCACGGCGACTTCATGATCAAGGTCGATTTTGCGATGCGCAATCACACGAATTACATGATTCCATATTCCGTCCGCATCTCGCTTCTTGAGGCGCGCGCCGAATACGATCCGTATAAACTCCCGTTTGTCAATATCAAGGGCCAGAGCGAGCCTGTAGTCGGCGTTGTCGACGCACTCAAGGAGACCAGGGCAAGTACTGATTTTGTAGCTCTCGATGTTGCACAGTGGTCTGACTGCACCCCTGTCCAGTACGATATCGTTTTCGAGGTCATGGACTCGGAAGGCAAGGTAATCTGCGCAAAGAAGAAGAGATTCGGATTCAGAACGACTGAGATCGTTCAGGATAAGCTTAATATCAACGACCGCCGCGTAAATCTTATGCTAGTTAAGTATTACGAGTTTGATCCGCAGGGCGGTATTGCGGTTCCCCAGGACCGCATGCGTCAGGATATCATCCTGATGAAGCGTGCCGGCATAAACGGTGTTATCGCTGACGGCATGCCTTTGTCAGACGAATTCCTGAACCTCTGCGACCAGTACGGAATGTATGTAATCGCAACTGCTGCTGACTTCTACATGAGAGACTATGTCGAAGCATGTATGAACCATCCGTCAGTCGTTATGTGGGGTTTCCAGAAGTATAACTTCAATCCCGAGACTGCACAGAGAGTGAAGCATGAATGCATTCTTATTGACGATACAAGGCCATGGTACTGTGAAGTCACCAGAACCGTTAACGGCAAGGGCAAGAAGGTAAGACCTCAGGGCAAGATCTCAGATATGAGACCTATGCCGAGCGACGCAGGCGCTGTTTTCGGACCCTGGGAAGATCTTTGTCTCGACAGAAAGAAGATCTTCAGCCTTAACAGAACAGGGAGAAATCTTTTCGAGACTATACCGGGAAGGACAAGGTTTACGGATGACGATACCCTTTATAAGTGGATCCATCACGCAGATCTCGTAGGCGGAAAGCAGAAAGAGAATTCCTGCATAGGTCAGGGTATCGTTGATGCAGAACGTAATCCGCACCCGATCTATCTTGATATCAAAAAGCAGTGCCAGACGATCGCGATCTTCGCATCTGCAGGAGATCCCGCAAATCTCACTATGCGCAATTCCAACCAGTTCGGATATACTGAAGAGCTCGATCTTGAGTGGAAGATACTTCTGGGCGGAAGGACGATAATGTCGGGAAGAGGAATTATTCCCGAGATCGAACCGTTCGGATCAAGAACACTGAAGTTCCCGTTTGCCACTGAAGTCTTTACAACACCCGGATGGGCACAGGGCAAGGCTGAATTTATCGAGATGTACATGAATGCTCTTTCCAAGGAGCTTGTTTTCGATATCACGTTGAAGCTTCACAAGGATACATACTATGCCAAAGCAGGCTACGAAGTAGCTTTCTATCAGGACGTTTTGACCGATAATATCGCAAGTCCTGTAGGAGATGTGACTGAGCCCGTCAACGGCCTCGGAAGCGGCGCAAGACCTGAAGCAGATCCGGCAAGACAGCTTGGATCAGGCAAATCTCCTGTCCGTTCCAATCAAGGTCTTGATACCGGAATTGACAGCGATCTTGCGCTTTCCGGAATGGAAGACCAGGCACTCCTCACTGAGGAGGACAGCGGCAGGGTTGAGCGTATCAATGACGACTCACAGATAGGTCAGGTAAATGCTGAATATATTGACGGTTCTGCTCCTGTTGAAGAGAGGATCTCCGATGTTATCACACACAACACGGTATCAACTGTTCCTCACGGACTTTATGTAGGTAAGGGTAACCTCAGAATCGGATTCTCGAGAGAACCCGGAAGCCTCGAAAGCCTTGAGATCGCAGGCTATAACTTCCTTAAGGGACCTCTCGCACCGAGCTTCTACCGCTGCCCGTCCAACATCGACAGAACTGACCGCAGCTTTATCCTTGCAAGGACTGTATTCTCCAAGGAAAGCGATTATGAGCATATTCAGGAATCGCTTGAGTTTGTTGCCTGCGAGTACGGAAGCAGGAACGGCGAATTTACGATGATCTCAAGATACAAATCATTTGCTATGCATGGCGAAGTCATCGTATTCTACGAAGTTCCACAGGCCGATACATTAAGGGTAACGCTTGATTTCAAACCCAAGTACGATATGGTCAGATACGGAATCAGATTCCCGATCGTCAAGGACGACTGCATATGTTCATGGTACGGAAGAGGTCCTGGCGAATCTTATGTTGACCGTAAGAATGCAGCAAGATTAGGTGTTTATTCTGCAGGCGCAGGTAAGATCTATCACCCTTACGCAAGACCTGCTGAAAACTCTTCACATACTGATACTCAGATCGTTAGGATCACAAACGGCGACGGTGATGCAGTAGAGATCAGAAGACCTGGTTATAATCCGAAGTTCGACTTTACTGTTCTCCCTTACACGCCCGAACAGATGAATGAGTTCCTCCATGAAGAGCAGCTCATGAATAATGATTTCTGCGAATTCTTCTGTGACTTCGCAGCAAAGGAAATCGAGCGTACTAAGGACAACCGCACAGCACAGCCCGTCAAGAAGGATGTTAAGTACAGAGAGACATTCGAGATCCGTCTAGTACCGAGACAGGGTCTTATTGAAGAGACCTGAGTGTGGTGCGATTTATATATCAATTCCATGCAACCGGAAGTTGACTTCCAGCACCTGAAGGCTTCGCCGTCAATGGACGTAAACTTGCCTGAAGGCACCATTGACGGCTTATAGTATTATCTGTACAAAACTATGGCATTAATCACGCCGCCAGCTTCCATTCTTAGCATTGCTTACGTACGATTTTCAGTTTTTGAATAATTTTTAATGTATAATGACATTCGGATAGATTTTTGGTTCGTATTCCGTATGGAATTGTCAGTGGAAGTGAGGAGGAATAGATGGTCACCAACTGCAGGAATTGTGCCGGAAGACTTGTTTTCGATCCGTCATCGCAAAAACTTGTGTGCGAGAGCTGCGGGAGCATGTTCAAGCCGGAAGAGTTTGATATTTCCGAAAAGGAAGAGCTTTTGGATAAGAAAGCCGTATCAATGAATCAGATCCAGGGAACCGATGATAAGGATTTCATGGACTGCTATGTGTACACATGTGCAAGCTGCGGCGGAGAGATCATTATCAACGGTACTGAAGCTTCGACTGCGTGCATTTATTGCGGAAATCCGGCCGTTGTATTCAGCCGCATTGCAAGGCATAAGAGGCCGCAGTATGTTATCCCGTTCAAGATAACAAAGGAGGAGGCGGTCAAGATCGTACGCGAAAGGTTCTGGCAGGGTCGCTTCATCCCGAAGGAAATCAAGAATTTCAAGGCTGATAATGTGAGAGGCATTTATATTCCTTACTGGATCATTGACTGCGATCACAAGGCGGCTGTTGTTGTTAAGGGACAGGTGAGCAGCGGTAAGAGTTCAAGGACTGCGTATTTCGGAAGAGCAGGAAGGCTCAAGCTCAGAGATCTTCCGCTTGATGCTTCAAAGATGCTTTCCGATGCGAGCAGTCAAAGGCTTGAGCCTTTTAATCTGAGGGTTATGAAGCCATTTGATGAGGATTATCTCCTGGGCTTCTATTCCAATATCTCTGATATTACATACGGGCATCTGAGGAATGCTGCAAGTATTCGATGTGAAGAATATTTCAATGAAGCGGCGCTGAAAGACGTAAGCGGCGCAAGCCGCAAATCGATCTATACTTCAAAAAGTCAGACGAGTATTGATTACAACAATGTCAGATATGCAATGCTGCCGGCATGGTTCGTTACATATGAATTTAAAGGGAAGCACAACACTATTCTCGTTAACGGCCAGACAGGCAAGATCGTCTGCGGTGTGCCGTGGAACAAGGTAAAGTTTTTTGCGTTGCTTATCCTTACGGGAATTGCATTGACTGTTGTAAGTTATTTCATTCTGAATCCGATTCTGAATGCTCTGTTTGCATCTTCATCGGGCAGGAGTTCGTCCAATTCCAACGGCAAGCTTGTGGCTGCTATCGTTATGGGCGCGATCAGTTTGTTTACGATCGGTATAAGAAAGATCGTAAAGGTGATAAAGAGTATTGAGCTCACACAGGCATATTCGATATTTAATTTTGTAAAGAAGAGACAGGAGTAAAGCTATGAATTTTTTGGTTCTGATTTTGGCATCCGGATTGGGATTTGGCACAGCATGCTTCATTTTTGCAACACTTCTTTCCAATTCAAATGATATCGGCAACAGTGTAGGTTCGGCTTCCACATATTCCGGTGGTGTCGTTTTTGACAGACGTGAAGACAAGATCAGTTCTTCAGTAAGAGATTCCTTTGGAGTCGGTTATATACGCGGCGATGAAGCGAACAGAATGCAGCCGGCTTCCGACAGGATGGTCGTGGCTTCTGAAAGGCTGAGGGACCAAGACGAATCCTAAGAAATTGCAAGCCGAAGACTTAAACGAATTTTTACAACGGCCGCAAACCTCATTGTTTATATGGGTTTTGCGGTCGTTTTTTATTCTTAGTTTGTTTACTCCATTTACAGTTTGTTTAATACAAAACAAGGAGTGTCTAGGCTATAATCACAATATGGGGAAAGTGAACGGAGGGCTTAATGGGCCGGGGCAAAGCTGACCGCAGCGTTTTTAACAGTACTATGAGAGACCTTACGCTTAAGCGTGAGGCACCTAAGAGTGCGTTTATTCTTATCATCCTCATCTATTTAATCTCATCTGTACTTACTGTTATTGCTTCCGTAAGTGAAGGCCATATGATAGTCTTCAACAGTCTGATTCCGCATTCGGCATTTGCAGGTGTTTTCTCTACGGTTACCTATATCTGTGTTGTCATCCTGGTGGTATTGTTCCGCAAGACGGGTTTTATAACCGCTCTGTTCCTGCTCCTGGCGCAGTTCCCGATGATGATAGTAAACATATTCGTAAAACATATCACGAGCAATTTTCCCGGTCTTTTTACGAACATCTTTACGATCATTGCCGTGGTTATCATCTATCTGTCTTACGGAAAGATATTGAAGTATCAGAAGAGTATCCGTGACCAGGCGATAAAAGACGGTCTTACGATGCTTCCCAACCGTTTTGCATGCGGTGAGCTGATGGATTATCTCATAGAGACGCAGACCAGGTTTGCGATCGTCTCTGCCGATCTTGATAACTTTAAGAGTATCAACGATACGATGGGTCATGAGACAGGTGACAAAATGCTCATCAAGGTCGCTGACCGCTGGACCAATCTCTCGAGTGAAAGGCGCACTGATACTGATGTTTTCGTCGCCCGCATTTCAGGTGATGAATATACTCTTATCATCCGCGGTTATGAGAATAACGAGGTGCTCGAAAAGACTATCACTCTGTTCAAGGAGGAACTTGAGCGGAAGATCACGATTGACGATTGCGATTTTTATATGACCGCATGTTTCGGCTGGGCGGAATTCCCGATCAACGGCAAGTCTTCCGAGGACATGTTCCATTATGCAGATGCTGCACTTCATGAAGTAAAGAAGAACGGGACAGGCAAGATCCTCAGGTTCGATGCCGATATCCTTAATGAGAAGAGAACAGTCGAGATCGAAAGAAAGCTCAGAGATGCATTGAACGGCGGGAAGATACATTTCAATCTTCAGCCGCAGTATGATATGGATCACAACTTGAGGGGCTTTGAGGCACTGGCAAGGCTTATAGATTCCGACGGCTCTTATATCAGTCCGGGACAGTTTATTCCTGTGGCTGAGAAGACCGGACTCATTGATCAGATCGATATGCGTGTTTTCGAGCTCGCACTGGATTTCCTCGATAAGATACTTCTGGAAACGGATTCTGACATAGTTATCAGTTCCAATATCTCCGTAAGACACCTTATGAAGAACAGCTTCATTGATGAACTTAAGAAGATTATTGAATCACATAGTGTATCGGCAGATCACATTGAGATAGAGATAACGGAATCAATTATGATCGACTCGGCGGAGAAAGCGCTTAACCGAATTGAAGAGATAAAGAAACTCGGCATAAAGGTTGCGATAGATGACTTCGGAACAGGTTATTCCTCTTTGAGCTATCTTAACAGTTTCCCGTCTGACCTTCTTAAGATCGACAAGTCATTTATCGACGGTATGGATGTTAACGATTCTTCGAAGCGGTTTGTAGCGATGATCATATCGATAGGACATGTTCTTGACCTTAAGGTCATATCCGAAGGCGTGGAATCGGCCGAACAGGTACAGGCTTTAAAGAACATCGGATGTGATTATGTTCAGGGATATGTCTGGGGTCACCCGATGGAGCCTGAGGAAGCGAAGGCATTGATCGGATGATAACAAAACAACTCTGATCCTTTAGGTTTTTTTCTGATCTTTAAGAATGCTTTTAAAGATGAATGAACGCAGTCCGGAATAACTGCGTTCTTTTTTTTTGAGGGGCATTTATGCATTTCACCTTCTGATTTTCGCCACTTGGCGCGTTTTCGGACACGGGGCAAAATAACTTTGCTAGTATGTGGCTACAAACAAAGGAGGAGGTGGTCAGCATGATCTCAAGAGTAATGGACGGTTAGCGGAAATGATTTACTGATTCGTTTGAAAGCTACTTGATGTAACATAGAAGTATATTTGCGGGGAGGGTCATTCAAGTGAAAGTAAATATAGACATATCACCTGAATATAAAGAGCCGTTTGCGGTCATTCATACCGATAAAGTGACAGATGAGATCCAGCGTATGATCGATATATTCAGCAGCATTGAGACACCGGTAACTGCACTGATGAACGAAGAGGACATAGTAGTGCTTCAGCCCGGAGAGATCTACATGGTCAGGGTAGAAGACGGGGATACGATCATATACGGTCAGAAGCTGAGATTCCGTTCAAGAAAACGTCTCTATGAACTGAGCGGACAGTTAGGCAGACAGTTTATGCAGATATCGAAGACCACATTGATCAACCTGTCCTATATGGACAGCATTGAGCCCGGATTCAGCGGTACGCTTCTTCTAAAGCTTAAGAACGGATGCAAGGATTACGTATCAAGAAAGTATTTGCCGGAATTTAAGAAATATCTGGGAATATAGGAGGATAAGAAAATGAAAAGCACAGTAAAAGATCTGCTTATAAGTATTTTAGTAAGCATCGGCATGGCAATGACGATCTTCTGCCTTGCGGGAATAGTATTTGATATCGGATTCGGAGGTCATTTCAATCTCGAAAATTACAGATTTACGAAAATGGTATTAGGAAGTGCATTTGTAGGCCTGGGCTACGGTGTCCCGACGGTCGTATACCGCAAGGAAAACCTGCCTTTGCCGATCAGGATAATCATCCACATGGGAATAGGAACAGCGATTTATATTGCAGTTGCATTTGCGGTAGGCTGGATCGGAGGATCTGCAACAGCAGGGCAGGGAATACTGATCGCAGGAATACAGCTCGCAGTAGCATTCATAATCTGGCTCGCGTTCAGCAGCTACTACCGCACCCAGGCAAAGAAGATGAATGAGAAGATCCAGGAACTCAAGAAATGACAGGGTTTTCTGCTCACTGATACTGCCATAGTGTTGCCCAAAAGACAGACCCCTCCGTTTGATATAATCAAACAGGAGGGGTTCCTTATGCGTGATAACAGCATGATAAGCCTGCTTCTTGCAGCGGCATTTCTGCTGACCGGATGCAGTGAAAACAGCAATATATCTAAGACCGGAAGCACTGAAGACATAAGTGCTGACCGGACATCTGAATTATCCCGGACGGTTATTGAAAGTTCCGGGACAGATACTGTTATGACCACAAATGAGCTGTTTGAATTTGATCCGCATCTTTATGTCCCTTCATTTTCAGAAGATATCCCGCAGGATTACTGGGAGTCATTTTATAACCTTTGTGATGCGCTTCGTGCGGGAGATAGTGTTTTCGAGTGCTCGAGCGAAGAAGCATATAACTGGGCAACCAGCTGGGCTACTTTAAATGAGCTGTTTCCTGCTGCGTGCTTAAGGATAACAGGCGAAAGCAATGACGGCTCTGTTCCTTTTGAGAACGGTACCGGAAGGATATATTACCAGATGCCCGTTGACGAATTTGTTGCAAGGGAATCAGAATTCGAGAAGATGGTCACTGATATCATTAACAGCCAGTTAGAGTGCGATGACACTGCATTTGAGAAGTGCCTGAAGCTCTACGATTACATTGAATCAAATTTTACCTATGAAGATTACGACTATGAGAGTGAGGACGGATCACACTACTATACTCTGATGAACAAAAGCGGTCTTTGCGCGCAGCTGGCCGGCGTGTATTCATATCTGCTGATGCAGGCAGGCGTAGAGGCGGTCAATGTCGGATGTTATGATCCTTCAATTTCCCATTCATGGACGTATATCATTATTGACGGAAAAGGATATCACTCTGATCCCACATGGGGTCTGAAACAGTACACGGGAAATGATCTTGCCCTGTATTATTTCCTGATGACTGATGAAAGGCGTGAAGAATCAGGCTGTCCTGTAAGTGATCTTAATGCGCAGCTCCTTCCTGAATACTGGGAAAGCAGATCTAATATTGATTTTTCCGCGACGGATGAGAGCTTAACTTTCCCGGCACAGTCATTTTACGAACGGCTTGATGAAGAAAACAAGATAATGTACTACGACAGTTCTGAAGGACAGCAGACGTTCAGCTACAGTTAATAAGTTGCGTATAATAATTGAAATTGAGATAAGAAAAATGAAGATAAAAAAAACAGTATGTATAGTGCTCATATCAGCAGTCATGATGTCTTTCGGCGGATGCTCCAAGACAGAGGTATCTGAAAGCAGCATTACTGCGGAAACAAGTGCAAGTGATACAACGGAGCTTTCAAAGATAATAATCGATGAGACCATGTCGGTTGGACAGCCTGAGACAGAGGTTCCGCGCTATGAATTCAATCCGCATATCTATGTTGAGAAGTTTGCACCTGAGATTCCTCAGGATTACTGGGATTCTTTCTATAGTCTCTGTGATGCGGTAAGAGCAGGAGAGCCGACGTTCGAGTGTTCAAGCGCTGAGGCATATAAATGGGCCACGGATTCAATCACTTTAGGCGAACTCCTTCCTCCGGCATGCGTAAAGATAAAAGGTATCAGTAATGACGGTACTACGCCTTATGAGAATGGCGTAGGAAGGATATATTACCAGATCCCTGTTGAAGATTATGTCGCAAGACAGGCTGAATTCGAAGCTATGGTCACAGACGTTCTCAATACTTATCTTGAGCCTGATGACGATGACTTCGAGAAGTGCATCAAGCTCTATAACTATATGGAGACCGAGTATTCATACGACTATGATCTCAATTATGAGACTATGCCTGACGGAGCAAACTATCTTACTATGATGAGCCACAAGGGACAGTGCATTGAGCTTGCGAGCGTCTATTCATATTATCTGCTTCAGGCAGGCGTGGAGGCATTCCAGGTAGGATGCTGTGAGCCTGATATGGCGCATGCCTGGACATACATTATACTTGACGGAAGAGGCTATCATGCAGATCCCACCTGGTCATTGAAAGAGCAGACAGGGCAGAGCAGTCTCAGTCTGTATTACTTCCTGATGGATGACCAGCGCAGGTCAGAGTCCGGATGCTCTGTAGAGAGTCTCCAGATTCCGCTTCTGCCGCAGTATTTTGATGTCAAATCTGATCTGGATTTCCCTGCACACAGCAAAGAATATTTATTCCCGCCGGTCTCGAATCTTGTCTCTCTGGACGAGGAAAACAAGAT
This sequence comes from Clostridiales bacterium, assembly GCA_017428155.1. GTDB lineage: Bacteria > Bacillota > Clostridia > Saccharofermentanales > Saccharofermentanaceae > Saccharofermentans. The sequence continues at coordinate 4,387 of JAFRRJ010000053.1, read as the reverse complement.
CCTGTACTATACAGCTCCTGATGGAGATCACTCTATCAATTACTGATCCGTAAACGAATTCTTGTAGATAACCGCCTTGCCGTCACCCGAGATACCAAAGATCGGGTCGCTTGATGTGCCGGGCTCCATATCCTTGAAATTCTCTTCGTACATATACATGCGCGAATCGATCATGTCGAGTTCGTGCAGTATCAGCGCTTCAGGAGTAGAAGGCAGCCTTATTGCCCCCCATTCGGGTTCGCCGTGATGTGAAGCGATCATGTGCTTTAACATTGCAACCTGCTCTGCGTTATAAGATCTTCCTCCGATAGCCTGGTTCTGTCTCCAGACTTCGCGGTCGATCATCTCGATGCCGAGCAGCGAATGACCGAACAGATTGCCCATATCAGTATATGTTGCTATTCCTGTATCTGATGTCTTCATCTCGAAAAGTTTACCTATATCGTGCAGAGCAGTGCCGCATACGAGAAGCTCGCGGTTAAGCAGGGAATAGACCTCGCATATCTGATATGCAGACTTGATCATCCTGTAAGTGTGGTATGCAAGTCCGCCATAGATGTTGTGATGCATGGCTTTGGCAGCGGAAGACTTCGTAAACGCCTTGATATTGGCATTTATGAGCCTTACTGCAAGTGCCGTAAGGGAGTAGTCATCTTCCGGCACTCCGGCGATGCTGGTATCATAATCTCTTCCCGAAGACTGCTTGATCATTACGATGATGTCTCTGACAAGCTTGTCAGGGTCTATCGGCGGCATCTTTACCAGCTGCATAAGCTCGTCGTCAGGAAGCTTTGCAGGTGTGATAGCGGTGATCTTATAGCTCTTGTTGCCCTTATACTCCGTAACTTCGATCCTTACGGCTGCAGTACAGCCTTCTTCGATACCGTTTGCTGAAAGATCTTTCTTCGTGAGATCAAAGATCAACGCTGTTATGTTCTCGGAGCCGTCGCTCAATGTGATCTTGAGCATGGGTTTGTTGTTTGATGTTGAAGTCTGGTTGATTGCTGTGACTACCACGTCTGTATCGTAGATCCCCAGATCCATTGTATTGAACTTTACGATTGCCATAATTAACTCCTGATACTGAATCTTTTCGAGTAAATGTTAGCATTTAAGGCATCTTATTGCCATAAGCATAGTATTGAATCAGAAGGGTTTCGTGCTAAAATGTGCGCGGTTGTCCCATAATGTGATTTCAGGGCAGCTGAAGAAAGAGTCAGATATATGAGATTTAAACTTGCATGCTTCGATCTGGACGGAACGCTCCTTAATACTTTAGGGGGGCTTACTAAGAGTCTCAATGCAGCGCGCCGTATGAATAATCTCGGCCCCCAGACAGAAGAGCAGGTAAAGACTTTTATCAATAACGGTGTTGTAAAGATGATCACAAGAAGTCTTGCTTCCGATCCCGGTGATTACACTGAGGAATTGAAGGAAAGTCTTCTTAAAGACTATATTGCTTACTATAATTCGCATTATCTTGAAGAGACCATGCCGTATAACGGTATCGTTGAGCTCCTGACAAGGCTTAAATCTGACGGCGTGCTCATTGCCTGCGTTACAAACAAGGATGACGAACCGTCACAAAAGCTGATAGAACACTTCTTTCCGGGTATCTTTGATTACGTCAGCGGATCGAAGGAGGGTGTTGAGAGAAAGCCTTCCTCCGAACCTGTGGATATCTGTCTTGATGCTTTGAATATCGCGAAAAACGAAGCAGTATACATCGGCGATTCCGATACTGATATACTTACCGCAAGGAACAGCGGCCTGGAACTCATATGCTGTGCTTGGGGTTACAGAGAACGTGGATTCTTACTGGAAAGCGGTGCGGTAAATATCTGCTCAGAACCGTTGGATATAAGGAACTTCATGAGATAACTGATATGGCTGACAATTCTTTTAAAAACAGATCGAGATCACATATGCGTATCGTTGCCGAATGCGGTATCCTGGCTGCTCTGGTGTTTATCGGAACCGAGCTTAGGATACCTACTGCCTTGGGCTTTATGAACTTAGGTGACGGTGTGATCCTCATAGCATCTTATTTCCTCGGTCCCTATGCCTTTTTCCCTGCCGCGATAGGTTCGGCTCTGGGAGATCTTATTGCCGGTTATCCTGTATATATAGCTCCGACATTTGTTATTAAAGGTCTTATGGGACTTGCAGCATCTTTGATCATGGCAAGATCTGCGGGTAAAAAAGCTTTAGGAATACTTATAAGGATTGCTGCGGGAATTGCTGCCGAACTCATTATGGTCTCCGGTTATTTTGCATTTGAGGCTTTGATGTATGGAGTGGAGGCAGCATCAGGCTCTGTCCTTTTTAATCTGATCCAGGCAGGCGTCGCCATTTTGCTTGCGATCCCGCTTACTTACGCAATAAGGATAAAGTCACGGTAAGCTTTTGGTAACTGATGCTTTTACGCTGGTTTTGCCCTGTGTTCGGGTTTTGTTTTCGCGGTGCGTTATATTATAATTTAAAGGAATTCCTTGATCTGGAAGGTGATGCTTATGAATAACTATGATGTCATCATTATCGGAGCCGGTCCCGGCGGTATATTTTCCGCGTATGAATTAGTTAATCTGAGACCTGATCTTAAGGTTGCTGTTTTCGAGGCCGGAAAGCCTCTGGAAGAGCGCAAATGCCCTATAGACGGCGATAAGGTAAAGAGCTGCATCAACTGTCCCTCGTGTGCTATCATGCGAGGATTCGGCGGCGCAGGAGCTTTCTCTGACGGCAAGTATAACATCACCAATGATTTCGGCGGCACCTTGTATGAGCATATCGGCAAGGAGAAGGCTTTAGAGCTCATGAAATATGTTGACGGGATCAATCTCGCCAACGGCGGTGAGGGAACAAAGCTCTATTCGACAGCCGGTTCTTCTTTTAAGAAGATCTGCCTCGAGAATAAGCTTCATCTTTTGGACGCTTCCGTAAGACATCTCGGCACAGATAAGAACTATCAGGTATTGGGCAATATCTTTAATGTGCTTAAGGATAAAGCTGACTTTTATTTCAATTCACCTGTAGGAGATCTTAAGGTATTAGAGGACGGAACTTTTGAAGTCGAGTGTGAAGGCAAGTCCTTTACATGCAAAAAGTGCATCGTTTCAGTAGGCCGCTCGGGAAGCAAATGGATCGAGAAGGTATGCAACGAACTTGATATAGAGACATATTCCAACAGAGTCGACATAGGTGTAAGAGTAGAGCTCCCCGCAGTTGTTTTCTCGGACCTCACATCTGAGCTTTATGAATCCAAGATCGTATACCGCACCGAGAAGTTCGAGGATAAGGTAAGAACTTTCTGTATGAATCCTAACGGCTATGTCGTTAACGAGAACACGAACGGAATAGTAACGGTTAACGGACACAGCTTCGATGCTCCTGAACTCCAGTCTGAGAATACCAACTTCGCGCTTCTTGTTGCCAAGCATTTCTCCGAGCCTTTCAAAGATTCGAACGGATACGGCGAATCCATAGCAAGGCTTTCAAATATGCTTGGCGGCGGCGTTATCGTCCAGCGTTTTGGTGACCTTATGAGGGGAAGAAGATCCAACATGTCAAGGATCGAGGAATCGTCCGTAAGGCCTACTCTTAAGGCTACGCCTGGTGATCTCTCGCTTGTCCTTCCGAAGAGAATATTAGACGGTATCATCGAGATGATCTATGCACTCGATAAGATCGCTCCAGGTACTGCAAATGATGACACTTTGCTCTATGGTGTTGAAGTAAAGTTCTATAACATGGAAGTCGCGATCAACGACAGACTTGAGACACGTTATCCCGGGCTGTTCGTAATAGGAGACGGTTCCGGTGTTACGCATTCACTGTCACATGCATCTGCATCCGGTGTATTTGTAGCTAGAGAAATCGCTGAAGAATAATTCCGTTATAGAGACAGGGAAGGCATCTACAGCCCCTGCAGAGGATTTAATGCTGCCCTGTATCAGCCTGACGATAAACTAACGTATGACAATAAAGGCGTTGTCTCAAAAAGACATCGCCTGTTTTGCTGCATGTCAAGAGGAACGTCCACTCCCATTTGATGTTCAACTCATTGTCCGACTTTTCAGCCCCGAAATGTTGGACGCGGAGTTGGATTTTGCCAAAAGCCAAGTCCAAGTTTTTTACCCTTAAATGTTGGACGCGGAGTTGTACACTGCCGACCGGCAATGTTGAGTGCACGCGAAAAAGCCGACAGCCACAACAGTTTTCCGATGCTCGACTCAATGCTCGACTTTTTACCCTCGAATTTTGATATATACTTTTTTCGAGGTATGAAAGCAAAGATAATGTCCAGGCAGACAAACCGAATTCACCGGTTCTATAATCGGATACGTTAGTGTTACAAAACGTGTCCAAAAACAGCAAAATTTCAAAAAGT
>JAFRRJ010000052.1 GCA_017428155.1 Clostridiales bacterium | reverse complement strand
GCATTTGTATGAGACTGCAAAATTGTTCTGGAATACACAGGCAATCTGAAAAGACGCATCGAGCGACAGATCAGCCTTGACTGTAGAAGATGGAATTGAACAGACGATCAGAACGACCGCCAGTAATAAGCCGATTAATCTTCGGCACGGACTTGATGTGAAGCGCATTTGGTTCCTCCCCATTGCTGTTATTCACATCAAAACCCTATCAAAAAAAAGCACGGTTAGAAACTAACACATATATCGGCGCATAGCAATATGCACGCATAAGAATCAAGACTATTTGTTATCTTCATGTAATAAACGGGAAGAAAGATCAGTTGTACTTATCGCCTGATACTCTGAATATGATCTCTCCGGGATAGACCATGTCGAGCTGTGATCTTGCCACGCTCTCGATATATGAGTCGTCCTTGCCGAACTCCTCCTGCGCCCTTATCTGCTTGAGCCTCTCGGACAGTGCTTCAGACTGTGCGACGAGGGATCTGTTCTCCGCCATAAGGCGCTCTTTCTGTCTGTGGATATTGGCATATCTTGTGATGCATAAGATGCCGACGACAACACAGCATATGCAGATCATTGCTGTGAGGAATGATATTCCGCCTGTTTTGCGTCTGACCTTGCGCAAGATAAACCTCCGTTAAAGATAAATATATACAGTTACTATTACATAACCCCGGGTGCAAAACAACAGCCCGGGGTTAAACTTAAAGTACTTGTAATATTATTTTAAGGATTTCTCATAAAGTAATCTTATTCGATCAGTTCATACATTGAGGATGCATCGTCTTTCCTTACAGTCTCAGGCAGAGAGGTAACCTTGAACTTTACTTCTCCGCTTCCGAAAAGGATCGATACAATATCACCGACCTTGAGCTGAACTGAAGGCTTTGCAGGCTTGCCGTTGACCGTGACCCTTCCTGCCTGGCAGACGTCATTTGCAACAGTCCTGCGCTTTATTACTCTGGATAACTTAAGATATTTATCAAGCCTCATTCTTATCTCCCGTAAGCGTTACTCTGCCCTTCAGGGCGGAAAGCAGCGTTAAATCATCAGCATATTCGATATCAGAACCCATGGGAAGCCCTGATGCAAGACGCGACACCTTGATGCCCGAAGGTCCGAGCATTCTTGACAGATAGAGTGCAGTGGCATTGCCCTCCGCAGTCTGGTTGGTCGCAACGATCACCTCATTTATCTCGGGATGATCTGCAAGACGCTTGATCAGATCCGGTATGGTCGTATCTGAAATACTCATGGACTTCATCGGATTAAAAACACCATGAAGCACATGATAAAGTCCCTTATACTCGTGTGCGCGCTCGAATGTCGACACATCTCTGGGTGACTCGACAACAAGCACCGTTGACTTGTCTCTTAACGGATCAGAGCAGATAGGGCAGGGGTCTGAATCAGTGAAATTCTGGCAGCATGTGCACCTTTTTGTCGATCCTCTTGCTGCCGTAATAGATGATATCAAAGCATCAGCATCCTTGCCGTCCATGGCGAGGATGTGAAATGCCAAACGCTGCGCAGACTTTCCTCCGATTCCCGGAAGACTGCTGAGCTGCGCTATAAGATTCTGTATTGAAGGTGAATATCTCGCCATTATCAGAAGGGCATCTTCATGCCGCCGGTAATAGCTCCGATACGCTCCTGATTGGTCTTCTCGATCTGTTCAAGAGCCTGGTTGGATGCTGCGATAATGAGATCCTGAAGACCTTCGATGTCCTCGGGATCGACGATATCCTTGGAAAGTTCTATAGACTTCATCTTGTAATTGCCGCCGACTACCACCTTAACGAGTTCGCCTCCGGCAGTGCCTGTAAACTCCATCTCGCGGATCTCGGCCTGAGCCATCTCGATCTGTCTTTGCATCTTCTGAGCCTGAGCCACTACCTGACCCATATTGCCGCCCATTCCCATGCCGCCGCGGAATCCTTTTGCCATGTTGATAACCTCCGAAAATTATTCTAGCTGTTTAATTCTTTAATATGTTCAGTCGCCGAAATGTATATCAGTCGGAACACCAAGACTTCTGGAGTGCTCACTCAAGTCGTCAAGCTTCCTGTCCTGCTCTGTTGCCCTGTCTTTCATCTCCTGTTTTGTATACTGCGCGGAAGTGCAAAGGTAAAGATGCTCGGCACCGAATTCATCCTTAATGCCTGCCGATATCTGCCTGAAAGCCTGTGACTTCTTAAGATTTGACAGGAGCTTTAAGTCCGTATCCTCGAAAACGATATAAGCAGACGTGCCGTTCTTCTTAAGGCTTGTACGCTCAAGTATCAATGCGATATTCTCGTTGCCTTCCTTAAGAGAAGAAGTGACGCTCGACCACCTTACCGCAATATCGGCATCCTCACCCGTAAAAGAGGGAGTTCTTACTGTATCTCTTGCTATGCCGGGACCGTCTACGATAAGACCGCTCTTATCTGCCTGCTGTGCAAGCTGCGAACGGGGTTTGGGAGGCTCTTCGGCTTTCTCTTCCTTTATGTCGATATCACCTGCGATATCCTTTAAGAAAGAGGATGAAAGACCTGAGAATATTCCTCCCTGTGATGCCGGAGCTGTATCTTCCGAAGTGAAATTGAAAGATCCTGACGGCTCTTCAGGTTCGGAGGGCTCATCAAAATTGAAACTCAGCTGTGCCTCAGTCTCCTTCGGCATGAAAGAGAAGATGGTAGGTTCATTATGTTCACTGAATGATTCGTCAGCAGGGATGATCTCATCACCGGTATCTTCTGCCGGTTCCTCGGGATCAGGTATCTCCGGAGCCTCGATTACCTTGGAAGATTCACTGACTTGGGGAACAGGAGTCTCCTCGGAAGCTTTGTCCTCATCTTGTGTCTTCACGCCGGAAGAACCGGAAGCAAATGAGAACAGACCTGACGGGGCAGCGGAAGGCTGTGGTCTGTATGGTGAAGGAGAAGCAGACGGCTGCGGTCTGTAAGGCTCTGGAGCAGTGAAGGAAGACTTAGTCTGAGATTCCTTCTCTTCCGGTACGTCTACTTTCTTCTCTTCTTCAGAGACAGGCTTAGCGGGCTCTTCCTCCTTCGTATCCCTGACCGGCTCAGGTGTCCTTGCATCATCCAATGTGATGGAGCCTGCTGCCTCAGCCTGCTTCTTCTCAAAGTCGGGAATAACGATAGGTGTCACGGGTAATGCGGATTTTCTTCCGCAAAGACGCATGAGCATGAGCTCAAAACTTGTGGGAATATCAGGAGACTTTCTAAGCTCCGCGTATTCCTTTGAAAGATAGCTGATATATCCGGTCAAGGTATCAGCGCTGACCTTGGCGGCCGTCTGATACATATCCTTGATCGTCTCTTTGGGATAGGGCAGATAGATAACGGGATCGGCCTTAACTCTGATTATGAGAAGGTCTCTGAAATAAGCGGCGAGGTCAAGCGTGAAGCGCGCCTGGTTCTTTCCCGAAGCGTTAAGGATCTCACAAAGATCGATGAGTTCGTCGAATCTTGCATCGATAAGGCAGTTAGCCATCTTGAAAAGGAATGAACTGTCTACCGTGCCCGTGATACGCTCAACATCCTGTGAACTTATCTCATTGTCGCTTCCTGATATAGCGGAGATCTGATCAAGGAGAGACAGAGCGTCACGCAGAGCTCCGTCAGATCTTGAAGCGATAAGGCGGAGAGCGTCATCAGAAGCCTTGATGCCGGATTTGCCGCACACCTCCCTTAATCTTCCGCTTATAAGATCTATAGGTATTCTCTTAAAATCGTATCTCTGACATCTTGAGATGATCGTCGCAGGGATCTTGTCGGATTCCGTGGTCGCGAAAATGAATATTACGTGCTTCGGAGGTTCCTCTATAGTCTTGAGAAGGGCATTGAACGCGCCCTTGGAGAGCATATGGACCTCATCGATTATATAAACCTTATATGTGGTCCTCGTCGGAGCAAAATTAACTTCCTGAAGGATCGGCCTTATGTCGTCGACACCGTTATTGGAAGCTGCGTCCATCTCGGTAACGTCCAGGATCGAACCGTCAAGGATGCCCTTGCATGCCGGGCATTCGTTGCATGGATTGCCGTTAACGGGATGCTCGCAATTGACCGCACGGGCAAAGATCTTGGCGATCGTCGTCTTGCCTGTACCGTGCTGGCCGCAGAAAAGATAAGCATGAGCGAGCTTTTTTGCGACTACAGATTGTCTTAATGCAGTTTTTGCCGCTTCCTGACCGACAACGTCGTCGAAAGTAACGGGTCTGTATTGTCTGTAGAGAACGATATGATCTTCCATAGCAAATTCCTTAAGCCCAAGTATATTACCGAGAAATAAAACAGTCCGTCCCGCCCGAACTGCCGCCGGTAAGGCTTGACCCGCGGCGCACTTCGTAAACCGCTTACTGCTGCTTCCTTCCGGACCTGACAGGGTTCACAGCCCGAAATCGCACGGGACCTTGGCCGGCGGCAGACCGCGCGGGACGAACTTCTGAATTACATGAAGCATTATATCATAAATATTTTTATTATCAGTTCGATTATGCGGACAATGTCAGAACAACACAAAAGTTCCTCAATTACAGGAGCTGCTTCAGGGCGTGTAGCAGGCCTCAATATATTGCTGTGTATATCCGCCTAATGTCGCGATAGCCGTGCCGGCGGCATCGGGTGACGATGCTTCGACATATATAACGAGAGCTATCGGTTCCTTATAGTCTATTATCGCGCACTCGAGATATGCGTTGCGGTCCGTGTTGCGGCCGAGAACGTGAAGTATCTTTGCGCTAAGAGGGAAAGCTGCCGAGAGAGGCGATTCGACTTCATTAGCTGCCATATCATTAAAGAGACGCTGGTTTATCTGGGGATCATTGATGAACACGTGGTACATATATGATATATAGTTGCCCATGTCATAGCATGATATCGTGCCTGGAGCGCGGAATTCCTTTCCGCGGTAATCCTTGTAGATCCTGGCTTCGTTGTAGGGAATATATCCGCTGATCTCATTTACAGAAGCCACGGCCTCATCAAGGCCGCCAAGCTTTTCGATCAGGTAGTTCAAAGCTATGCTGTCGTTTTTTGCAATAGCGTAATTCAGGATCGTGCGCATATAAAATGCTTTGCCGTATGTGTAGGTTTTTGCGATATAAGATGAGTTGCGTGATCCGCTGTAGTTGCCGTCGTAGGTCACGGTCTCGGACAAAGGCCCCGTGACTCCGGATATCTTATCGTAGTAAACGATCGAAAATGGAATAGCCATGGCACCGGAAGGAAGGACCGGATCCAGTTCGTCAATTCCGAGATGTTCACCGGAGGAAAGGGCGATAAAATCGTAGCAGATCCTCATGTTAGGATGGTTTTTCTGGTATTTGGTAACCTTTTCCTTCAGTTCGTCAAGGGCAACTGCACGTTCCTGATAGGTGGCTGTCTGAACCCCCATCGGCTTGAAGCTGAAATTATTGTACTCGGAGAACGGGTCAGGTGAATTGTTCTGTGACTCGGTCGTATAAGGCTCGGGCGTCGGAGTAGCCGTAGCAGCGAGCACTGCGTGGGGAACGGTTGTCGTTGCCGTTGTTGTAACTTCCGTGGTCGATTCTGTTGTTGTATGTACCGGCCTTTGATATTCCGAATAAGAGGTGGTCGTGCTCGTTGCGGCACCGACAAGCCCGGGAAACATAAGTTTGTATGTGTCCTGGGCTGACGCTATGCTGCTGATAAATACGACCACGAAGGTGATCACCAGTAAAACGAGTATGATTATGAGCGTACGCTTTTTGCGGTACGTCTTGATCCCCTCGGCTTTTTTCAGAAATGTCGGATTAGGCCGTTTCATCAGGTATCAGAACAGTCCTGTGATCACACCGTTGTCGTCGATGTCGATATCCATTGCCGCAGGGTGCGGAGGAAGGCCCGGCATCGTGACGATCGTGCCTGTAAGTATAACGAGATAGCCTGCACCTGCTGAAAGGAAGCAGTCCCTGACTGTGAGGGTGAATCCTGCGGGGTTTCCGAGCTTCTTCGGATCATCTGACAGTGAATACTGTGTCTTTGCGATGCAGATCGGAAGATTGCCGTAGCCCTTGTCAACGAATTCTTTTATTTTTGCTGCTGCTTCGGGAAGGATATCCACATCAGAAGCACCGTAAACCTTGGTTGCGACTTTGCTGATCTTTTCTTCAACAGAATCCGTAAGTTCATATGTGTAGACAGGATTCTTGGGCTTGTTCTGATCAAGGATCGATACAGCTTTGTTTGCGAGATCGATTCCGCCTTCTCCGCCCTTTGCAAAGATCTCGGCAGGAGCAAAGTCAGCACCTGTAGCTTTGCATGCCTCTTCGACGATGGCGAGTTCCTCTTCGGTATCTGAAAGGAATCTGTTGGATGCGACGAGGACCGGAACGCCGAAGTTCTGCATGTTTTCGATATGCTTAAGAACATTTGCAAGACCGGCCTTTACAGCTTCGGGATTGGGCTCTGAGAGCTTGTCTTTGGGGATGCCTGCGTTGTACTTCAAAGATCTGACTGTTGTTACGATAACAACGAGGTCAGGCCAGATGCCGAGGTCTCTGCACTTGATGTCCAGGAACTTTTCAGCTCCGAGATCAGCGCCGAATCCTGCTTCGGTAACGACGATATCACCGAGTTTTAATGCTGTCTTGGTAGCGATGCATGTGTTGCATCCGTGTGAGATATTTGCAAAAGGTCCGCCGTGAACAAATGCGGGAACGCCTTCAAGAGACTGAACGAGGTTAGGGCACATAGCGTCCTTGAGGCATGTTGCAAGAGCGCCTGTAGCGCCGAGCTTGCCTGCAGTTACAAGATTGCCGTTCAGATCGTAAGCTATAGCGATCCTGTCGAGTCTTGTCTTGAGATCATCCATATCCTTTGCAAGGCAGAGGATAGCCATGATCTCGGATGCAGCCGTGATCTGGAAGATCTCGGGACGTGTGACGCCCTTTGTTCCGCCGCCGACACCGACAGTTACCGCTCTGAGGCATCTGTCGTTCATATCAAGACATCTCTTCCAGAGGATCCTGTCCTTGTCGAGTCTTAATTCATTGCCCTGGAAAAGGTGGTTGTCGATCATGGCGGCAAGAAGATTGTTTGCCGTTGTTATTGCGTGAATGTCGCCTGTAAAGTGAAGATTGATGTCTTCCATCGGAACGACTTGTGAATATCCGCCTCCGCAGGCGCCGCCCTTAACGCCGAAGACAGGACCTAAAGAGGGTTCTCTCAAGGCAAGGACCGGCTTTTTGCCGATGAGCTTTAAGCCCTGGGCGAGACCTATGCTGACTGTTGTTTTGCCTTCGCCTGCCGGAGTGGGGTTCATGGCAGTAACGAGGATCAATTTGACATCGGGGTTAGCGGGAAGACTCTCCACGTATTCCAGCGGGAGCTTTGCTTTGTATTTTCCGTATAATTCGAGCTTGTCGGTATCGATTCCCAATTGCTCTGCTACCTTTGTTACGGGGTTGATCTTTGCACTCTGAGCTATCTCAATGTCACTAAGCATATCTGGCCTCTCCTGTCTTTATTTTTGGAATATGAATACGATTGTATTGTAAAAAGAGAGGCTTTTCAATCACGCGTGAAAGCTGAACTGTAAGATTTGTGCTTTTGAACGACTCACCACTATATTTTGTAGGATACCTGCGGTTTTTTTACTAAATGTTGTGTTCTACGTTGACAAGTTGTCAAGGAAATGTTAGCATTGGTGCATGTTGGAAATATTTCCGTAATATTGCTGTAAGGTTACTGAAGCATTTCACAACATGAATTTCCTGGTGGAGGAAATACTTATGATAATCAGTTCTGATCTGGAAATGTGCAAAGCAAAATTCCAAGAGCTTATCGGCAAGCGCATCGTCTGCAAGACGAACGGAGGCCGTAAGAGGATCATCACTTACATCGGCACAGTCGAGCACTGCTATCCCAACGTTTTCACAATGCTCTGCAACAATGAGGCAGGCAAGCAGTCTGTCGTATCCTTCTCCTATATTGATGTTCTTACAAGAACTGTAAGAGTCGGTATTATGCCGGAGAAGACACAGGAAGACGTAGTAGCAGTCTGAGCCTGAAGTCAGGGATAAGAACAACAAGACACCCGTTACCTGTTCTGCCAGGTTTTGAGGTGTCTTTTTATATGCCTTTCCCGCGCTGATCATTTGTCAACTTTTATTTATTTTAATTGTATTGTAAAATCAATAACACACACTTTTCCCGTCACTGACGGGGCAACGATTGGAGATCCTGATGGATTCTTATGAGATAACAGCTAATGCCAAGATAAATCTGTTCTTGCGTGTTTGCGGAATCCTGCCTAACGGCTATCACAGCCTTTATTCGGTTATGCAGGAGATTGATCTTTCTGACAGTCTTACGGTCAATATCTATCCTGAGAGGGAAGAGGGCTTTGAGATCAAGTGCATTGGCAGGGATGATATAGATCCTGAAAAGAATCTTTGCCGCAAGGCAAGGGACAGATTCTTCTCATCTTTACGCAAAAAGGCATCAGCAGATCCTTCGGTTTCCAATGCGTCAGTTCTTAAGAACGGCACATTTCCTTATATCGAGATGGTCTTAACCAAGAGGATCCCTTCCGAATCCGGAATGGGCGGCGGGAGCTCGGATGCAGCAGCTGTTCTGATGGTCCTTCAGGAACACTTCGGAGATCCTTTCACAGAATCGGAATTGAACCAGCTCGCTGTAAATGTCGGTGCTGATGTCCCGTTCTTCCTTTATGGCGGAACATGTCTATGTGAGAGAGTGGGCGAGGATATCAAAGTTCTTGATTCTCTTGCCGGCATCCCTTTGCTTATCGTAAAGCCTTCCGTGGGCGTATCGACCCCCGAATGCTTTCGTGCGATCGACAGCAGACCGTTGCCGCCGTTTGATCACGGCCGTTATTCTGAATATATCAATTCACTTAATTCTGAAGGCGGAGATCCGCTTGCAAGATTCCTTAAAGGCGCAGATCTTCTTACGAATGATCTTGAAGCGCCTTCTTTTGAAAAGCTTCCTGAGATATCAGATATCAGGGAGGCTCTGCTTGGAACAGGTGCCGTCTATTCAAGGATGACCGGTTCGGGAAGTGCTGTTTTCGCGATGTATGAAGACGGAAATGCCAGAGACCGGGCATATGAGCAGATCAGGAACGATGAGAGGTTTTCTGACTGTGACGTCTTTTCTTCAGATACTATTTGACCAGTTTATTGGCAAAGAGCCCGCGCATATAGCCTCTTGAATTCTCTGAATCAATAAGATCGAATCCACGCTTGGCGTAGAAATCCACCATTCTGTCATTGCTTGCAGCAGAATGAAGGAGCACCATGTCGCTTCCTGATGCTCTCGCATAGTCCATGGCCCTTGTGATGAGGTCAATTCCGATGCCTGTCTTCCTGTAGCTCTCCGCAACTGCGAATCTCGAGATATAACTGCCGCAGCAGGAAGACCTTAAGAAATCATATGTCTTATCCGAGAAGCTGTATACCAAAGGATTATTTACCGTCTTGATGCAGACCGTGCCGATTATCTTTCCGTCGAGGAGCGCAATAAGGCATGTCTGGCGGAGTATTCTGTCCGCTACGCTGTCGACACTCTCGGTCATGGCTTCGAGAAGGGAAGACGATATACCGGAATCTGCGCAATAAGTAAGCATCGCGCTTCTTAAGAGGCGCGATACTTCAGGTGCGTCAATGACGCTTGCTGTTCTTATTACCGGAATATTCTTCATCAGTTAAGGAAGCAGTTAACAAGGATTGCCTTGTGTGCATGGAGTCTGTTCTCTGCCTCATCGAAAACCACACTCTGAGGTCCGTCGATAACATCCTCAGTTACTTCATAGCCTCTGTATGCAGGGAGGCAGTGCATGAAGATCGCATCCTTGTGAGCAACTCCCATGATCTTGGAGTTGACCTGATAATTCTTGAAGATCTCAACTCTCTTGGCTTTCTCGGCTTCCTGACCCATAGATGTCCATGTGTCTGTATAGATAACGTCAGCACCCTCAGCAGCTTCAAAAGGATCTTCTGTCATAACAATCTTTGAGCCGGTGACCTTCGCATCTTCCTTAGCCTCAAGAACATACTTGTCAGGACATGTGTAATCTTTGGGGCTTGCGACGGAAATGTCCATTCCTGCCTTAGCGCATGCGTGAAGGAGTGAATTTGCCATGTTGTTGCCGTCACCAAGATAAGCCATCTTAAGACCCTTAAGTGCACCCTTGTGTTCCTTGATGGTAAGAAGGTCAGCTAAGACCTGTGTAGGGTGCTGGTCATCGGTCAGACCGTTGATTACGGGGATCTTTCCGTAATCTGCGAGATCCTGGACATCCTGATGCTTGAATGTTCTTATCATGATGCCGTCTACCATTCCGGACAATACATTTGCTGTATCGTAGATCGTCTCGCCTCTGCCGATCTGGATGTCGTTATTGCTTAAGAACAGTGCCATGCCGCCAAGCTGATACATGCCTACCTCAAAGGATACTCTTGTTCTCGTGGATGACTTTGTGAAGATCATCGCAAGAGTCTTGCCCTTTAAGAGATGATGCTCGATTCCGGCCTTGGTCTTTGCCTTGAGGTCAATGGCTGTGTCGAGGAGATAATCCAGGTCCTCAAAACTTACATCTCTGTGAAAATCTATATAATGCTTCATTTTTATTTCTCCTTAAAAGATTAAAGAATTGTCAGTCGTCGTTATCGGTTATTGCTTTATCTGACGGTTTTTCATTTGTAAGCCCCAGTGTGTCAAGTTTGTCGATCTTGGCATTTCCAACGGCTGAAGCGCTTTCCTTGATCTGCTTTTTGGAAGGGATTGCATCTTTGATCTTGCCTAAAACAGACTTGGGTCCCTGAACATTTTTCAAGATCTTATCGAGAGCCTTTATGAACTGTCCGGCCTGGGCCTTGGTGATAATGAGCGGAGGTGCAAGCCTTATCGTGGATTTGCCGATAGCACTTACCAGGATACCCATTGAGAAGAGCTGCTCACGCATTCCCTGTGCGGTGATAGTATCATCGAATTCGATGCCGATAAGAAGGCCCTTTCCTCTTACCGAACGGATGCAGTTGTATTTTGCCCTGAGTTTTCCGAGTTTGTCGAAGATCTCATCGCTGACTTCTTTAACATTGTCGATGATGTTTTCTTCTTCGATTGCCTCCATAACGGCATTTCCTGCAGCGCATGCCAGTGGATTGCCGCCGAATGTCGAACCGTGATCTCCGGGCTTCATGCCTGTTGCTATCTCATCAGTGGTGAGCATTGCTCCGATAGGAACTCCGCCGCCCAGACCCTTGGCGAGAGTCATGATATCAGGCTGTACGCCGTAGTTCTGATAGCAGAACATTTTGCCTGTACGTCCTACGCCTGTCTGGACCTCATCGAAAATAAGGATAATGCCCTTTTCGACGCAGAGCTTTTTGATCTGCTGGATGTATTCAAGATCAGCCGGATGAACACCGCTCTCACCCTGGACGAGCTCGAGCATAATAGCTGCAGTCTTGGGGTTAACAGCTTCGATCATGGCATCGATATCGTTATAAGGAACGTGAACGAAGCCGGGAAGGTTAGGCTCAAAAGGTCTCTGGAACTTGGCCTGGCCTGTTGCAGCGACAGTACCCATGGTCCTTCCGTGGAAGCTCATGTCTGCCGTGATGATCTCATACTTGTTTATATCCTTATAGTAGAAATAGCTTCTGGCAAGCTTTATCGCAGCCTCATTTGCCTCAGCTCCCGAATTGCAGAAGAATACTTTATCCGCAAAGCTTACGCGGCAGAGCCTGTAAGCGAGCTCAGCCTTCTGGGGAATGTAATAGTAGTTGCAGGCATGGATTATGTTCTTTGCCTGTGTGCAGACAGCAGATGTAAGCTTCGGATGTCCGTAGCCCAGACAGTTAACTGCGATGCCGCCGATCATGTCCAGATACTTTCTTCCTTCGGTATCGTAGAGATAGCATCCCTTTCCCTTTACAAATGCAACGGGAAGGAGATTGAATACCTGAAGGCAATAGTTCTTATCAAAATCCTGAATCAGGCTGAGATCATTTTCTATACTCATAATGTTCTTTCTTCTCCTTTACTATCATTGTTCCGATACCGTTCTTTGTGAATGTCTCAAGGATTATCGAGTGAGGTATCCTTCCGTCGATAATGTGTGCACGGCCGACACCGCGGCGCACCGTATCAAGGCATCCTTCGATCTTCGGGATCATGCCGCCGCTGATGATCCCTTCATTGACGAGATCCTTGATATCTTTCTCGTCAAGGACGGGGATAATATAATCCGAGCCGTCATCGAGCTTTCTTAACACGCCGCCAACGTCGGTCAGGGTAATGAGCTTTGATGCGCCCAGTGCAACCGCAACTTCAGCCGCGACTGTGTCTGCATTGATGTTGTAGCTTTCACCGTTTTTGCCAACTCCGATCGGGGCGATGACAGGGATGTACTCGTCGTTTGCGAGCATTGCTATTACTTTGGTGTTGATCTTTTTGATCTTGCCGACATAACCGATATCAACAGGATTGCCGTCAGCGTCTTCAGTCATCTTCTCAGCCTCAATGAGGTTTCCGTCAATGCCTGAGATACCGATAGCTCTTGCGCCCTTGCCGCAGAGTGTGGATACGATATCCTTGTTGGTCTTGCCGATCAATACCATCTGGGCATAGCCCATGGTCTCTGCATCCGTATATCTGAGGCCGTTAACAAAGTGTGATTCCTTGTTGACCTTGTTCAGCATATCGCTGATATCAGGTCCGCCGCCGTGAACTATGACGGGGTTTATTCCGATATATTTAAGGAGCGTGATATCGTCCATGACAGACTGCTTGAGCTCTTCGTTGACCATAGCATTTCCGCCGTACTTGATGACGAATGTCTGACCGCGCATCTTCCTGATAAAAGGAAGTGCCTCAATAAGGATCGAAGCTCTGTCAACGTTATTCTTCATGTCACCCGTGATCACGGGTTTTTCTTTCTGTCCTGCCATATCAGATACCTCTTACGATATTTTTAAGTCCTGCCGTCTCCGGAAGACCGAACATTACATTAGCCGACTGTATTGCCTGAAGTGCTGCGCCCTTGCCAAGGTTATCCTGGGCTGTGAAAAGCTTTATTATTCCGGTGTCGGGATCGAAAACGCCGTTAACATCTATATAGTTAGAGCAGGCTACTGCCTTAACATCCGGCAGAGTCTTTCCGGGAAGCACTCTTACGAAAGTCTCATCTTTATAAAAATCATTATATATAGCATTGATCTTATCTGAAGATACATTCTTAAAAGCTCCGGAGGGCTTTGCATAAATGCTGGCGAGCATTCCGCGCTTGAAAGGCGCGAGATGAGGTGTGAATGTAACCTTGATATCACCGGGATTTTTTCCTGCAAGGAAGGAACACTGCTCCGAGATCTCTGTTGTATGACGGTGTCCTACAGCTCCGTAAGGCTTGAAGGATTCGTCAAGCTCGCAGAATGCATATGCGAGATCCGCTTTTCTTCCCGCGCCGCTGACACCTGATGTTGCATCGATGATGATGGAATCCTCATCAATAAGATGTTCTTTAAGGAAAGGTGCAAGAGCTATAAGAGAGCATGTGGGGTAGCATCCGGGATTTGCAACGAGCTTTGCAACCTTAAGTTGATCCCTGTAGAACTCGGG
The DNA here is from genome assembly GCA_017428155.1 of Clostridiales bacterium. Lineage (GTDB taxonomy): Bacteria > Bacillota > Clostridia > Saccharofermentanales > Saccharofermentanaceae > Saccharofermentans. The sequence goes on along the minus strand of JAFRRJ010000052.1, from coordinate 50,824 downwards.
AAGACCGTATACGGCTTCTGAGAGCAGTTCCGGATTCGGGTGTGTGAGTTTATAGGATGATTCATATGTTGCAAGATCCTTGTATCTGAAATCACCGCTGTGATCTATGACCTTGCAGCCCTGTGAAAGGAGCTCGGGAACTATCTTTGCCGAGATTCCGTGCGGAAGAGCTGTGATAACAAGATCGGAGTCTTTTGCTACTTCGGCATAGGGAAGGTCTTCGCAGACGATATCGGCAATTCCCCTGAATTCCGGATAGATATCCGAATAAGGCTTGCCTGCAAAGGTCTGGCTTGTGAGATGTCGGAATCTGAAGACGGGGTGGCCTGCAAAACCCCTGACGAGTTCTGCGCCCACATATCCTGTGGCACCAATAATCGATACGTACTTTACAGATTCATCCAATGACATTATCTTAGCCTCCGATCGGAGCATTCGTTCATCATACTCCAGTGTTAGTTTATGCAATATAATGCATAAAAATTCAAAAGTCAACTAAATAATTACATATTTATAATTCATGAACCGTAAAGTATATTAGCGCATTGACGGCTGATGAGATTCGAAAAGACGCGTTAAGTAACTAAATAGTAATATAAAAACTGATTTTCAACGGCTGTTCAAGATATATTGCACAATGGCGAAAACAATAAAAAAATCGCCAAATCAGTAAATTTGCCGCTCTTTTTTATACAACACCTACAAAGCAGATTAAGTCTATTTGACATATTTACCAAGTGGAGCAAATTACTATGCCAAAATACTGAAACTTTTTTTGGGGAATGTGTCATATAGTAAACAAATAGGCTGTTTGATACTATTCTCATAGTTATCAAGCCCGTGTACAGGTATGGGCAAATTTGGAGGTTATAAGATATGGCAAGTTTATCTTTCCAGCACGTTTACAAAAAGTATGAGGGCGGCGTAGTTGCAGTTTCAGATTTTAATCTTGACGTTGCAGATAAGGAATTCGTTATCCTCGTAGGACCTTCAGGATGCGGTAAGTCTACAACACTTCGTATGCTCGCAGGCCTTGAAGATATTTCAGAAGGTGAGATTTACATTGACGATCGTTGCGTAAACGACGTTCTCCCTAAGGACAGAGACATCGCGATGGTTTTCCAGAACTACGCTCTCTATCCTCACATGTCAGTTCGTGACAACATGGCATTCGCTCTTAAGCTCAGAAAGATGCCTAAGGACGAGATCAACCGCCGTGTACAGGAAGCAGCTAAGATCCTCGAGATCGAGCACCTCCTTGACAGAAAGCCGAAGGCTCTCTCCGGTGGTCAGCGTCAGAGAGTTGCTTTAGGCCGTGCTATCGTACGTGACCCTAAGGTCTTCCTCATGGACGAGCCTCTCTCCAACTTGGACGCTAAGCTCCGTGTACAGATGCGTGTTGAGATCACAAAGCTCCACCACAGACTTAAGACAACATTCGTTTACGTTACACACGACCAGACAGAGGCTATGACCATGGGTACCAGAATCGTAGTCATGAAGGATGGTTTCATTCAGCAGGTTGACTCTCCTACGGAGCTCTATGACAACCCGGTTAACACATTCGTAGCAGGCTTCATCGGAATGCCTCCTATGAACTTCATCAACGCAGTTATCAACGTTGAGGGTTCTGACGTATTCGTTTCTTTCGAGAACGTTACGATCAAGCTCCCTGAGAGATATGCAGTTGAGGAAGTTATGGAGCGCGATGGTCAGGAAGTTATCTTCGGTGTTAGACCTGAGGCTATCACAGACGATATTACATACGTTACTGATCACCCTGAGTCTGCATTCACGGCTGACGTAGACGTCGTCGAAATGCTCGGTGCCGAGACATATCTCTATGTCACAGTTAACGGCTCACTCCCGCTCACATGCCGCGTTGACCCTACAACATCCCAGTCCGCAGTTGGCCAGGTTGTAGACCTCGCAGTTGACTCTAACCGTATTCACCTCTTCGATAAGGATACTGAGCAGAGCATCATTTCATAATCAGGTAACTGACTTTAGAACCTCAATACAGGGCCGTGGATTCCGGATACGGAGTCCACGGCTTCTTTTTATGGCAATAGTGAGACAAAAAACGGTGTTTCCTTGCACCTTTTAAAGAAAAATAATATTATTTAGTGTAGCGTTTTAGGCGTTCTTATTATTTCTTAAAGAGGTATGGACCATGGAAGAGATAAAGAAATGTATGCGTCAGGTAAAAGCGATCATTCCGTCTAACTGCGGAGTTATTGATACAGCAGGCAAGATCCTGGCTGCTACTAATGACATCGGAGAAGAAGAGACAGATCCTTCTTTCAGAGCGGTCATCTCATCAGACAACCTTTTCGCTTCCACGGCTGACAGAACATATCTCAAGGTGTTCATCGGCGAGCAGCTCAAGTATATCCTCTATATCGAGAATACCGAGCCGGATGCAAAGATCTCTTTGCAGCTCGTTGCCGAGTGGATGAAGACACTTATTAAGGAGAAGGGAACAGATGCGGAGAAGGCCATCTTCATCCGTAACGTTCTTCTTGATAATGAGATCCGTAATGAGATCCCGATGATCGCAAGAGGATACAAGATCGACTGTAATGATCCGAGACTTGTTCTTGTCGTAAGGACTTCTTCGGAGCAGAGTTCGGAAGCATTCGAGATATTGCAGAATCTCTATACTGATTCCGAGTTTGCCACTGTCATCTCCATGGATGACACAACGGCCATCGTAATTATCGATGCTCTTGAATCCCAGGTAAATGAGGAGTCAAGGGACAGCTTTATTGAAGAGACATCACAGTCCGTTCTGGCCTGCCTCACATCCGAAGGATGCAAGGCAAAGGTTGCCGTAGGTTCAGTGGTTGCAACATTCATGGATATAAGCAAGTCTTACTCCGATGCAATGACTGCACTCAAAGTAAGCAAGATCTTCGACGGCGAATCCGATCTCTCAAGATATGACAAGCTGGGCCTCGGAAGACTTATATATCAGCTTCCTAAGCCCCTCTGTGAGATGTTCATAAGAGAGGTTTTCCCGAATGAGGCTTTCAAGCAGCTTGACGAGGAGACCAGAACAACGATCGATACATTCTTTGCTAATGACCTGAACGGTTCAGAGACTTCCAGAGAATTATTCGTTCACAGAAATACTCTTGTATACAGACTCGAAAAGGTGAAGACCAAGACCGGTCTTGACTTAAGGAAATTTGATGACGCTGTACTCTTTAAGATGGCGACTATGGTAAGGACCTATATCGACTATCTTAACGATACTAACGATAAAAAGATCAGGTAATTCACATTGATAGATTTTATAAACGTTGAGAAAACATACAAATCGGGGGTTGAGGCTTTAAGAGGCGTCAATTTCACGATAGAAGACGGTGAATTCGTCTTCATAATCGGTAAATCGGGATCAGGAAAATCAACACTCCTCAAGTGCATCACTTGCGAGGAAAGACCCACATCAGGCAAAGTTACAATCGATAACTTCGATATTTCGCATATGAGCCGTGCGCTCGTACCTGTTTTGCGCCGTAAGATCGGCATGATCTATCAGGACTTCCGTCTCATTGAGACGAAGACAGTCGCAGAGAATGTCGCATTTGCAGGTGAGATCATCGGTGTTCCGAAGCAGAGTCTCATGAATACGGTTCAGATCTGTTTATCCGTTGTAGGACTTAAAGACAAGGCAGACTGCTACCCGCAGGAGCTTTCAGGCGGTGAGCAGCAGAGAGTTGCCATCGCAAGGGCCATGGTCAACAACCCGAGCCTGATAGTTGCAGACGAGCCTACGGGTAACCTCGATCCTGAGACATCCGAAGCCATAATGGCAATGCTCCTTGAGATCAACAGAAACGGCGGAACCACGGTAATCATCTGTACTCATGACAGCACTATGGTTGACCGCATGAAGCAGAGAGTAATCGAGATCGAGGAAGGACTTATCACAAGAGACGAGAAGTCCAGCAGCTACAGGGGCGACCAGACGGAGCACGAACACCATGTTTCCCAACCTTCAAGAACGGATGCATACGGCGGTTCAGGACTTGTAGCCTTCGGTGACGATGAGGAATACAGTGATAATTTTGATGATCCCGACTATATATCCACAAAGGCAACTTCGCCCGTAAAGGGATTTGTTTTCGGTGACGATAAGAAGATCACGGTACCTTCAGAGATTCCTGCCGAAGAGGCATTTCAGCCTGAGCATGACTCTTTCGATGAGGAAGAGGCAGAGATCCCTGATCAGGTTATCAACCATGTGACTGAGGTTCCCGTTGAAGAGGAAGTCATTCCTGAAGAGCCGGAGATCATTGAGATCAATATCCCCAAGGAAGAGCCGGTTGCTTTCGGCGATGAGGTCAAAGCTGCTCCGGTTATTCCGAAGGAAGCTTATGAGAGCACACCTTCAGCACAGGTTATGGCTGATCCTGATCTTACTTCAGATGACGGACTCGCATTCCCGAATGAGGAAGCTATAGATCAGGCAAAGGAATTCAAGCGCGAGCAGAAGCGCAGACAGCGCGAGGACAAGATGGCCCAGAAGGAAGCAAAACGCAAGGAAAAGCTCGATAAGAAGAAAAAGGTCAGAAGGACCGACTTCAAACCGGGCAGTGATATAGATATATTCCCGGAGGATGATGAATAATGACCGGAAGAGCTTTTATTAATTCAATAAGGGAAGGCTTCCGCGGAATAATCAGGCATCCGCTCGTTACTATAGCCTCGATTACAACGATCATGCTGATGCTCCTTATAATGGGTGCATTCTATATCTTCTCGATCAACGCGAGAAGGATCATGACAAAACTTTCCCAGAGACCTCCGATCGAAGTCTACATGAACCTTCAGTGTTCACAGGAGGAACTGGACTTTGTAACACAGCGCCTTAACGAGAATCCCAGTGTTCTCGATTACACTATGGCATCACCTGAGCAGAACTACCAGAGCTTCAAGGCTAATCTCGGATCCTCATCCTCGATTCTGGATGACTTCGATTACAATATGTATCTGCCTTATACTTTCAGCCTCCGCCTTACCGATCCTTCACTTGCAGACCAGGTATGCGGCGAGGTTGCCACATATACCGGCGTATCCAAGGTCGCCCAGGAAAGCAATGTCATGACTTTCCTTACCAGGGCATCGAGGATCGTAAACATCACGACTTTTGCAGCGTTTATCGTATTGTTCGTAATCGCGCTGTTCATCATATCCAACATGGTAAGGATCTCGGTCTACTCAAGGGCATCTGAGATCGAGATCATGAAGTTCGTAGGTGCAACAAATAATTACATAAGACTTCCTTATATAACGGAAGGTGCGATCGTTGGTCTTTTCAGTGCTGTATGCTCATGGGCTGTAACGATCCTCGTATACCGTCAGATCTATTTCAAGGCCATGGCTTCGATCGATCCTTCAAGCTTTTATGCTCTTGCAGGAACAAGATCGATCATGTGGCATGAGCTCGTGATACTTGTTGTAATGGGATTGATAATAGGTGCTGTAGGAAGCGGCATCTCGGTACGCAAATACGTAAAAGTGTGAGGCGAATCATGAAGACTACTGATAATTCGAGAACTGACAGAAAGGGTATGAAGATCTTAAGAGCGCTCGGCATGATCGCGGTTGCGGCATTGTTCTGCGTTATATCCACGGCTTCCAGTTCGTGGCTGTCTTCCGAGCGTGTTTTCGCTTTGGGCGGAGTTCCCTACATCGTTAACGAAGTAACCAAGAAGGATATCGAAGACGCTAAAAAGAAAAGAGACGATGCAAAGAACCAGGCCAAAGCCGCTTCCGAAAAGATCTCACAGCTTGAAGATCAGAGAGATGATCTCCAGGGTGAACTTGCAAAGCTTAATGCAGCCAGTGAAGAGCAGCGTGCCCAGTATGAGATCATTTACGGCCAGCTTCAGGCAGCGCTTGAAGAGAAGGCCAAGGCTCTGGACGAGTTCATTGAGGCTCAGGAGAATCTTGAATATCAGCAGCAGCTGTTTACCGACAGAATAACCATCATGTTCGAGTATCAGAACAAGTCAACGCTCGAAGTCCTTCTGGAATCTGACAGCATTGCCGGTTTCTTTACCAACATGGAACTTATAACTCTTATTGCCGACAGTGATGCTCAGGCAATCGATATGCTCCAGATCGCTCTGGACGATGCCGAACTTCAGGCACAGATCAAGCTTCAGTATGCTGAAGACATGCAGGCAATTGCAGATGAGAAGAAGAAGCAGTTAGATGAGCTCGAAGCGCTTATCGGAACTACGGAGGCTACTCTTGATGACGTCAATACATCCCTTGATGAATGGGAGGCAAAGGAAGACGAGCTTGAGGAATATGCCGCATCACTTGATAAGAAGGTAAAAGAACTTCAGGACAAGTACGCAAAGGAGCATCCTGCCAGAGGCGGCTCCAAGACTACGGGCGGCGTAGCTTTCAGCTGGCCCACGTACTGCACATCGATCACTTCGTACTTCGGCAACAGAGTACACCCCGTGTACGGCACCACGAAGTTCCACTCCGGAATCGATATCGGAGCGGGATACGGCGATAAGATCATGGCCGCAGCTTCAGGAACGGTCATTTACGTAACCGAACCTTACGAAGGCTGCAACAAGGGCGGATCCGGTTACGGCAATTACTGCATAATCGATCACGGCAACGGATATTCCACTCTTTACGGACATGCAAGAGATATCTATGTAAGCGAGGGTCAGTGGGTAAATGCCGGCCAGTCAATAGGTGAAGTCGGAAGCACCGGCACATCGACAGGCGCTCACCTCCACTTTGAGGTACGTCTTAACGGCGACAGAAAGAATCCTCTGAATTACCTGCCGTAATACCTTATGGACGACAGTTTTTACGATATACTCGCGGGACATTACGACGATCTTCAGTTAAACGGTGACAGTGCCTCCTGGGGTCCTTATATATTTGGACTGATAAAGGATTTCTGCAGCATCAAGGATCCTGACATTACGGATCTTGGCTGCGGGACGGGCACAGTAACAAATTATCTTGCATCTCAAGGCCTGAAAATTACGGGAGTCGATCTGTCCCCCGACATGCTCGCGATTGCATCCTCCGGTGATGAGACCGGTTCTGTCACATGGATCTGCTGCGACATAACCGGATATGACGGACCTTCGTGCGGATGCTTTATATCCACTATGGATACGGTGGGACACATAACCGATCCCGGTGCTCTTGAGAAAATGTTTATCAGGGTGGCAGAGCTTCTGGAAGAAGGCGGCGTCTTCATCTTCGATGCGACGACCGGGCATCATTTTGAAGAGACTTTGGGAGATAACGTATTCTTCGAAGATTACGAGGATTTTACGCTCCTGTGGGTCAACCACTACGATAAGAAGGAGAAGATCAATCATGCCGAACTGACACTTTTCGAGCTCGGCGAAGATGATCTGTATGAAAGATACGACGGTGAACTTACTGCCAGATTTCATTCTCCTTACGAGCTTGAGGCTATGGCAGCAAAGGCAGGACTTAAAAAGATCGCCATGTTCGGTGAGCTTAACAGGGAAGAACCCGGAAGAGACGACGAACGGATCTTTTATGTATTCGGTAAATAATTATATATAAGGAAAGAATCATGTCTGATAATGCATATTATGTTCCGGGTGCGCCCGAAGACTTAAGAAAAGACCACATTGTAAGAGCTGAAGGCCTCGGCGGTCTTGTTAAGTGTCTTTGCGTAAGGACAACAGCTGTTGCCGAGACGGCAAGACAGATGCATCAGACGTCACCTGCCGCCACTGCGGCACTCGGCAGGTTCATGACAGGTTCTATCCTGATATCCGAATCCATGAAGAACGAGAAGGATACACAGACCACTGTAATAAGAGGGGACGGACCTCTTGAAGGCATGACATGTGTTACCGATTTCGGATTCAAGGTCAGAGCCTATCCGTTAGAACCCGTGATCCCGACTGAGTATCACAAGCCCGGCAAGATCAATGTCGGCGCGGCTGTCGGCAAGGGAAGCCTTACTGTCATAAGGGATATAGGACTCAAAGAACCTTATGTCGGCGTATCAGAACTCGTATCAGGCGAGATCGCCGAGGATTTTGCATATTATCTGGCAAAATCCGAACAGACGAAATCGATCGTATCATTAGGTGTCCTTATAGAACACGGTGAGGTCAGCGAAGCGGGCGGACTCATGATCCAGCTTCTTCCCGGAGCAGGCGAAAACGAGATATCCTATCTTGAGAAGAGGGCTTCGGGCTTTCCGGAGATATCTTTCCTTTTCAAGGAAGGCTTTACGCCTGCCCAGATAATCGACCTTTTCATGGGTGACCCCGATCTTAAGTATCTTGACGGCAAGGAAGTCGAATTCAAGTGCAACTGCAGCAGGGAGAGGATGCTTTCGGGTCTTGCTGCGCTGGGCAGGAGCGATCTTGAAGAGATAACGAGGGACGGCAAACCTGTCGAGACCGTATGCAGATTCTGCAACAGCAAGTATGTTTTCGAGCCTTCGGAACTCATAAAAGAGTGAAAAAAGGCTCTGCCCTGAAAATATGCGAAAATACGGGGCAAAATCGTAAAAAAATGCTTGCAAAACCCAAAACAAGATAGTAGAATACTTTCCGCACGCGTCTGTTCAGGGCGTATTATGTCCTGAAATGCGGGTGATAAGGCTTTGATAACGGAGATTGCCGCGAGGTGATGCGCAGCTGCGCTGATGTCACGAGGCGGGGAACTTCGAAGGAGCCGAAGGCAGAGGATACGATCCGATGCCGTCTCGGGACCTTAAGTCCGGAGAGTTCGACGCAGTACCGTACTGCCCAGAGAACCAAAGTGCCGCCCGGAGGTGGTAACTGGATAGTCTGGGTTTTTGAATGGAAAGCCAGGACACTCCCGACAGGGTTGAGATAAAAGAAATACAGCTTATAGTAAGGAGGCCACCAAACATGGCAGCAAAGACAACAATCGTAAGAATTAAGCTCAGAGCTTATGATCACAAGATCCTCGACGAGAGCGCAAAGCTCATCGTAGACGCACTTACACGTGACGATGCAAGCTTTTCAGGTCCTATCCCGCTCCCTACAGAGAAAGAGGTAGTTACAATTCTCCGTTCACCTCACGTAAACAAGGATTCACGTGAGCAGTTTGAGCAGAGAACTCACAAGAGGATCATCGACGTCTACACACCGTCCTCTCAGACGATGGAAGACATTGGCAAGCTTGACATGCCTGCAGGCGTTTCTATCAAGGTTGATATCAAGTAAGAACACCTGACGGCTTAAATCGGTTTTTGAGGATTGCCAAGCCTTGAGGACCGAGGTCACGTTCTCCGGTAAAACCGTTGAACCAATAACCTAAATAGGAGGAAAAAACTTTATGACGAAATTCATCATTGGCAGAAAGTCCGGCATGACTCAGTTGTTCGATGAGAACGGCAACGTTATTCCGGCAACCGTTATAAGCTGCGAGCCTATGTATGTGCTCCAGAACAAGACGGTTGAGACTGACGGATACAAGGCCTGCAAAGTAGGCACAGGATCCATCAGAGCAAAGCTTGTAAACAAGCCTGACGCAGGACAGTTCAAGAAGGCTGACGTTGAGCCTAAGAGAATTATCCGCGAGTTCACACCCGACGAGGAGTACAGCCTCGGCCAGGAGATCAAAGTATCTGATATGTTCGCAGTAGGCGACAAGGTTGACGTATCAGGCGTATCCAAGGGTAAGGGATTCCAGGGCAACATCAAGCGTCACGGACAGAAGGGTGGTCCTTCAGGTCACGGCTCCATGTATCACAGAAGAGTCGGTTCCATGGGCGCTACTTCCACACCAGGTAGAGTTGTACCCGGTAAGAAGATGCCTGGACATATGGGCGCAGTTAACTGCACAGTACAGAACCTTAGCGTTGTCATGGTTGACGGCGAGAGAGGAATCCTCGTAATCAGAGGAGCTATTCCCGGACCTAAGGGCGGCATCGTAACAGTACAGAATACTGTTAAGGCATAAGACGGAGGAACAGAATAATGGCTAAAATTGATATTAAAGATCTAACAGGTGCCGTTACGGGTTCCATCGAGCTTTCCGATGAGATTTTCGGCATCGAGCCCAACGAAGTTGCAATGTCTACAGTTGTTAGAAATCAGCTTGCAAACAGAAGACAGGGCACACAGAAGACAAAGACAAGAAGCGAAGTATCCGGCGGCGGTAAGAGACCTTACAGACAGAAGGGTACAGGTAGAGCACGTCATGGTTCAGAGCGTTCCGCACAGTATGTCGGCGGCGGCATCATCTTTGGACCCAACCCCAGATCATACAGCTACACAGTTCCCAAGAAGGTAAAGAGACTTGCTTTGAAGTCTGCTCTTTCTTCCAAGGTTGCTGACCAGAAGATGATCGTTATCGAGAACATGGATCTTGACGAAGTTAAGACATCTGCAGTTGCAAAGGCTCTTAAGGCTATCGGTGCAGGCGATTCTTCCCTTATCGTTCTCGAGGGCGTTAACAGAAATGCTGAGCTTTCCGCAAGAAATATCAAGGATGTTAAGACAGCTTTGGTCAACACGATCAATGTTATGGACATCCTCAAGTATGACAGCTTTGTAGCTACTAAGGCTGCAGTTGAGAAGATCGAGGAGGTGTACAAGTAATGAAGTCACCCTATGATGTAATCATTAAGCCCATCATCACAGAGAAGACGATGGCTATCACAGAAGACGGCAAGTACACATTCGTAGTTGCACCCGACGCTGAAAAGCCCGAGATCAAGGCTGCAGCTGAGAAGCTCTTCGGTGTAAAGGTTCTTTCCGTTAATGTTGCTAACTTCGACGGCAAGACAAAGAGACTTAGAGGCAAGCCCGGTAAGACAGCAGGCTATAAGAAGGCTGTTGTTACTATCGCTACCGATTCTGTTGAGGGTACATACCTCGGCAAGGGCGGCAAGGCTGTTAAGACCGGCACAAAGAACAAGACATCAATCGAAGAATTCGGTTTTGGTCAGTAATGTAATCAAGGAGAGAAATTAAAATGGCAGTTAAAACATTTAAACCTACTTCTCCCGCAGTTCGTGGAATGGCCATAGCTGACTATTCCGTTATCACAAAGAAGGCCCCGGAGAAGAGCCTTCTCACAGCTAGGAAGAAGACAGGCGGCCGCAACTCTTATGGCCGCATCACGGTTCGCCATATCGGCGGCGGTAACCGTACCAAGCTCAGAAATATCGATTGGAAGCGTGACAGAGTTGGTATCCCTGCTACTGTCAAGGCAATCGAGTATGATCCTAACAGAACAGCTTACTTAGCACTTATTCAGTATGTTGACGGTGTTAAGTCCTACATCCTCGCTCCCGAGGGCCTCAAGGTAGGTCACAAGGTTGAGAGCGGTCCGGATGCGGATATCCTCAACGGCAACGTACTTCCTATTTCTTCTATCCCGGTAGGTACAGTTATCTGCTGCGTGGAGATGAATCCCGGTAAGGGCGCACAGCTCGTAAGAACAGCAGGTGCTTCCGCTCAGCTCATGGCTAAGGAGAACGGCTATGCACAGATCCGTCTTCCTTCCGGTGAGGTTCGTATGGTTCCCGAGAAGTGCCGTGCAATGATCGGTTCTATCGGAAATGCCGAGCACGAGAACGTTAAGCTCGGTAAGGCCGGTAAGTCAAGACATGCCGGTGTAAGACCTTCTGTAAGAGGTGTCGTAATGAACCCTAACGATCACCCTCACGGCGGTGGTGAAGGTAAGTCTCCTATCGGTCTTCCCGGCCCTGTTACACCTTGGGGTGTTCCTACATTGGGTAAGAAGACACGTAATAAGAAGAAGCAGTCCAGCAAGTATATTGTTAAGTCGAGAAAGGCATAAGGAGGCAGTTCAATGAGTAGATCAACCAAAAAGGGCTATTACGTTCAGGACGCTCTCATGAAGAAGGTCCAGGCATTGAATGATGCTAACGACAAGAAGATCATCCAGACATGGTCTAGAGCATCAACGATCTTCCCTGAATTCGTCGGCCACACAATTGCAGTTTATGACGGTCATAAGCATGTTCCGGTATATGTTACCGAGGATATGGTAGGACATAAGCTTGGCGAGTTCGCACCTACACGTAAGTTCGGCGGCCACACAAGCAACGAGAAGTCCGCTTCTAACTCATAAGGAGGAAATTTCTGTGGAAAAGATTATTTTAAGCAGAGACAATATTGAGAAGAACCGCGAGAAGATCCTCGAAGCTTATGCGGCACCTTCCAAGTCTTCAAATAAGCTCCCCACTCCTACAAAGAAGCAGAGAAAGCTTCTCGGAATGGGAAGAGACAGAGGAACAGCTACAGCTAAGTACATCAGAATCGCTCCCCGTAAGGTAAGAGTGGTTGCTAACCTCATCAAGGGTAAGTCTTTAGATGATGCTTATGCTATCCTCACATACACTCCCAAGGCAGCATCTCCTGTTATCGCAAAGGTTTTGAAGTCTGCTGAAGCTAATGCAGTAAACAACTTCGATCTTTCAAGAGACAAGCTCTATGTTGCTGAGTGCATTTCCAATCCCGGCCCCGTGCTCAAGAGATATATTCCCAGAGCAAGAGGTTCGGCTAGTTCGATCAAGAAGAGAACAAGTCACGTTACTGTAGTTCTCAAGGAAAGGGTATAAGGAGGTTTAAGCATGGGTCAGAAAGTTAACCCGAATGGACTTAGAGTAGGCGTTATCGATGACTGGAGCTCACACTGGTATGCCGACAAGAACACCTTTTCCGATTGTCTTGTCGAAGATCAGAAGATCCGTGAGTTCGTAATGAAGGCTATCGAGCCTATCGCAAGAGGCAATGCCAAGAAGCCCGTAGATGAGAGCCGCACAAATGTTGCCGGCGTATCCAAGGTCATCATCGACCGTAAGGGCACAGACAGAATCAACGTTATCGTTAAGACAGCCCGTCCTTCGCTCGTAGGCGGAGACAAGGGTTCAGGCAGAATGGCTCTTAAGGACGCTCTTGAGAAGGAATTCAACAAGAACGTTGCCAAGGATAAGAAGAGAGTATTCACTGTTGATATCGAAGTAATCAAGAACAGTGATACAGACGCACTCCTCGTAGCTCAGAACATCGCTTCCCAGCTCGAGAACCGTGCAAGCTTCAGAAGAGCTATGAAGAGAGCAATGCAGATGGCTATGAAGCAGCCCGGCGTTCTCGGAATCAAGACAAAGTGCTCCGGCCGTCTGGGCGGTGCCGAGATCGCAAGATCCGAGACATATCACGAGGGCACCATCCCGCTTCAGACACTCCGTGCTGATATCGACTACGGTTTTGCAGAAGCAAAGACAACATACGGTATCATCGGCGTTAAAGTCTGGATCTACAAGGGTGAGGTATTCGGCCAGAAGAGCCAGTCAAAGAAGTCTGAAGGAGGAAAAGCTTAATGTTACTTCCTAAGAGAACAAAGTATAGAAAGCAGCAGAGAGGCCGCATGAAGGGCCAGGCTCACCGCGGCAACTTCGTAGCTTACGGTGATTACGGTCTCGTAGCACTCGAACCCTGCTGGATAAAGTCAAATCAGATCGAAGCTGCCCGTGTCGCTATCAACAGATACGTAAAGCGTGGCGGTAAGGTATGGATCAAGATCTTCCCTGATAAGCCGGTATCAAAAAAGCCTGCACAGGTCCGAATGGGTTCAGGTAAGGCAGCAAACGAGTACTGGTGCGCTGTAGTAAGACCCGGAAGAGTTCTTTTCGAGATCGCAGGTGTTACTGAAGAGCAGGCAAGAGAAGCAATGAGACTTGCAGGACATAAGCTCCCTTGCAAGACAAAGTTTATCGCAAAGGTAAAGGAGGAAAGCACAAATGAAGGTTGAAGAAATCCGCAAGATGTCTGACGAAGAACTTTCTTCTGAGCTCGCCTCTTTAAAGGAAGAACTTTTCAAGCTCAGATTCCAGCACGCTACAAACCAGCTCGACAATCCTGCACAGATTGCCCAGGTTAAGCGTGATATCGCAAGAGTAATGACAATTCAGCGCGAGAAGCAGCTCGCTGCTAATAAGTAAGGAGGAGACGGCAAATGGCTGAGAGAAATTTAAGAAAAACCAGAGTCGGTCTCGTTACATCTGACAAGATGGAGAAGACGATCACAGTTTCCGTCGTAGAGCACGTTAAGCACCCTCTTTACGGAAAGATCATGAAGAGAACCTACAAGCTTAAGGCTCACGATGAGAACAATGAAGCTCATATCGGCGATAAGGTTGAGGTTATGGAGACACGCCCTCTTTCCAAGGATAAGCGTTGGAGACTGGTAAGTGTCGTTGAGAAGGCTAAGTAAGGCGATTAAAGGAGGATATATCAGATGATTCAGGTTGAATCCAGACTCAGATCTGCCGACAATACCGGAGCAAAAGAGCTTCTCTGCATCAAAGTTTTGGGCGGCTCATGGCGTAAATATGCCAACATCGGTGATGTTATCGTTTGCTCCGTAAAGAGCGCTGCTCCCGGCGGCATGGTCAAGAAGGGCGACGTAGTTAAAGCAGTTGTCGTACGTTCCAAGCAGGGCGTAAGACGTAACGACGGTTCATATATCAAGTTCGACGAGAATGCGGCTGTCATCATCAAGGAAGACAAGAATCCCCGTGGAACACGTATCTTTGGACCAATAGCAAGAGAGTTAAGAGATAAGGACTACATGAAGATCTTGTCTCTTGCACCGGAAGTTCTTTAAGGAGGAATAGACACATGGCTAAGAGTAGTGTTCATGTAAAGAAAGACGACCAGGTCATTGTCATTTCCGGCAAGGACAAGGGCGCAACAGGTAAGGTTCTCATGGTAGATGAGAAGAAGGGCAGAGTTTACGTAGAAGGCGTAAACATGGTCAAGAAGCATCAGAAGGCTAGAAGCCAGACCGCTCCTTCAGGAATTGTTGAGCGCGAAGGTTCTATCGATGCATCTAACGTTATGCTCATTGACCCCAAGTCAGGCAAGCCCACAAGAGTAGGTTACCGTATTAACGAGGACGGCTCAAAGTCCAGGATCGCTAAGAGATCCGGCGAGGTCATCGATACGGTTTCTAAGGCTAAGAAGGGGGAATAATCAATGACCAGATTAAAGGATAAGTACATTTCCGAAGTAGCACCCGCACTTCAGGAGAAGTTCAAGTACAGCTCACCTATGCAGATCCCGAAGGTCGACAAGATCGTCCTCAACATGGGTGTAGGTGAAGTTAAGGATAACCCGAAGGCTCTTGAGAGCGCAATGCGCGACATGGGCATCATTGCAGGTCAGAAGCCTGTAGCTACGGTATCCACAAAGTCAATCGCAGCCTTCAAGCTCAGAGAGGGCATGAAGATCGGATGCAAGGTTACTTTGAGAGGCGATAATATGTATTACTTCCTCGATAAGCTCATCAGCCTTGCTCTTCCCCGTGTACGTGACTTCCGCGGAATCAATCCCAATTCCTTCGACGGACACGGCAACTATGCGATGGGTATCAAGGAGCAGCTTATGTTCCCTGAAATCGACTACGATAAGATCGACAAGATTCGCGGTATGGACATCATCATTGTTACTACTGCCGGAACAGACGAAGAGGCATTCGAGCTCTTAAAGCTCATGGGCATGCCTTTCCGCAAGTAATTTGGAGGAGAATAACACATGGCAAAGAAGTCAATGATTCTTAAGTCTCAGAAGACACCCAAGTTTTCCACTCAGCAGCACAACCGCTGCAAGCTTTGCGGAAGACCTCATGCGTATATCCGTAAGTACGGCATCTGCCGTCTCTGCTTCCGTGATATGGCATACAAGGGTGAGATCCCGGGCGTAAGAAAGGCAAGCTGGTAACAGTTTCTTTCTTAAGAATTAGAACTGTCCATAATAAACAGGAGGAAGAATTATGCAGATTACAGATGCAATCGCAGATATGCTTACAAGAATCCGCAATGCCGGTACTGCAGGACACGCCACAGTTGACGTTCCCCAGTCCAATATGAAGAAGGCAATTGCTCAGATTCTCCTTGATGAAGGATATATTGAGAAGTTCGAGACGCTCGAGGGAAATACTCAGGGTATTATCAGAATCACTCTCAAGTACTCCGGCAGAAAGCCCGTTATTACAGGTATCAAGAGAATCTCCAAGCCCGGTCTTCGTACTTATGCGGACAAAGAGAATCTGCCCCGCGTACTTAACGGCTTAGGCGTTGCTATCATCTCTACATCCAAGGGTGTTATGACTGATAAGCAGGCTAGAAAGCTCGGTGTCGGCGGCGAAGTTCTCGCTTATATTTGGTAATTTTGGGAAGGTCTCCAAAGGAGATCTTCTTAAAAGTTTATACATCTCTGAAAAGCCCCGTTTAGGCGACATACCGGAGCGGAGGTTAAATCTTAAGAGCAGGAGGAAAATTATATGTCAAGAATCGGCAGAATGCCCATAGTCGTTCCTGCAGGCGTTGATGTTAAGATCGACGGTCAGCACGTAACGGTTAAGGGCGGCAAAGCAGAGCTCTCACTTGATGTTCATCCGGACATCACAGTAAAGCTGGAGGATGGACAGATCACAGTTACACGTCCTTCCGATGATAAGAATCATCGTTCACTCCACGGCCTTACAAGAGCGCTCATTCAGAATATGGTAACCGGCGTACACGATGGTTTCACAAAGACATTGGAGATCAACGGTGTAGGTTACAGAGCTACAAAGCAGGGCAACAAGGTTGTATTCAACCTTGGTTATTCACATCCTATCGAGATGGTTGAACCCGAAGGCATCACAATCGATGTTAAAGATAACCAGGTCATCGTACAGGGCGCTGATAAGCAGCTTGTCGGTGAGACTGCAGCAAAGATCCGTTCTCTTAGAGTTCCTGATGTTTATAAGGGCAAGGGTATTAAGTATGCCGGCGAGCACCTTATCATCAAGGAAGGTAAGACCGGAGCTAAGAAGTAAGGCGCAAAGGGGGTATATTCAACATGATTGGTAGAATTGATAAAAACGAAATTCGCAAGAGAAAGCATGTTCGTGTAAGAAAGAAGATTTCCGGAACGACAGAGTGCCCTCGTCTTTGCGTATATAGAAGCAACAGCCACATTTACGCTCAGATCATCGATGATACTCAGGGAGTTACTCTTGTCAGTGCTTCCACACTCGACAAGGAGATCAAGGGCTCCGTATCCGTTGGCAGCAACGTTGAGGCAGCAAAAGCAGTAGGCAAGCTTATCGGCGAGCGCGCTATTGCCAAGGATATCAAGGAAGTGGTATTTGACCGTGGCGGATATATCTATCACGGAAGAGTACAGGCTTTGGCAGAGGCGGCAAGAGAAGCCGGTCTCTCATTCTAATCGGGAGGAGCAAATTAGATGGCTTTAGAGTCTAAGAACATTTCAAGAGAAGAAAAGAAGGATAAAGAGTTCGAAGAGCGCGTTATCCACATCGGCCGTGTTTCCAAGACTGTTAAGGGCGGTAAGAACATGAGATTTGCTGCTCTCGTAGTTATCGGTGACAGAAAGGGCCGTGTAGGTAAGGGCATCGGCAAGTCCGCCGAGGTTCCGGACGCTATCAGAAAGGGTATCGAAGAGGCTAAGAAGAACATCGTTGATGTATCTATCGTTAACGGTACTATCCCTCACGAGACAATCGGTGAATTCGCTGCTGCTCATATCGTTATGAAGCCGGCTGCAGCAGGTACCGGTGTTATCGCAGGCGGCCCTGTACGTTCCGTATGCGAGCTCGCAGGTATCACAGATATCCGTACAAAGTCTATCGGATCCAACAATCCTAATAACATGGTCAACGCTACTATCGAAGGTCTTAAGACCTTGAAGTCCGTAGAAGAAGTTGCAAGACTTCGCGGTAAGTCTGTTGACGAGATCAAGTAAGGAGGCCCGCTCAAAATGGCTAACATCAAGATTAAGCTTGTCAAAAGCATAAACAAGGCAAGAAAGTCCGAGAAGGCTACAGTCAGAGCTTTGGGCTTGAAGAAGATCGGTCAGACTGTTGAGAAGGCTGACAACGAGGCTACACGCGGCATGATCAAGGCTGCAGTTAACTACGTAGCCGTAGTAGAGAATTAATGGAGGTGCCACAGCAATGAAGCTCAATGAAATGACTTCCGCAGGCAACGCAAAAGCATATCGTAAGGGCAGAGGTCCCGGATCCGGCAACGGCAAGACAGCCGGCCGTGGTCACAAGGGTCAGAATGCCCGTTCAGGCGGCGGCGTAAGACCCGGATTTGAAGGAGGCCAGATGCCTCTTTACAGACGTCTCCCTAAGAGAGGCTTCAACAACAAGAGATTTGCTCCTGCTTACATTGAAGTAAATATCGGAGATCTTGAGGTTTTCGATAACGGAACAGCAGTTGATGCTAAGGCTCTTTCTGAGAAGGGCATCATCACTCTTCCTAAGAACAATGACGGCGTCAAGATTCTCGGCAACGGTGAGCTCACAAAGAAGCTCGATGTAACAGCAGCAAAGTTCACAGCTTCTGCTAAGGAGAAGATTGAGAAGGCCGGAGGCACGGCTACGGAGGGTTAATAGGCATGAATGGTATTTTTGATACTGCAGTTAACGCTTTTCGTGTAGAGTCTATACGTAAAAGACTGCTCTATACCTTCATGATCCTGGGGATCTTCATGCTCGGCGGTCTCGTACCCGTTCCGGGAATGGATGGTGAGAAGTTCACGACTTTGATCCGTCAGTGGGGTCAGCTCGGCAGCATCATGGACATTATCTCAGGAGGCGGACTTGCTCATGCTTCCATCCTGTCCATGGGTGTTTCCCCTTATATCAACGCATCGATCATCATCCAGCTTTTGACTGTCGTTATCCCTGCTTTGGAAGATATGTCCAAAGAAGGTGAGTCCGGAAGAAAGAAGATGGACAGGATCACGCGTTATTCGGCAATCGGTCTGGCTTTAGTCCAGTCCTGCCTGTTCTGCTACTCAACACGTTCGGCTCTTAACAGCAGCCTTCCTATTTGGCTCAATGCCGGCGTAGTTGTTGTTTCATTCACAGCAGGTGCCGCTATCGTCGTCTTCTTAGGTGAGAAGATCAACGATAAGGGTATCGGCAACGGCGTATCAATGATCATCTTCGCAGGTATCGTTACCCGTCTTCCGGACATGGTAAAGACACTCTATATGAAGTGTGTTGATATCAGCGGTTCGATCGAGAATGCTGTTCTTGGAACAATCGTCGGAATTCTTGTATTCGTAGTTGTTGCACTCGTATCGATTGCAATCATCGTATTCGTTCTCTACGTTCAGAACGCAGAGAGAAGAATTCCCGTGCAGTACTCAAAGAAGGTTATCGGCAGACAGCAGCGTGGTGGTAACAGAGACTATATTCCGCTCAAGGTTAATATGTCCGGTGTTATGCCTGTTATCTTCGCAATGTCGCTTTTGGCAATTCCTTCCATCATCGTAACCTTGTTCATGAACGATACACAGAACAAGTTTGCGCTCTGGCTTAAGACGGAATTTTCCGGCAGCGTTTATTACTACGTTATTTACTTCATTCTTATTATCGCGTTCACATTCTTCTATACAGCGATCAATTTCCATCCTGTTGAGATTGCGAACAACATCAATAAGAACGGCGGTATGATCAACGGTATCAGATCAGGTAAGCCTACAACTGATTTCATCAAGCTGACAGCTTACAGACTGAACTGGATGGAGGCTATCTTCCTTGTCCTCGTCTGCATCGTTCCTACAGTTATCGGTATCCTTACAGGATTCGAGAATGTATGGTTTGCAGGTACTTCAGTATTGATCCTTACAGGTGTTGCAAATGATCTCATCGTTCAGGTTGAAGGTGAACTTGAAGTCAGAAGCCCTAAGGGATTCCTTGAAGATCTTACGATCAAGACAGGCAGAAGATAATTAACTGCTAAAGATTAAAATCACAAGAGGTTGCCTTTTATGGCAACCTCTTTTGTGTTAGTACAAGCAAACTTCGTTTCTCTATGACAAACAGAATAGAACGGGTCTATAATATAAATATGGGAAACTTACTTGATTATCTTGCATGGCGCGGGGATCTGACCCTTGCGCAGGATCCGTTTAACAGCATCGACGCGCTTTTGCTGTCGAGCTTATCTTATGTTGACTTCTCAGATGTCGTTCCTTCCAAAGGGAAGGGCATGATAACGATGAAACAGGCATCAGATAAGTTCTTTCAGATCCATTCTGAAGAAGAGCTTGCGAGTGATAAGTCATTTATCAACTTTGCTCCTGCTCTTTTAAAAGCACTTGCGGAGTCTGACCGCTTTAAGGACGCTTATCTGTTAAATTACGTGGATGACACTGATATATCAAGGGAGATCCAGTTTGCGGCAGTCGAGATCGATACATCCGATGATACCGTATTCATATCATACAGAGGAACGGACGATAAGATCGTAGGATGGAAGGAAGACTTTAACTTAAGCTACATGACTGTTCCTGCCGAGGATGAGGCTGTCCGGTATTTCCTTGACGTTATGGACGGCAGGACTGAGAATGTCCGTCTTGGAGGCCATTCCAAAGGAGGTCACCTTGCAATCTATGCGGTAGCTTCCGCACCGGAGCTTTACGATAAAGTGAAAACGATATACAGTTTTGACGGACCGGGCTTTAATGCAGAGACGATGGTGACAGAGCATTTCAAGAGAGTCCGGAAGAAAGTAGAGAAGTATATCCCTCAGACATCGATTGTCGGAAGGCTTCTAACAAGCACTGTCGAACCTGTGGTTGTAAAGAGCAATGAGCTCGGCATTATGCAGCATAATCCGCTGTCGTGGGAGCTTGAAGGCAAAGAGTTCGATACGCTGGACTTTACGGACAGGCTTAGCGATCTTTTCGATGAGACTATGACTTCATGGCTTGATAATATGAGCTTTGAGGAACGCAAGATATTTGTTGATGAGCTGTTCTCTGTTTTCGAGGCATCGGGATGCGAGAACATAAGCGAGATGACAAAGATAGGGATAAAGGGAACCAAGGCCATGATCGACCGTATGACGAAGATCAAGAACGGCTCAGGTGAGATGGTAAGGACTCTGGTAAAGATGTTCTTTATAAATTTCAACGCTTTGAAGGACAATGTAGTCAAGGAAAAACTCGAAGACGGCGCGAAGCTGATAGCATCGAACATAAACAAAAAATAACGGGAAGCTTATCTGCTTCCCGCTATTTTTGCAAAGCTATTATTGTATAACAGGGAACGACAGCGTCACCTTGAACAGATCGCCGTCGATCTCTACTTTGAATTTGCCGCCCTGAAGCTCTGTCATGCTCTGGGCAATGGAAAGGCCTAAGCCGTTTCCTTCGGTATTGCGTGACTGGTCACCTCTTACGAAGCGCTCAACAAGTTCTTCAGGACTGATGTTAAGCTCAGCACTGGAAGTATTCTTGAATACTGTTACGGCCTGCCCGCTTACGACATTAAGAGATATATAGACTCTTGTTCCGGGCATAGAATACTTGCAGATATTGTTCATGAGGTTGTCGTATACACGCATCATGTGTCTGCCGTCGGCCATGATCATGACCTGCTCATCAGGAACGTTTGTTATAAGAGTCAGATTAGCTGAATCGAGCTTTTCTTTGAACTCGCCGGCTGTTTGAGAAACAAAAGTACAGCAATCAAGAGGAGAGGGCACTATCTCGAGATTGCCGGTCGAAGCTTTGGATGCTTCAACGAGATCTTCGATAAGTCGTTTCAGCTTCTCTGACTGTCTCACGATTACCTCCGAATATTCGCCAAGCTTGGGGTCAGACGGGTCTGTTGTACCGATCAGATTTGCATAATTGATTATTGAGGTGAGAGGGGTCTTTATGTCATGAGAGACATTGGTAATAAGCTCAGTCTTCATGCGCTCTGATTTAAGTCTTTCCTCAACTGCGATCGTAACGGAATCGGAAACTGCGTTAAGATTTTCAGCATGCTTTTTAAAATCACCCCAGAGACCCTTTGTGGGGGCACGGTATGTGATATCACCCTGAGCGATCTTCTCGCCGGATTTAGCAAGCTTTTTCAAGATATATGCGATATAGAAAATAAAAGGTACGAGGATAAGTTTTTCTGCGAACCAGCCGCCGAAAAGGGATTCCCCGTCATATCTGGCAACGGCCAGATAGAAGAACTCGATCACTGATAATACGACTACTCCAATGACAGTTGCCCAGATAAGCGGAATTGCCGTGATGCCTTTCCAGATCAACTTAAAGAATTTACAGGTGAGTTTCCAGATCTTATAGATCAAAGACCCCTTAATGAGCATACGGAGCTTGACTCTTGCTGCAAAACTTACGCAAAGGCCTAAGAAGATATTGGCGAGGAGCACAGTAAAGATCGAGTATGATACGAGCTCCATTCCAATCGATGAGCTTTGCTCGGAGATAGCCACGCCAATTGAAACGGCAATGACGTATAATACAGCCATAACGTCAAAAGGAAACTTGCCCAGAGGTCCGAGAACTATTTCTTCAGAGCCGGGTCTCTTACCTGCAACACACATGAGGGCGATAAAAGAGGAAAGAGCAACGAAGAAACATATGACCGCTGCGGGTATAAAGTAATTACGAACAGAATAGAAAACATAGAGCGCATTGATATCGAAGTTAGTCATGCCGGAGAATTCCTTCAGATCAGCGTAGACTTTTATCCTGACTTGCTTTAAAGAATCATCGCGGGTAAAAGGTGTGGTCTCGCCAAATCCTTTTATATTGCCGTTTCTGTCATAGATGAGGTTGGCATCGATAACGGCGGTTACAGGAACTTTAACCCCGTTCTTTTCCGATTCTTCAGCAAGAGTCGTATAGGCTTGTGATTCGAGTAGCGGATAGTTGAATTTATCCACTACCTGAAAAGGGACAGATGTGGAAAAATACGGATCGGTTATGAGGGAATTGGCATAGCCTATTACCGAGTATCTCATATTATACTCGCCCTGTTCTGTCATATATTCTTCAGGTGTTCTGTGATACAGATCGGTTGAAACTGAAAATGCAAAGCCGAGAATGGATAAGCACAACAGTATTCCGGACAGATTGATCACTATGAAGAGCAAAGTCTTGCCTGCGACTGTCCTTAAGAAACCGGATTTTTTCTTAGTCTTTTCTTCCATTTAATTTCTCCCTTTTTCGATCTTATAGCCCTGACCGAATACGACCTTGATGTATCTCGGATCATTGGGTGTGATCTCGATCTTCTCTCTCAAATGTCTTATATGAACTGCGACAGTATTGTCTCCTGCCGAGAGTGCATCCTCGCCCCATACTTTGTAATATATTTCCCTGGGCGCGAAAACCTTTCCCGGATGTTCCATAAGGAGTCTTAATATCTCAAACTCCTTGGGTGTTAAGCTTACTACGGCGTCATCGACCGTAACCGTCTTGGAGTCGTTATTAAGCTCGATCCCGTCAACTGTGAGGGTGCCTTTTGCGATATTGCCGGAACCGAGTTTGGTGTAGCGTCTTATCTGTGAGCCGACTCTTGCGGCAACTTCCAGGGGGTTAAAGGGCTTGGTGATATAATCATCAGCCCCTATGTTAAGTCCGAGTATCTTGTCCTGGTCCTCCGACTTGGCAGTCAGAAGGATTATCGGCATATTGAACTTCTCCCTGATCTTTGACATCGCTGTTATCCCGTCCATTTGCGGCATCATGATATCAAGCAGAATGAGATGGATATCCTCCTTATTAACGACCTCGATTGCCTCTATACCGTTATGCGCCTCAAATAACCTGTAATCCGGATTCTGGAGATAGATCTTCAAAGCATTAACGATATCCGCCTCGTCATCGCAAATAAGAATGTTATACATGTTGTCCCCCTCACACTGTTTGAGATAATGCCATTTTAAAGAAATAAACATTAACATAAAATGCTCTAAAGCATTAAGATTTGATTAAGTAATGCAAGTTATGGCAAAATATCCCCTGAAATATTATAAGGATTCTACTATAACATGCTTTACATAATGAGACACGGTAAAACTGACTGGAACATGAGGCATAAGCTTCAGGGTAAAACGGATATTCCCTTAAATGACGCCGGAAGGCAGATGGCAAAGGATGCAAGGGAAAAGTACCTGGGTATTAATTTTGATGTCTGCTACTGTTCTCCTCTGTCCAGAGCCAGAGAGACGGCAGCTCTTGTCCTTGAGGGAAGAAATGTCCCCGTGATATATGATGACAGGCTTACCGAGATGGGATTCGGTATCTACGAAGGCATCGAAAATGTTTTCGAGAAGCCTGAGTGCCCTGTAAGAACGCTGTTCTTTGAACCTGAGGATTATATAGCGCAGGGCGGGGCAGAGAGCCTTGAAGAACTTATTGCAAGAACAGGCAGTTTTCTGACCGAGACTGCCTATCCGCAGGTGAGGGAAGGCAAAGATATACTGATCATGGGACACGGTGCAATGAACTCCGCTTTGATAGGACAGGTAAGACATACTCCGCTCAAGGATTTCTGGGCCGAGGGAATCGAGAACTGCAGGCTAATAAAACTCTTATAAATTAGAGCGACCACCCCGGGAAGGGTGGCCGCAAATATGGGGATAATAGGAATAGAAAAATGTCTTTGTTGATATTTGAAGTATAGTTTATTAGTTCCGATATTTCAACAACCTTAGTTTAATGATGTTTAAACGTAATTTAAAAAGAATATTAAGCTTTTTACCGTTATATTAACGAAAAGAACTGCGTTTACGGCAGATATCATAAACCATACCGGCGGTTAATTCTATACAAAAAATCTAAAGATTGTGCAAAAGCAGGACAATTTTCCAATGAATATAATATTTGCCCCTGATTGCGTTAATTTTCCACTGAATTTTAGTATGGTTTTTTGCACTGATTTCCATGAATGCCCCTCAGATTTTAAACTACATTTAAGTTTGACAGATTAATCTTAGTTCACAGAGTTAAAACTTACTTAAAATTTCGGCCGATTTATGAACCCGTCATTAACACATCAAACAGTGATAATATTTAGGGGAAAGCTGGATAGGAAAGGAATACGGCATGAGGATCCTCCTTGCAGAAGACGAGAAGTCATTATCCAAAGCCTTAAAGGCTATTCTGACCGGGAACAATTATTCCGTTGACTGTGTTTTCGACGGTGAAGAGGCAGTGCTTTACGCCATGGCCACAGAATACGATCTGGTGATCATGGATATCATGATGCCAAAGCAGGACGGTATCTCCGCTCTTAAGGAGATCAGGACCAAAGGCAATAAAGTACCGGTGATCATGCTTACTGCAAGATCCGAGACAGACGATAAAGTCGAAGGACTTGATTCCGGTGCCAACGATTATCTGACCAAACCTTTCGCCACCAAAGAACTCCTTGCAAGGATCAGGGTCCTTACAAGACAGTCTTCATCATCTGCCGATAATGTGCTGAGGTTCGGCAACCTCTCTCTTGACAGGGGAAGCTTTGAGCTTTCATCTCCTAAAGGCAAGTACAGACTTGCAGGCAAGGAATTCCAGATGATGGAGATGCTTATGATGAACCCGGGGATACTTATATCAACCGAGAAGTTCATGGATAAGATCTGGGGTCTTGATTCGGAGGCCGATATAAGCACTGCGTGGACATATATATCGTATCTGAGGAAAAAGCTTGCTGCCTTGGAATCTGACGTTCAGATCAAGGCTGTGCGCAATGCCGGATATACCCTGGAGGAGATCAAATGATAAGCCGGCTCAGAAGAAAGTTCATCATCATCTCGATGCTCTCAGTCACGGCCGTGCTGGCTGTCCTTATCGGATTGATTAATATATTCAACTTCAGGAATGTCACACGGGAAGCTGACAACATCATTGATATGCTCGTTGAAGGCGGGGGCGCATTTCCTGAGAGGCTGTCGCCATTGTCCAACGACCCGTTCACTGATCCGTTTGGCGGAAGGCGAGATAAGAGATCTCCGGAACTGAAGTTTGAGGCGAGATATTTCACGATCAGGATATCTTATGACGGTTCAATGATTGCTACAAACACCGGAATGATCGCTGCAGTAGATGTTTCTGAAGCAGGGGAACTTGCAGAGAAGGTCTTCAAACAGGGGAAACTGGAAGGTTTTGAAGGCGATTACAGATTCAGGATAGCGGATCTCGGAGATTCCATGCTTATCGTTTTCTATGACTGCGGAAGGAGCCTTAATAACGCGAGATCCTTTCTCTGGATAAGCATCTTCATATCGCTCATCGGCCTTCTCATTGTTTTCGCGCTCATAGCAGCAACATCAAAAGCGGTCGTAAAGCCCGCGGCAGAAGCGTATGAGAAGCAGAAAAGATTCATTACCGACGCCGGGCATGAACTCAAGACCCCTCTTGCCGTTATCAATGCCGACTGTGACGTTCTCGAGATGGAGAATGCCGATAATGAATGGATCGCTGATATCAGAAAGCAGACCGAGAGGCTTACCGGCCTGACAGGAAGGCTTATCTATCTTGCTAAGACCGGGGAAGGTTCAAAGCAGAAGATGGCAATGATCGATTTCCCGCTGTCTGACTGTATAGCAGAAGAAGTCGAATCCTTTAAGGGACTTGCAAGATCATCAGGCAAGACGATCACTTCGGAGATTACGGGCGGGCTCTCATATAACGGCGATCAGAGGGCTATTGAAGAGCTCGTATCTATCCTTATGGACAATGCCGTAAAGTATTCACCTGAAGGCGGCAATATAAGGGCTTCTCTTCATAAGCAGGGCTCGAAAACTGTTTTCGAAGTATATAACGATACAAAAGAACCCGTCCCGGCAGATGTCATAAAGCACATGTTCGACCGTTTCTACAGAGCCGACAGCTCAAGAAATTCGGAGACCGGCGGATACGGAATCGGTCTGTCGATAGCCAAGGGCATCACGGAATCCCACGGCGGCAGGATCAATGCCGCTTCAAAGGATAAAGGGATCGTTATTACTGTTGAGATCTAGAGATCTACCACCCGAGAACTTGACAAAGCCCCCCTCGGCCTTGTCAAGTTTCAGGCAATAGATAAGTAAAAACGTTCAAAGCGTTGCATATCAATGTAAGAATTCAAAGCTGAGCAATGAAGGATTGCCAACTCCCGTAAATGTAAGATAGAGCGGATATACCCCGTCAGGAACGGTAAATTCTGCCGTGCCTTCTGTCCATGCCGTGCAGAAATCCACACTTATCTTTCCTAAGATATCACCGTCAATGGAAGTCCTTATCTCGAACTCGCCTTTGCCGTATCCCCTCGTCGTGATCTTTAAGCCTTTGATGCCTTTAAGGTCAAAGTACTTAAAGCCAACGGTGGTGCCGTCTGAGATCTGCCTTATATGTGAACGTCCCTCGGGGCCTTCGCTGATATCCATGGTGATATTTGCCGAGTGCATCTCGCCGACATACATTTTGTTGTTGTTATCGAAAATGTTGCATGCGATGTGTGCGGGATATTCCGTATCGTCCTTCAAAGGACCGCCGTTAAGGCCGCAGGAAGTGATCTCGACCTGAGGGATCATGCCGCCTTCGGTAAAGCTGATCTTCTCAGCGCAGCCCTGACGTGAATACCAGTCGTTGTTGGTCTGCCTGTGATAGAAGATGTACCACTCGTCACCGATCTCAACGATGCTGCCGTGGTTGTTGGCACCAAAAGCAGCAGGCTTATCAGCCGGTTTATAAGTATCAATACCGATATCGCAGTTGCTTACTATGACACCGCCGTACTTGAAAGGCCCAAGAGGATCTGAAGAATAAGCGTAGCAGAGCTCGTGCATTACCTGTGAAGAGTAGATGAGGTAGAAGATGCCGTTCCTTTCCCTGATGGAAGGAGCTTCGAAGAAAGCGTGGCCTTCATATTCCGTGCCCTTGCTGTACTGTGTGGAAGGTATAACGAATTCCGGAGCTCTTCTGACCGTCAGCATATCCTTATCAAGAACCGTAACCATGCATCCGTGACGTGAAGCGTCAGTCTGTCCGCAGAAGCCGGTATAAAGATATGTCGTATCACCTATAGTAATGACACCGGGATCGAACTGCTGCTCTTCGCCTGCTCTTCTGCCGAGAAGAGTTCCGTCCTCATAATGGACATTGCCTATGAATTTGAACCTGCCGGAAGGTGTGTCAGATACAGCGACCGAAACAACGCAGTCATTGTCGAGCGCATAGTACAGATAGTATCTGCCGTCAGGTCCGACTGTAATGTCAGGCGCATAAAGGCAGCCTCTGTTATTGCCGTTGGCAGGATCGTCAGTTCTCTTAAAGATAACGCCGTCACATGTCCAGTCGCCGAGATCATTTACCGGAGCAGACCATGACATATAATCGCCCGGGCAGAAATACTCGCCGCCGAAGAAATCGTGTGAACCGTAGATATATACCCTGTTATTGAATACGTAGGGCTCTCCGTCAGGGATGAATTCCCAGTTGGGGAGGTAGGGGTTGAATGCCTGCTTTGCGGGAACCTCATAAAGCGAGACCTTGGGTCCGGAAGAATCTTCTTTTATAACGTCTGATCCAACTGTAGTTTCTTCGATGTGCTTTGTCATGAAAGACAGGAAATCTGACTCGGAGGAATCCTCCTGGACGGATGTTTTCGCGCCTTCGGAAGTGAAGTGCATCTCGTTCTTCGAGTTGGGTGTAAAAGGCTTCCAGACAGGCAATGGTGTTCCGTCGGCATCGTCACCGTTAGGATCGCCCTTCTTGATGAAGTTAACGAAGTAAGTGCTCATCTGTCTTGCGATATCGAAGTGCCTGCCCGTCATGGGTCTCCAGCACTTGTCGAGATTATCGAAGAAGAACCAGAGGTCTACTGAGTGGAATGTGCCCGGGTCGTCCCATCCGGGGATATCGGGCTCGAAGCTGTAGTAGTAGCCGGGCTTGTCATTGCGCGTGAAAGCCGCTTTGACAGCACATTCGATCGCACGGACAGGTGCATAGAGATTGCCGTTATGTTTATTAGCTTCGGGGAAAGAGAGGAATTCGTCCGTCTTATCTTTGAAGATGGCCCTTGCCTTGGCTTCGAAGTCTTCCTGTGAATCAGCAGGGATAAAGCTCGGGAACTCATCGAAGGTGTTGCCTGACATCATGGGAACATGAGCATGCTTTCCCTGAAGGAAGAGCTTATAGGGCTCGTCATCCATGAAGACATTGTCGATCATGGGTGTGAAGAAGAAGTTTTCCTCTTCTCTGAACTTCGCGTAGACCTCACGGATATACGAAGCATCGAGCTTTCTTGCTTCCTCAACTGTCTTTACGCCGAGCTTTGCGAAAAATTTCACGCCGTAGGAGCATGCGTCTTCCCTCGTTCTCGGAGTCATGACAAAATCTTTTATGTAAGGAAAGGAGATGATTCCCGATAAGATAACCGCCTTGCTGTAAAGCCCGATGCTGGACTTTGCCGTAAGGTGATTGAGAACGCTCCCGCCGCCTGCTGACTGACCGGCAATAGTGATGTTATCGGGATCACCGCCGAATGCGGCGATGTTCCTTCTTACCCACTTAAGTCCGGCCTGTTGATCCAGCAGGCCGAAGTTGGCGGGAGCCTCGGGAGATTCCTCAAACAGGTCAGGGTGTGAAAGGAAACCTATAGCACCCAGCCTGTAATTGACTGTAACTACAACGATGCCCCTTTTTGCAAGGTTTTCACCGTTGAATTCCATTTCCGCGGTATAGCCCCACTGGAAGCCGCCGCCGAAAAACCATACGAGAACAGGGAGTTTCTCATCCGCACTCTTGGCATTTGTCCATACATTCAGGTAGAGGCAGTCCTCGCTGATCTCGATATCCGGATCAACATGCCATTCGCGGCAGTATATGTCTGTTCCGACACCGGGCTGATCCTGTACGGAGATAGGCGCGAACCTGTAAGCATCGTAGATACCTTCCCAGTCGGTGCAGGGAAGGGGAGCTCTCCAGCGGTTTTCACCTACCGGGGGCTGGGCGAACGGAATGCCTTTGAAAGCCGTGATGCGTGTATTATTGCCCGGCAAGCCTCTCACAAGCCCGTTCTCGGTCCTTACGATCTTTAACATAGGGGACACCTCAAAAAAATAATATATTTACAATAAATGTTAGATAATCGAAGCATTTAATTCAACGGGATAAATTACAGATAAAACCCGACTAATTCAACAGATTGAGCCGGGCACGTTTGCAAAGGACATGCGATTTTCTATAATATGTATTGCAAATGCAAGGTATCTTTTTTCGATGAACAGAACTCATCATGAGGCCGGAGGAATATGTTTGATCGCGTCAGGGGAAGCTTTTTCGGCAGATTAAAACTTAATAAGAAATTCCTTTTGATGTACGTCTTCGGCGTGATCCTTCCTATTCTCACGACTGATTTCTTTCTTATAAGATCCATATACCAGACTGAACTTAAGAACCAGTCCTACTATAGAGAGACAGCTATCGATGCATATTCGAACTACATCGAGAACCTCCTTGCGTACGATACGGCGGTTGCGTCGTCGATCGACCTTAACAAGAACCTCAACACTTTCATGAATACGCTGTATGATAAGCCGTCCAACTACTATAAGAATTACGTAAACACGA
Source organism: Clostridiales bacterium (assembly GCA_017428155.1). Lineage (GTDB taxonomy): Bacteria > Bacillota > Clostridia > Saccharofermentanales > Saccharofermentanaceae > Saccharofermentans. Next base: position 20,384 of record JAFRRJ010000052.1, on the reverse strand, counting down.
TCTCCAATTCTTTCTTCTCGACACTGACCGACTATAACCGCGACAGGATCATTATCTACTGCGACAACAAGTCCATCATCAACGGCAACTATTTCCACCATCTGTCGGATGCCGAGAATGAGATCTGGTATCAGAAGTTCATAGCAAGCGGTGAGAATCAGGGTGTTTATGCGTATTACGATTACGATCCTGTCTTAAGGACTTTTGACCAGAAGCGTTTTGTCTACGTCAGAAGGATGACCAACACCAAATCTCCTATCGAGAAGATCGTAACGATCGAGCACAGGAGCTGGAGGATCACCGGAGAGCTTGCCGATATCCCGGTCAACTGCACGATGTTTATCTGTTGTGATGACTATCTGATCTATCCGAGCCAGGACAGTACCAATGATTATCAGAAGCTCATGGAAAAGGTTGCAAATGAGCCGTATGTTACTGAGAGGAAAGTCCTGATGTACGGCGCCACATTCACGATCTACGCCATTACTGAAGGCTTGACCATTACCGACGTAATGAAGAATAACATGCTCGTAACACTGCTCCTGTTTATCGTCACACTCGTTATCCCGATCCTCATCATGAAGCTTCTGGAAAGATCGATCACCGACAGAATCAGTATTCTCGGAAAAGCGTTCGGTGAAGGAGGGAATGATATCCTTCAGCCGATAAAAGAGATTAAGGGATCCGATGAGATCTCGTCCCTCATGCATAACTACAACAGGATCGTCGAGATCAACGAGGAACTTACCCGGACGATCTATAAAGACAAGCTCCGCGAGCAGGAGTCTGATCTCGCGCGTAAGAACGCGGAACTTCTGGCACTCCAGAGCCAGATCAATCCTCACTTCCTGTTCAATGCGTTAGAGAGCATAAGAATGCACAGCATCCTTAAGGGCGAGACGGAGACGGCGGAGATGGTACAAAGACTTGCTGTCATGGAAAGACAGAATGTTGAGTGGCATGAGGATGCGGTTACGATAGAAGAGGAAGAGGAGTTTATCGAGGCTTATCTTCAGCTGCAAAGCTACAGATTCGGTGACAGGATATCCTTTAACATCGAGATCAGTGATGACTGCAAGAAGTTCCTTATCCCGAAGCTTACGCTGGTTACTTTTGTTGAGAACGCCTGCGTCCACGGAATCGAATCCAAGTCGACACAGGGCTGGATATTTGTAAGGGCATATAAGGACGGGGACGAACTCGTGATCGAGGTCGAGGATACCGGTGACGGAATGGCTGAAGCTGAGGCGGATCTTCTCCAGCAGAGAATGAACAATGTTACCATTGATACAATCAAAAAGGCAAAACATGTCGGCATCCTGAATGCATGTCTACGTATAAAGATGATGTTCAGGGACAAGGCAAAGTTTACCATAGACAGCGAAAAGGGTATCGGAATGAGTGTCATCATAAGGATACCTGCAGATATGATCACTACAGCAGATTGAGGTGGAATATGCTTAAAGTAATGCTTGTTGACGACGAACCTTATATCCTACAGGGCCTTCAGGTCATTATCGACTGGGAGAGCGGCGGATTCGAGATCGCCGCAGTCTGCCATAACGGCAAGGAAGCATTGAAGTATTTAAGGGAGAACAGAGTTGACCTCATAATCTCTGATATCAAGATGCCGGAGATGACCGGTCTTGAACTTCTTGAGACAGTTAAGAAAGAGAAGATATCAGATGCTGAATTTGTTCTGCTCACGGGTTACGATGATTTTGCCTATACTCAGAGAGCGATAAGAAACGGCTGCCTTGACTATATCCTTAAGCCGGTCATAGAAGAGGAACTGATATCCGTACTCCGCAAAGTGTCAAATCTCAACCGCGAGTCCATAACTCTCAGAAAAGACAGGGAGAAGATGGAGGATGCATATCTGGCAAGAGTCATAAGACACCTTATAAGAGGCAAGTTCAACAATGAGGATATCGAGTTCGCGAACAGACAGCTTCAGCTGTCCGGCAACCTCAGGTTTATCTATATCGAGCCGGTCAGAAGTGAAGCGGAACTGATCGAAGGGGATTCAGAGGACTACGATTCCAGTGCTATTCAAAGATCCATCTTCAATTCGTGCAGGGAGATCCTAAAGGAATATGCTGATCACTTTACACTTGATATCACGGTAGAAGAAGACAGCAACAGCGTAGGATTTATCTACAGTGAGAATATGGCTGCCATGCGTGACATGACAGAGGAGGAATTCCTCAATGCATTTATAAGAAAACTTGAAGTGCTTATTATAAAACCTATAAGAATGTTCTGCGGCAAACTTGTTCCGGACATATCATCCCTTTCAAAGTCGTTTAATTCCTGCAGGAGACTCAAGAGTATCGCAGGATTCCATAACAGGAAAAAACTCTATTTCTATGAAGAGACACAGACCTCGCACAGCAATATCGTCCTTTGCAAGAACACGATCGATGAGATCATCAGTTCTATCGTAAAGAATGATCCGCAGCTGATAGAGAAAGGAATAGAGAAGCTTTTCGATGAGCTGAAAGACAGGGAAGGCAACAACAGGGCATTTGACCTTAACATCAACTATCTGCTGTTTCAGCTCATTCATCTTGCAAGCGAACTTGACGACTCCGTTAACCAGGAGGAGATCATCCAGTATATTTCCGCCCAGACATCTGATGATGCATTTTTACGGGGCAGCCATCAGCACTTAAAGAAATTCGCGCTTGAATATGCAGCTTATCTTTCCGAACTTCGAAAAAGCATCTCGCACGGTATTCTTGCCGTGGTCGAAGCGGAGATCAGGGAAAACTATGCAGACAACATAAGTCTTAAATATCTCGGTGATAAATATCACATCAACAGCTCGTATCTCGGACAGGTCTTCAGCAAAAAGTACGGGACCTCTTTCAAGAATTACCTGACAAATTACAGGATCAAGGAAGCTGCAAAGCAGATCATCAATACAGACAAGAAGATCAACCGTATAGCCGAAGACGTCGGATATAAGGACAGCGACTACTTTATCCGCAAGTTTATTGAGATCATGGGCTGTACCCCCTCAAAATACCGGAAAACAAACAGAGAGTCGTAATCAAGATATTTTTATTGTGCAATATGCACAAAAAACCCTCCCGCTCTCTGTTGTATATGTTAAATCCGTTACATTTATGTAGAATTTATCAGTTGTTTAGCGAGAATTTATCAGGTTGTGGCAAAAATTGGGCAACTCTATAATCTAGGTGCTTATTACTCGATAACAAGCGAGAATTTATTTCGGGAGGTCTAAAATGAAGACAAAGAAACTCGTTGCATTGGTCCTCGCATCAATGATGGCGTTGTCAGCTCTCACAGCTTGTCAGCAGAACAAGCCTACAGAGTCCCAGGAACCCGGCACACCTACAACCGGCACTGAGACAGATGGCCCTAAGGAAATCGTTGATTTCACAATGTTCGCTGCTATGGCTGGTAAAGAGAAGGACGCAGGAAACGAAATCATGGAGATCATCGCTGAGAAGACAGGTGTCCGTGTTAAGGAAACATGGCTCACAGGTCAGAACGCAGGCGAAGCTATCGGCTCCATCATCGCATCAGGTAAGCTGCCTGACCTTATTGATGGTGGCGACGGCTGCGTTACTCTCTATGAGAACGGCTTGCTCGTAGCTTGGGATGAATATCTTGAGAAGTATCCCAACCTTAAGGAAATGTATACAGCTGAAGAGTGGGATAAGTTCCGTATGGACGACGGCCACATTTACTGGGCTAACGTTTTCGGCAACTCTTATGACCACAACACAGCTACAGGCCACAATGGTGAGGCTTTCTGGATTCAGGTTCGTGTCCTTGAGTGGGCTAACTATCCTAAGATCGAGACATTAGATCAGTACTTCGATCTCCTCGTAAAGTATGCTGAGGCAAATCCTGAGCTTCCTGACGGAACTCCGGTTATCCCTTATACATGTCTTTGCGAAGACTGGAAGTATTATTGCTTAGAGAACGCTCCTATGTTCCTCGACGGTTATCCGAACGATGGTTGCTGCATCGTTAACATCGACGCAGGCATGGAGAATCCTAAGGTTGTTGACTACAACACAACAGCTACAGCTAAGATGTACTTCAAGAAGCTGAATGAAGAGTTCAACGCAGGTCACATCGATCCTGACTTCGCTACACAGACATACGATGAGTATATCGCTAAGCTTTCTACAGGTCGTGTTCTTGGTCTCTGCGATCAGTATTGGGACTTCGCATACAACCTCATGGGACCTTTCTCTTCTCCTCTCCAGGATAAGGATGGAAACGACTTCCGTCTTGATGAGATCGGTTGCGATTACGTACCTCTCGGCCTCGTTGCTAAGGCTGGTCAGCCTCAGCAGTGGCACTCTTATGACGACGAGCTCAACCAGTCTTCTGGTTGCGGCGTCACAACAAGCTGCTCTGATCCGGATCTCGCATTCGCATTCCTGAGCGCACTCCTTGATCAGGACATTCACAACCTCCGTTTCTGGGGTATTGAAGGTACTGACTATCTCGTAGACGAGAACGGCCTCTTCTACAGAACAGAAGAGATGAGAGAGAACTGGAAGAGCGACAGCTACAAGGCTAAGCACTCTTGCGAATACTCATACTGCCCTCAGTGGAGAGGTATGAGCAAGGATGGTATCAACCGTATGATGCCTGACGAGCAGCCTTCAGAGTTCATCGAAGGTCTCGCAGCTCCTCTTAGAAAGACATTCGAGGCTTACGGTGTTGGTACATACTCCGAGTTCCTCGGTTCCGAGATCGTTGTAAACGCTCCTTGGTATCCTCTCTGGTCATGGTCTAACAACATTTCTTCCGATACTGAAGGCGGTATCGCTTGGAAGAACATGGGTGAGTGCAAGCACTATTGGCTCCCTACAGTTGTTATGAGCAAGAACTTCGAATCTGATTGGGACTCTTATCAGGCTGCATATGCTGAGTGCAATCCTCAGGCATTCCTCGATGAGGCTCAGGCAGAAGTTAACAAGAGACTTGAGACAGCTAAGTCCTTCGGTTGGACACCTGCTTAATCTCTACAAAGGGTAATTAACTAATCGTGTGGCGGCGACCATGGCAACTAATCTATGGTCGCCGCTACTCTTAACAGGAGTGGCTAAACATGGAAATTTCGACTTCAAAAAGATTGAAGAAAAAAGAAAAAGACATTGATCTTAACAAGCCTAAGCTCACTGTCAAAGAATTTAAAAGACAGTGGATTCTGGTTGCAATCGCGGCGGCTTATATCGTTTACGGAATCATTTTCTATTATCTTCCTCTTGCAGGCTGGATAATCGCATTCCAGAACTTCATATACGCCAAGGGTATTACAGGATCCAAGTGGGTCGGCTTAGGCAAATTCAAATTCCTGTTCAGCGATAAAAAATTCCTTATGGTAATAAGAAACACATTTGCCATGGGTGTGCTTAATCTCGTATTCAGCACAGTCGTTGCAATTGCGTTCGCCATACTCTTAAACGAAGTTAAGAATAAATACTTTAAGAAATCTATTCAAACAATTTCATACTTGCCGCACTTCCTTTCATGGATCATCGTTGTTGCGATCGTTCACGACGCGCTTACTTCTACCGGTATTATCAACGAGCTCCTTGTAAAGTTTGGCATCTTAAAGTCCCCTTATGCATTCCTTGGTGATCCAAAACTGTTCTGGGGTATCGTCACATGCAGCCACCTCTGGAAAGAGACAGGCTGGAATGCGATCATCTATCTTGCGGCAATCACTTCTATCGATCCTTGTCTTTATGAATCAGCTTCAATCGACGGCGCAGGACGTTTCCAGAAGATGCGTTATGTAACTCTTCCGGGTCTCCGTCCTACCATCATGATCCTCTTGCTGATGAACATGGGTAACGTTCTCAATGCCGGATTCGAATTGCAATACCTGCTCGGTAACGGTCTTGTACAGAACGTAGCCAGAACAATCGACATCTATGTCCTCGACTGGGCACTTGATGCTCGTAACTTAGACTACTCATTAGGTACCGCTGCCGGTATTTTCAAGACAGTCGTATCTATGTCATTCATCGTAGTATCTAACTACATCGCCAAGAAGAAGGGCGACGAGCGTCTGTTCTAAGGAAAGGGGGAACTATTCATGGCAGAAGAAGTTGAATTAGTAAGAATTAAGCACAAAAAGAGAATGGCAACAGAGGATCTCATCTTCACGATTGTCAATACGATCATCCTTGTATTGTTCGCAGTTGTGACTTTGTACCCTGTTCTTAATACATTAGCTTATTCCTTCAATGAAGGTAATGACGCTGTAAGAGGCGGAATCTATCTCTTGCCCCGTAAGTGGTCAATAAGAAGCTACGAAGAGATCTTATTCGAAAGACCCGGCATCCGTGTCGGTGCTAAGATCACTGTTCTGAGAACCGTTATCGGTACTCTTACTTCCCTGGCAGCAAACGCCTTGCTCTCATTTATCCTGAGCCGCAAGAAGTTCCTTTTCAAGTCTGGTGTATCCCTTTTCTGGATCATCACGATGTATGCTTCCGGTGGTATGATCCCGGTATTGATCCTCTACAGATATCTCCACCTGACATCCTCATTCTGGGTTTATGTTATCCCCGGCCTCGTAAGCGCTTTCAACGTAATGGTTATGAGAACTTACATGCAGGGTATTCCGGATTCATTGGAAGAAGCAGCACAGCTCGAAGGTGCAGGTTACATGAGAGTATTCTGGAGTATCGTTACTCCTCTCTGTAAACCGGTTTATGCTACGATCGCGCTGTTCGTTGCAGTCTATCACTGGAACTCCTGGTTCGACGCAATGCTGTATAACAGATTCAATCCTGAGTTCACAACATTGCAGTACGAGCTTATGAAGTTGCTTGACTCCGTATCCGCAACTACAGGTGTTACATCCGGTGCTCAGATGACTGCTGCTTCCGCTAAGACGATCACGCCTATCACGGTTAGATCTGCCGCATCCATTGCGACAATGGCACCTATCATTGCCCTCTATCCGTTCCTTCAGAGATACTTCGTTACAGGTCTCACGATCGGCGGCGTTAAGGAATAATTTATCGTTCAGAATTGAATGTATAACCGGCTGCCTTGATCTTGCAGGATCAGGGCAGCTTTTACATAAAAGCCCTTTATAACGGTTTTGGTGAATGTAAAGGCAATAAGGGATAATTTGTTGTAGAATGTATAGGCTTTGCCCGGAGATATTGTTTTCGGTCAAAGGCGGATAATAATCGAGATTAATTTATTTAGGAAATATATAAATGAACTTTTTAAAGCCTGACAGTCCGGTAATGAACTTATTGAGCACGATCGCAGACCTTATCATCGTGCATCTGCTCTTTATAATCTGCAGCATACCGATATTTACTTTCGGCGCGGCATACTCAGCCAAGTACTATGTTGCGATGAAGATAATAAGAGGTGAGGGCACAGGCGTAATCAAGCCTTTCTTTACGGCCTTCGCGAAAAATTTCAAGCAGGCAACCGCAGTCTGGCTGATCCTTCTTGTCGGAATAGCTTTGATAATACTTGACTGGCGCTGGATCACATATAACGGATGGGCAAATACAGGACTTGCTTACAAGATCGGCATCATCGCTTTCAGCATTGCCCTGTTCCTCATGACTATGGCTATATTCCCTGTCATCGCAAGATATAAGATGAAGACTCTTGAAGTATTCAAGGCTGCATTGATCCTTGCGATAGTCAAGATCATTCCGCTGTCACTTATAGGATTGCTTTTCTTAGGTTCCATCGTCGCTTGCCTCTGGTACGCACAGTGGTTCCCTCTGGTCTATGCATTTACATCGACCACGATCACATACTTTATGTGCCTTGTTTTCATCAAGCAGTTCGACAAGCTCGAGAAGGCGCGTGCCGATGAACTTAAGGCTCTTAAGGAATCCGTTGAGACAAATCCCGAGCTCGATGCCGCAGGCAATATCTCTCTTGCGGGAGCAAAGAAGGATGTTAAGGCTCTCGAGAAGAATCTTGAGACACCTGACAAGGTTGAAGACAAGTCAGGCAACAGATTTACAAGATTCATCAGGACTGAGAAAGCCAAGCTCAGAGAACTGAACGGAAAGCAGAAGGCCATATATCTTTGCCAGTACTATCTGCCCGGAACGGTACTCGTCATTCTTTTTGTCGGAGCCGTATGCTGGTATTCACATGATATCTACAAGAGCAGCATGCGTGTATTAGGCGGCGGTCTTATCAACTGCACCGTGACGGATGAGGGCAGGGATTACGCGACGAAGGGCTTCCTGGAGTGGGGCGGCTACGGTAAGAAAAAGACTGCCGAGCTTATCGATACCGAATTAGGATACGGCAGTGTATCCGAATATGAGGAGAAATATCTTGAGGTAGCCTTCAGATCACAGATCGTAACAGGCACATTCGACTATGTCATCATGAGAGATGATGTCGTCTGGGGTTATTCCACCACGGATTACTTCATGGATATGAATGATCTCGTAAACATGGATAACTTCACATCAGATGACTTCTACTACTATGAGATGACTGATGCTGAGAAGACAAAAAGCAGGCAGGGAATCTCATTCCAGGATCTGTTCAAGATGGGCGCGGAAGAATCCGACGAGCCCGTTCCGGTAGCTTTAAAGCTCACTGATGAAGCGGAAAAGAAGTTAGGTCTTGATGAAGAGCACGATTACTATATAGGCTTTGCGTACTCGATCGGCACCAAGGGATATGCCGATTACGTGAAGTTCATCGAATATCTCTTCGGAAAGTGCTGATATAAGCGTTAACTGTAAGCCTTTTTTGCTTGACAATACCCTTTAGCCCTAATATAATTTTCAGGTTATATTAAGATTGTCTTACTATGCGCTGCCGCCAGAAACGCGGGTGTGCAACTGAAAGAAAACAACATCTTGGAGGATTTATATTATGGCAAAAATGACTTTTCAGCCTAAGAAAAGACAGAGAGCTAAGGTTCATGGCTTCAGAGCCAGAATGGAGACTGCTAACGGCCGCAAGGTTCTTGCAGCAAGAAGAGCTAAGGGCAGAAAGAGAATTGCGGTCTAATTAATTAGATCCCAATCGCATTTTCGCTTTGAAATCGGTAGCGCTCAGATTCAATTTTGAATTCAACAGGGTTTACCGGTACGGAAAATTCGCAACCGGCAGATACCTGTCGGTTCACGTGCTTAAAAGACGCGAGGGAACCACTCAAAGCGGCTATAAAGTAGATCCGGCAGTAAGACGTACAGGCTTTTGTGCAAACAAGAAAGAGCTTGGCGCAGTCGGAAGAAATCACGCAAGAAGATTAATGAGGGAATCTTACAGGCAACTGGAAGACAGGCTCCCCGAAGGATATGATTACGTTTTCACTTTAAAGGCCAAGGGAGGAATTCCCGCTTTTCACGAACTCAGCACGGATATGGGGAAGTGTCTGGCAAGGCTCGATCTATTGGAAGGTAGTTCCACATGATTTCAAAAGCCATTATCAGAATGATCCGATGGTATCAGAGGAATATTTCCCCTAATATGGCACCGCATTGCAAGTATATGCCGACATGCTCACAGTACATGATCGATGCAGTAACGAAGTATGGTGCTCTTAAAGGCGGATTGATGGGAATATGGCGGTTATTGCGGTGCAATCCCTTCTCTAAGGGCGGGTATGATCCCGTCAGGTAAGCAAAAGGTTATTTTCTACTAGAACCGGAGACAAATAATGGGAGACATTATAGTTCAGTTATCAATTCTCGACCCGCTGTACACTCTGTTCGGCTGGCTTACGAGAGTTTTGTTCCAGTTCTTCGGTAATTACGGTTTGGCTATTATCTTCCTTACCATAATTATCAGAGGAGCTCTTATCCCTCTTAACATCAGATCACAGAAGTCAATGCTCAAGATGCAGGCTTTAAGCGGCAAGACGGCAGAACTTCAGCGTATCTACGGAGATGATAAGGAAGGTTACCAGGAAGCATTTATGAAGATGCAGAAGGAGAACGGCGCAGGCGGTCTTTCAGGATGCCTTCTTCCGCTTCTGCAGTTATTCTTTATCTGGCCTATCTACCGTATCGTCAGCGGACCTTTGATGTATCTTTCGCAGGTAAGCAAGGAGAATATCTCCGCAATGATCAGCCTCGGCGAGAGATTCGGCGAAGGCGGAATATTCGGCGGAAGGATCACTCCCGATATCCACATCGGTCTTATCAAGGCTCTTAATGAGAATGCACAGTTCCTTAACGAGTGTATAAAGCAGGGATTCATCAGACTTGACCAGATGATCGATCTCCACTTCCTGGGTCTGGATCTTACTGTTACTCCCGCATGGAAGCCCTGGGAGATCGCAAAAGATCCCCGTACATATCTTCCCATGCTCATTATCCCGATTCTTGTTCTGGCAACAAGCATCCTCACAACGCAGATGACAAAGTGGATGAAGCCCGGTTATAAGGAAGAAGAGGAAGCAAAGAAGCGCGCCAAGATGAATCCCGCAAGAGCAGGTCAGACAGGCGAGGGCAACAAGACTACTGTTGAAGACTATACCCAGAGCACCATGAAGATGATGAACTGGCTCATGCCTGTCATGATGCTCGTCACAACTTTTACGATGCCCGCTGCAATGGGTCTTTACTGGATCGTATCAGGTGTCATGACGATCATCACAAGCGTCATCGTATACTATCTTTTCACGAAGCCTTATGAATTAAAGAAGGCTGAGATAGAGGCGAAGAAGGATGCCGTATTCAAGAAGAGCGGCAAGACTAAGCTTGCAGGCGTTGATGCGGAAGTTGATGCTGATTCCGGGAAGAACGGCAAGAAAAAGAAGAATTAATATTGGCTCGAAGGAGGCCTTGAATATATGGAAAAGACGGTAATCAAAACAGGTAAGACAGTTGATGAAGCAATTGAGGCAGCTCTTTCCGAGCTCGGTTGTACAAAGGAAGAGGCAACCATCGAGGTTGTTGATGAAGGTACCGAAGGCGGTTTCCTCGGATTGGGAAGAAAGGACGCTGAGGTAAAGGTTACGGTTAATTCTGATGAGGCAGCTCCTGCAGAAAAGGCAGAGGCTTCTGATGACACATATTATGGCGATGACGAGAGCTTTGAAGGCGACGCAGTAAGCGAAGCTGAAGATGCAGCAGCAAACTTTGTTGCAGAAGTTCTTTCCGGCATCGGCATTCACGGCAATATGGATTCATACAGAGAAGACGATACTATCTTCATCTCTGTTACAGGTTCTGACTGCGGTGCTGCTATCGGCCGTCACGGCGAGACACTTGAGGCTATCTCTTACATGACAAACCTCATTGCCAATAAGCACAGCGAGCAGAGAGTTCACGTATATCTTGACGTAGGCGGATACAGAAAGCACAGAGAGCAGGTTATAAAGGGCCTCGCTGACAAGGCTGTATCCAGAGTAAGACGTTCCGGCCGCAAGGTTGTTATGGAGGCTATGAGCCCCGCTGAGAGAAGGATCGTTCACTCCTACCTTCAGGAAGTAAAGGGTGTAACCACACATTCAGAGGGTGTTGAGCCCAACAGATGTGTAGTTGTAACTCCTGAAGACAAGAAGTAATACGCTCATTACATAAACCGATATCTTTAAATGTATTCGTACGATGACGAACCTATCTGCGCCTGCTCAACGCCGGCGGGTATATCAGGCATAGCTGTTATCCGTATCTCGGGTAACGGTTGTGGGAAACTTGCCGATAAATGCTCCGTCATCCTGAGGAGCAGCGGCGACTATAAGAAGTTATCGGAACTTCCCGGATACACCTGCGCTTTCGGATATGTTAAAGATCCGGCAGACGGCGATAAAGTCGACGAAGTCATTTTCACGCATTTTGAAGCACCGCATTCTTATACAGGCGAGGAGATGGTCGAGATCTCTTCTCACGGCTCCGGTGCGGTAAAGCAGGAGATACTTAAGTGCCTCGGCATGTCGGGTATCAGGATGGCTTATCCCGGAGAGTTTTCGAGAAGGGCATTCATAAACGGCAAGATGAGCCTTGCTTCCGCGGAAGCAGTCATGGACGTTATCAATTCCGAGACCGAAAGACAGCTTGAAGCTGCAGGAAGTCTTATGTCGGGCAAGCTTGCAGACGAGATCTCCTATATTGAGAAGAATCTTTACGATCAGGCGGCAATGCTTGAGACATTCACCGAATTTGATACTGAAGACGATGAGGAGACCGAGAATGCCAAGCTCGAGGAAGTAAAGGACAACTTAAGTGACTGCCACGACAGGCTTACTGCTCTCTGCAAGGGTTACGGCAAGGGAAGGATCTTATCTGAAAGGCTCCGCGTCGCGCTCTTAGGACTTCCTAACAGCGGCAAGAGCACTCTTCTTAATACTCTTACGGGTTTTGACAGGGCGATCGTTACAGAGGTTGCCGGAACCACGAGAGATACTATTGAAGTCCAGGTGAATATCAACGGTATCCCGGTTACACTGATCGATACGGCCGGTATCCGCGAGACTGATGATCTCATTGAGTCGATGGGTATCGGAAGAGCTTACGAGGCAGGCCGCGGTGCTGACATGATCTTTTACATGATCCCGCCGGACATGGACGCCTCCGAGGCATATTCCGGAGTTAAAGATATTATTGAAGATTGTGATTCTGTTATTGCCGTCTTCTCGAAAAGTGATACCGGAGACAACCCCGAGCACGAAGAGATCGAGAAAAGGCTTAAAGCACTGGGCGTCAAGGATTTCATATCCATAAGCGCCGAAGAGGATCTCAATATCGATAAGCTCGAAGATGAGATAATCGACTACTATAACGATCTTGGCGGCGGCGCTTCCGAAGGCCTTCTCATCACTAACAGCAGACACTATACAAAGTTCGTAAAGGCTTCAAAGAAGCTTTCTCTGGCACTTGATGCATTAGACAACGGTCTTGGCACGGAAGTATGCGCATCCGCATTAAGAGCCTGCCTTGACGAGATCGGCGAGGTAACGGGAAAGACAGTTTCCGCTACGCTTGCGGATACGATATTCTCCAGATTCTGCATAGGTAAATAAATGACTATCCGTGAAGCTTTAGAGTTGGAAAGAAGCTTTGAAGCGGGAACATTCGATGTTGCCGTAGTAGGAGCAGGTCATGCCGGATGTGAGGCAGCGCACGCAGCTGCAAAGCTCGGCCTTAACACAATTCTTTTCACGTTATCTTTGGACAGCCTCGCAAACCTTCCGTGCAATCCCTCTATCGGCGGTACTTCCAAGGGACAGCTCGTAAGAGAGATAGATGCTTTAGGCGGCATTATGGGAATCATGGCTGACAAGTGCGCGGTTCAGATGCGTATGCTAAACCGCTCCAAGGGACCTGCGGTATATTCGCCCAGAGCTCAGGAAGACCGAGCGATGTATTCGGTCGAGATGAAGCATTATCTTGAGAATCTTCCGAACCTTACATTAAAGCAGTCACATATAACCCGTCTTCTTACAGATGACGAAGGCAATGCGGCAGGCGTCATGACCGAAGGCAAAGCCGTGTACAGGGCAAAAGCCGTCGTAATCTGCTCAGGCACCTACATGGAGGCGCGCATAATAAGAGGCGAAGTCATAACCGAGAGCGGACCTGACGGGCTTCCGAGATCGACAGGTCTTTCCGCATCTCTTGCTTCCTTGGGGATTCCGCTCCTGAGATTCAAGACAGGAACTCCTGTAAGAGTCAATTCTAATTCGGTAGACTTTTCCCGGATGACAAGACAGGACGGTGAAGACGATATACCGCCTTTCTCTTACAGAAATGAGATGGAAGGGATACGTCCCGCACCCGTTGATGAGCAGATTCCCTGCTGGTCTGTCTGGACAACGGATGAGACCAGAAAAGTAATAGAAGACAACATGGACAGATCGCCTCTTTATTCAGGCGAGATCAAGGGCATCGGTCCCAGATACTGTCCTTCCATAGAAGATAAATTCATGAGGTTCAAGGACAAGACGAGACATCAGATCTTTGTCGAACCTATGGGACGCCACACCAATGAGATGTACCTTCAGGGATTCTCTACGAGCCTTCCTGAAGAGATACAGGAGAAGATGGTGAAGTCCCTGCCGGGTCTTTCCAATGCCAGGATCCAGAGAGCAGCTTATGCGATCGAATACGATCTCGTCGATCCGCTGTCAATAAAGGCAAGCCTTGAATCAAAGGTTGTTCCCGGGCTTTTCACCGCAGGACAGGTCAACGGCTCCTCGGGCTATGAGGAAGCTGCAGCTCAGGGAATAGTTGCAGGAATTAATGCCGCAATGAAGCTCCTCGGCAAAGACGCGGTCATAATCGACAGATCCCAGGGATATATCGGTGTTCTCATAGATGACCTTGTTACCAAGGGCACAAATGAGCCTTACCGCATGATGACCTCGCGCGCCGAATACAGATTGTTCCTAAGACAGGATAATGCCGACGAGAGGCTTACTCCTATAGGTCATGAGATAGGACTTATCGATGATGAGGTTTTCCGGAAGTTCGAGAAAAAGGTCGAAGCGATTGCAAAGGAAACTGCGCGTCTTAAGTCGACTTATGTCGCGCCGACAGAAGAACTTGGTGCCCTGCTCGATAAAGCAGGCCAGACGCTTCCCAAATCAGGAGAGAGCCTTGCCGACCTTATCAAGCGCCCCGGCGTTACCTATGATCTTCTTGCACCGGTCGACAAAGCACGCAGGGAACTTCCTCCGAATGTAAGGTTTGCGTGCGAGACAAATATAAAATACGAAGGCTATCTGTCTTTGGAAAAAGAGAAGATCGAGAAGTTCAAAAACCTCGAGAAGATAAGGATCCCTGAAGACACGGATTATTCACTCATTAAGGGATTAAGGCTCGAAGCCATACAGAAGCTTTCCGTGATGAAGCCGGAGAATGTCGGCAGAGCTTCGAGAATATCAGGCGTATCGCCTGCTGACTGTGAGGTGCTGCTCGTATATCTTGAGCAGCAGAGAAGGAGACATGGTAATGGCTGACGGTTTGTTCCCCAAAAGAAAACCTCTTACAAAAGAAGATATAAAGCGCTTGAGAGAACGACTTCCCAAGAAGGTCGAGATAAGCGCCGAAGGTACAACGGTTACTCAAAAGGATGAAGAGGTAACAGATGTTGCCCCTATCCTTGAATCGCATTCTGAAGAGATCAGCGTCCCTTTGTCGGCAGAAGAGATACATGCTTTCCAGATCTATGCCTCAATGCTTAAAGAAAAGAATAAGGTGATGAACCTTACCGCTGTTGATGACGATAAGGGAATCGCCATGAAGCACTTTATAGATTCGCTTACACTCTGCCCCTACATAAGAGAGGAAGAGGCAAAGTCCAATAAGGACAAGCTTACATTTGCAGACGTGGGAACAGGCGCGGGGTTCCCCGGTCTTCCTGTAAAGATCTCATGCCCGGAGCTTTCCGTAACGCTCATGGATTCGCTTGATAAGCGCCTGAAGTTCCTGGATGAAGTAATTACCGCATTAGGTCTTGAGGACTGCACCACGGTCCATTCAAGAGCCGAAGACGCCGGCAGGAACAAGAAATACAGAGAGAAATATGACATCGTAACCGCCAGAGCCGTAGCCAGACTTTCCGTACTTGCCGAATACTGCCTTCCTCTGGTTAAGGTTGGAGGAGTATTCCTTGCTATGAAGGCTCACTCCGAAGAAGAGGAGACTGAGGCCGGCAAGGCAATTGCCCTTTTAGGCGGAACGATCGAAAAGACTGATACATTCAAACTTCCCGGAACTGATATGGAGAGGACAATAATCGTCGTCCGCAAGATACGCCCTACTCCCGCAAGGTTTCCCAGAAAAGCGGGCACACCTTCCAAAACCCCCATAGTCTGATAATGGGACATTTGTGTCATATATTATAATATTATGCGCGCGTGTGCGTATAGTTATGGTATAATATTTTAGTTTGTAGAAATATATCTATTGAACAAGTATTCTAAATAACCCGCGGAATAAGGTTTTCGCGCGCGGAGGCGACAAATGGCAGACAGCGACGACAAGAAACAGGCCAGGCTTCAACAGGAAGCCGAGATGGACGAGGTATTCAAGTCAGAACAGACCACTATAGTTCCGGTTGACTTAGACGGGGAGATGAAGAAGTCCTTCATCGACTACGCGATGTCGGTTATCTCCGACCGTGCTCTTCCGGATATCAGAGACGGACTTAAGCCGGTTCACAGAAGAATCTTATATTCAATGTTCACACAGGGCTTCACACCTGAGAAGCCTTACCGTAAGTGCGCTACCACGATCGGTGACGTTCTCGGACGTTTCCATCCCCACGGTGACGCATCTGTTTACGATGCTCTCGTAAGACTTGCACAGGACTTCTCACTGAGACATCCGCTGGTCGACGGCCACGGCAACTTCGGTTCCCTGGACGGTGACCCGCCGGCAGCTTACCGTTATACGGAGGCAAGACTTGAGAAGATCGCTCTGGAGATGATGAGAGACATCAACAAGAACACGGTTGATTTCCGTCCCAACTTCGATGAGCACGAGATGGAGCCTGTATCGCTTCCTTCACGTTTCCCGAACTTCCTGGTTAACGGCGCGGTAGGTATTGCCGTAGGTATGGCAACCAACATCCCGCCCCACAATCTCGGTGAAGTTATCGACGGCTGCATCATGATGATGAATAATCCTGATGTTACAGTCGATGAGCTCATGACAGTCGTTAAGGGACCTGATTTTCCGACAGGAGGCGCTATCCTCGGAACATCGGGCATCAGAGAAGCATATCTCACCGGTAAGGGCCGTATCGTAGTACGTGCTCATGCCGAGATCGAGGATCACGCAGGCAAGACAAGGATCATCGTTCACGATATTCCTTATGCGGTCAACAAGGCAAGACTTATCGAGCGTATGGCTGACCTCGTTAAGGAGAAGAAGGTCGAGGGCATCTCCGGATTAAGAGATGAATCCGACCGTAACGAGCAGGTCCGTATCGTTATCGAGCTTAAGAAGGATGCCAACGCTGACGTTGTTCTGAACCAGCTCTACAAGAACTGCTCTCTCCAGGATGCATGCTGCGCTAACATGCTTGCACTTGTACCCGACGCAGACGGCAAACTCGAGCCTAAGCTCGTAGGACTTAAGGAAGCTCTCTATTACTACATTCAGCATCAGGAAGATGTTGTTACACGCCGTACCCAGTACGATCTCGAGAAGGATGAGGCCAAGAAGCACATCGACGAAGGTCTCCTCATCGCTATGGATTACATCGATGAGATCATCGCGATCATCAGATCTTCACGTACAGAGGCTGAGGCAAAGGTCCGTATGTGCGAGAGATTCGGTCTTTCGGACAAGCAGGCGCAGCATATCGTTGATATGAGACTCGGACGTCTCACAGGTCTTGAGAGAGAAAAGCTCGAAGCAGAGATCAAGGCTTTGACTGAGGAGATCGAATACTTCCACAGGGTCCTTTCCGACAAGACTCTCCTCGATGACATCATCAAGACCGAGATGACTGAGATCAAGAACAAGTTTGCTACTCCGAGAGTTTCCGAGATCATCAACGGTTCGTTCGAGGATATCGATGACGAGTCACTGATCGCTGAGGAGAATATCGTTGTAACTCTCACACATTTCGGCTATATCAAGCGTCAGAGAGTCGACAGCTACAAGGCACAGCACAGAGGCGGAAGGGGAATCTCCGGCCAGTCCACAAGAGAAGAGGACTATGTCGAGAAGATCATCACGACTACCACACACAAGTTCCTCCTGTGCTTCACCAATACAGGCCGTGTGTTCAAGATAAAGGGTTATAAGATCCCTGAGACGACATCACGTTCGGCAAGGGGTACTGCTCTTGTTAACCTCCTGAATCTTAATGACGGCGAGACCATAAGGAACATTATCCCGATCGACAGCTTCGAAGAACCCGACCTCTACCTCACAACGGTTACGAAGTACGGTGTTATCAAGAAGACATCTATCGATAAGTATGCGAATATCAACAGGAACGGCCTTATCGCCACAAAGATCCGGGAAGGAGACAGCGTTGTTGCTGTCCAGCTCACCAAGGCAGGACAGGAAGTCATCGTTGTTTCTGCTGCAGGCAAGTCCGTCAGATTCAATTCCGACGATGCGCGTGACATGGGCCGTGGTGCTACAGGCGTACGTGCAATGAAGCTTGCAGATGACGACGAAGTCGTCGGCATGGAGCCTGTAGATCCCGCACGTGAGATCCTCGTTATCTCCGAGAAGGGTTACGGCAAGAGATCCAGGATCGACGATTACCGTGTTCAGTCCAGAGGCGGTAAGGGTATCATTACTTACAAAGTTTCCGAGAAGACGGGAAGACTTTGCGGTACAGTATCGGTTACTGATGACGATGACCTCCTCATCATCACGAGCCAGGGCGTCATCATCAGAGTAAGAGCCAATGAGATCCCTACGCTCTCAAGAGCTACTTCAGGTGTCAAGCTCATGAAGTCCAACAAGGCACTTGTTGTTGACTTCGCTTTGACAGACAGGGAGGAGGAACCTGAGGAAGGCGAAGTGATCGAAGGTGTCGGACCTGCTGAAGATACTGAAGCGCCGGAAGCTGTTGAGATTCCGGAGGAAGGCTTAAGCCCCAATGCTTCGAAGGTTCAGGAGTTAGCTGACACATTGGCTTCAGAGATTGAAGAAGAAGGCATCGCTGCTTCGGAAGAGGCTGACGATGACGACAATGGAGACGAAGATTTCTGATGAATATCAGTAAAGTAATAAGATCATTATCAAGGACGGCTGCAGCGTTTACCGCTGCAGTCATACTTGTTTGTTCGGCGGCTTTTTTCGCGCTGCCGGCAAATAAGGTAAATGCCGATGTGGGACAGCCCGATATTGCCGTTCCGGCATTAAGCGACGTTCACTGCGCGTCTTACTGCGTATACGACAAGACCACGGGTTATATAGTCCTGAGCATGAATCCGGAGGACCGTATCTATCCGGCCTCCATGACCAAGATAATGACATGCATGCTGAGCCTTGAGTATCTCGATACCTCAGCCAAGCTCACCGTAAGTGCGAGCGCTCTTGCGGGACTCGGAAGCGATTCGTCGCTCATGGGAGTCCTTGAAGGCGAGAAGGTAAGGGTAAGCGAACTCTTATACGGTCTCATGCTTCCGTCGGGAAACGATGCTGCAAATGTATTGGGCGAAGGCTGCGTTGAGGCATTCTTTGAGAAGTATCCTGCCGGCGGCACCGCGCTTAACAGCGACGGCGTCAATGCGCAGTATATCCTTGATACATTAAGTGATACGCAGGACCGTATTCTCTCGATGCGCAAGCTTGACGCCTTTGCGGTGCTCATGAATCTCCGCGCGAGCAAGCTCGGATGCAAGGGCACTCACTTTGTTAACGCGTGCGGACTTCCCGACAACGATCACTACACGACAGCATATGATCTTACGCTGATCATGGCTGCCGCATCAGAACTTGAAGATTTCAGGACGCTCATAAGTGCCCCGTCACATGTTTTCGCGGCAACCAACAGACATAAGGCTGATGCATGGGACTACGTTAAGAATTCGAACTATCTCTTATACGATCCGTGGCTTGCGTCAAAGACGGCCAACGGCACAGACTCGCATCTTTCCGCCGTTATCGGAGGAAAGACCGGTACTACATCACAGGCCGGCAAGGGACTTACTATCTACACTGTCAATGAGAACGGTCATGATCTCATGATATCCATCTGCGGTATCCCTCAGGACTATTACTTCTATACGACTATGTATCTTGCTTCAGTAACGGCATACGGCAATCTCGCATGCTGGGAGGCAGATCCTGTCACAAGGGTATACGGAACGACGGGAGACTATAAGTATGTTAATGCTCCTTCAAATGAGCAGCCGCAGTTCGACCCTCTTGTTAATCCCGGTGACGAGCCTTATGGCTATGAGCCTGTCGTTGAGACGCCAACTCCGACACCTGTTGAAGAGGAAGTCCCGGACGAGCCGGAAGAGGAGACCGGAACACCTCTCGAGCTCTTTGTTAAGAGCAACCCCGTGATATCTGCGGTAATAGGCGGCTTTATGCTCCTTATAATAATATTGAATATAGTGCTCTGGGTCAGGATCAACCGCATCAAGAAGTCGGCGGAGATAAGAGCAAAGAAGCTTCAGGCGAGGAAAAAATAAGTATATATATGGAGGCGGGTTTTACCGCCTCTTTCCGTCACCGGCTTCATATCCGGAGGCTGTATCTGAAATTTAATTGAATAAAGGCTTTGAAGACTTTAAAAAAATATTTCAAAAGCTCGAAAAAACTCCTTGACATATGTCACGCTGTGGTATATCCTTTACAAGCACTTTGACGGAGGCACGACAAAAATGTGCCTGGAAATCAAAGGAAAGCGCGGATCTTGAAAATTGAATAGAATGCAAAACTTGAAGTAAAACGGACCTTTTTCAATTCTAAGAATTGAGTTTTTATTAAAGTAATTAG
>JAFRRJ010000051.1 GCA_017428155.1 Clostridiales bacterium | reverse complement strand
ATATCTGCGCAAAGGTACAACGACTTCGAATATCTTAAAATTCTCATTCTTCTTTTTCTGCCACCTTTTGCAGTAGGTGTTGAATTCACAGTCTTTGCAACCAACAACCTTATAAAAAACAGAATTTGAATACTTAGGATGGTTGCAAGATACTCTGAGTTGATTTCCATAACGACTTCTCGAAGAGTCCTGTTACTTTCTCCCGACTGATCACCAGCAAAGAAAATGCCAAAAGCAGAAGCGATCAGAGCAGCAATCGAACCGGCTAAAACAAGGATCAGAAGAAGAGGGACAGAAGCAGCACCAATGGCACTTAAGAGCTTCTTAATAGCATTGACAATACCTTTAACGATCTTTTTGACCCATTCAGCGGATTTCTTGGCAAGGCGCTCAGTCTTGCGAGCTGTAGCAACTTTTTGAGAGACAATAGCTGCTTCCTTTGCGGCTTCGGTTGCACTTTTCATAGCCACTTTTGAGGCTTCCGTCGCACTTTTATGAGCCACTTTTGAATCAACTTTGCGAATAGTACGCACGCCAGACTTTATATCTTTAGTGTTCTTGATGTCAGGTCGTTTCTTCTTAATCTGGCGTTTAAGGGCATCCTTGGCTTCTAAAGCAGCATCAGCTGAATCTGCAGCCGCATTGCGGGCGGAAGCTTCAAGTTTCTCAATTGCTTCCTGATCTTCAGTCTGATCGGAACTGTCAGCAACAGTTCGTGCATGCCTGATGGCTGCGATGCCGGCTCGTCTTGCAGCATTCATCTGAGCGGTTAATGCCGGATTAACGGTAGTTTCTTTGGCTTCTGTGATCTTGGGAACAGTCTTGGGAACTGCCTTTTCTGTTGCAGGCTTTAAGTCATCTATGCGCGATACCTGCTTTATATCTTTGTCGCGCACGACTTTACTGATTTGTGGCATTTCATTTAACTCCTTTGCGGTATTTGCCTTGATAGGCATGTAAAAAGCACTCGGGATAATCCCAAGTGCTTACAGGAGTCAGCCGTTTGCGAACTGTCCTTCGCCAGGTCTAGTAGTCATAAGCTGATAGAGCTTAGTATCCCGATTGAACTTGTTCACGAAGGGAACCAAGGCAGAACCGTACTTGATAAGTCCTGATCCGGCAGGTGCGTTCGTGATATAGCGCATTTGGATCTCGGAGATATTGAGCAGCTTTGCAAGCTTGGCTCTGTCTGATGCTGCCTGATTGAGCATAATTACGAACTCCGAGTTGGAGAGCATCGTAGATGCCTGCACTGAGTCCAAAAGATACTCAACATTCTGCGTGATAGCAGTAGGATATGCATTCCTCTTACGGAACTGTCTCCAGGCTGAGTTGAAGAACTGAGCGGAGAACTCGTTTTCGAATACGACATGGAACTCGTCGATAAAGACATGTGTACGCTTACCTTTCTTCCAGTTAAGAGTAACTCGGTTAAGCATAGTGTCTGTTATGACAAGAAGTCCCGTGGGCTTAAGCTGGCTGCCTAAGCCGTGTATATCGAAGACGACTACACGTTTATCCATATCGACATTACTTTCACGGCCGAAGATATCAAGGGATCCGGTTGTGAAGAGCTCAAGTGATAACGCTATCTGCTTTGCTTCACGCTCCGGCTGTTCCAAGAGCTTTTCACGGAAAGTACACAGGGTAGGTGTAGCTCCACCAGAAGACTTACACTTCTCAGCCTCACGATATACGGCTGCAGCGCAACGGTCGATGATGGACTTCTGCTGAGGTCCTACGCCTTTCTTATCGATCTGCTCGACAAGAGACATGATGAACTGAGACTTAACGACAATAGGATCGTTTTCACCATAACCATCGACCATATACATTGCGTTAAGTCTATCTCGGCCGCCTGCGGATACTCGTATAACGGAACCCATATCAGGCCCCATTGCCTCGACAAGCGGTGCATAATCGAGTGGGGCAGCGGTGTTACCACCGCCTTCCCCTCTAAGAACCGTACGTGAAAGTTTCCCTTCATACGGCTCAAGCATTTCATAACTCTTTCGAGCGGCTTTCAGCGTATAATCTTTGGCATTCTGTGTGTACGTATGCCATATTGGAAATTTCCTCTGTTTTACCCGTTTGGAGTGGAATCTTGTGGAAGATTTCCCTCTCATCACGAATATCAAGAGGCATACCGCAGTGAAAGCATAACCCGTTCTGATTCTTCCAGATAGTCTTGAATCGACCTGTAAGTCGGTCCATTCCTTGGTTGAATTTTCGTTGAACGAAGTATTCCGTATCGATATACGGATTCTTTGTTACGCTCACTTTGCGGTGACGGACAATCGGGGTATGGTCTACTCGTATGAGTTCATGTTCTTCAGTAGAGAACACCCATTCTCGATTTCCTTTGCGATGCCAGTATTTGGTTGAAATCCACCATTTACCTTTCTTCGGGTGTCTACGGGTTGCCCAGTGCCATAGCAGCTCGTATAAGACATAATCCAAGTGGGCAAAAGCTTCACTTGCTACTACAGACTGGTGATAGTTAGTCCACCCTCTGATTTGCTCATTCAGTTTCATGATGAGTACATCTTGATTCCACGCTCTGCCTCGCACATTTATTGTGTTTGACAGTTTTGAGACAATCGCTTTGATTGACTTCTTCGATGGTTTAATAATCAGTTTCCCGTTAAACTTTCGAAATGTCCAACCGAGAAAATCAAAGCCGTCATTGATGTTTGTAACCACGGTTTTTTCTTCGGAGAGTTCGAGACCTCTTGTGGCTGATATGGTCGAAACATCCCTTTATGTCTCCTTCAAGTATCCAGTTGGGTGATATGTCTTTTCGTGACAATGCCGTGAATATAAATTCACAAGCGTCTTGAGCACATCTGCCTTTTCTGAATCCGAAAGACTTTGTATCTGCCGTTGCTTCCGATATAGGGTCAAGAGCGAGGGCATATAGTGCCTGCATGGCTCTGTCGTACATGGTCGGAATTCCTAACGGGCGCTTTTTCTTTTTGTCCTTTTTGGCGATATATACACGTCTTAAAGGGCTGGCCTTGTAGCCTTTGTCGGTAAGGGAGTTGATTGCATTCATCTTTTGTGACGGAGTGTTCCAAAGAATTCCGTCGACTCCTGCGGTTCTCTTACCTTTGTTTGTGGTTACTCGCTTAACCGCGATTGCTTTAGCGTAGAAAGAATGAGTTAAGAGATATTGTAGTCTCTTGACATCGTTCCATCTTTTCCGCTGAGTTGCCTTAACAATCCTGGTTTGTAGCCTGTTAACCTCATTTTCTGCCTTTTTCCAGTCAATAGATTTCCACTGGAATTCGAGCTGTTTGTTGTTCGATAATCTCTCAGAAGTTTTAGCTTCCGCCGTTGAATTATTATCGTTCACAGGTTTACCTCCATTTCTTGTTTTGAAATACCTCGGATAAGTCAGCACCCTTTCAGGTCGGGGCAAATTTTGAACCCCTATGTCTTCCATTACAGAAGACCATTCGCTTTTTATCCATTCTTCTACCCTCTACGTCTTTTATCCCCCTTGCGGGTTCAATACCTTGTTACCAAGGAACGTATAGGGCTTACCACGTTCCGTGTAATAAATAATTGTGCATGCCTTAGGCGCCATCTTTGAGCCGGGAGGACTTGTGTCCATTTGTCTACAGTATGGTGAAAGTACCGCAGACCACCTCCGCACCTTTTGGTGTAAGCGTATCAGCCTTATTTCGCTTATTCCCTGTAACGACCCTTGCAATGATTCACTTTACGTTCGCCATAGCATGCTTATCCTGCTTTTCAACTGATTTAGGCTATCAGTTGTCAAACTTTGCCGTGAGCTTCCCAACAAGATAGTTACCCGTCTCGCAGGTCACGGTTGGATTACTCCAAATGGATGGAGTAGCTGTCTCCAGCAATTTATTACACGACTTCGTGTCGCACCTCCCCCTCAGGATCGCAGATGAGAATATCGTCTTCCGTGTTAAGCATAAGGAAAGTGATAAGTTCCTTAGCCGAGAAGGACTTGCCGGATCCCGGCACGCCCAAGAGGAAGGCGGACTGGTTCAAGAGGTTTTCCTTGTTGCACATGATGAGGTTGTGGGAGATAGCGTTCTCACCATAGTAGATTCCACCTTTGTCCATGATCTCCTGTGTCTTGAAAGGAAGAAAGACCGCCAAGGACTCAGTATTAAGAGTTCTGAAGCAGTCGATCTTTCTTACACCAAAGGGCAGGACAGTGTTAAGACCATCTGCCTGCTGCCACTTAAGGACCGCCATCTGGCAATGTCTGCCTTTTGCAACAGACTGAATGCTCTCGGTATCGAGATCAAGCTGTTCCTTGCTGTCAGAAGAGATAGCCATTGTGATGAGACAGAGCATCATGCGCTGGTCACGTGTAGTCAGATCAGCCAGAAACTCCTTAGTCTTGTTGCGCTGCAACTCCATATCGTAAGGAATAACAGCTGAGAAGTTGTTGTTCTGATTCTGCTTTCTCTGCCAGTTAGTGATGTTAGTTTCAACGCCAAGGAGCTTGTTCTCAACTTCGCGGATAGCTTCATCCGTAGGAACGGAGAGAACATCTATCGAGAGCATGAGGTTCCTGTTCATATCAGTAAGTTCGGCAATTGTATCGTCACTGATATAGTTGCCGTAATCTTTAAGGAACAGGACTCTCACATACTTCTCGCCGAGCTTGATATAGTCAGTACCTCTCTCAATCGTATCCGGACAGATATAGTCGCGGAAGTCGTGACCGAGCTTGGCCCTCTTGGCTATATCAAACTCAAAGGTAATCTCATCACCCTGACGGTAGAAGTCGTGAAGGATACGAAGCTTCTCAACTGCATCAAGCTCTTCCAGGGAACTTCCCAAAGAAGAGAGACGCATCTGAAGATCAGCTCCGGTCCTTGCGAAGTATGTTCTTGCATCTTCAATACTCTTCTTGTTGATAGAGACGGTAATATACTTCTCCTGAGTGATACCGTTAGCACCGGTAGCCTTTTCGAGGAGCATGTCGTTATACTCCTGACGGTAAACATCCAGCTTGTCCCCCTTAAGCGGCATGAGGATCGAGTTCTCGAAATCCTTCTTGTTAAGTCTGTGGTTGTTTACCGTGATCTTTGTCGTAGCAGCGCTGTCAAAAGAATTGAGAACGTCGGAATAGAGCAGAAACATATTCTCCTTGTCTTCCTCGCTTGCAACCTGATAGTTGATATCTGAGAACTTCCAAGTCTTTGAGTACTTGTTTGCTCCGACTTGGAAGATTCCGTCAGGCCATATTCTTTGTACCGGTATGAGGTCCTGAACCCTTCTCGGCACAACGAACATTTCCTTATCCTGCTTCATTAGTGACTGTATGCTCTTTAGCATTCATTGCCTCCTTTTCCTTGTTTGCGAAATATCCCTTGAGCGCTTCCAAATAAATATTGTTGGCTTTGGCATTTAACCTTCGCGGGCAAATGAAGTTATCTTTCATCCATGCCACGAAGATCTTCTCCATCGGCATGCCGTTATACTTGATGAACCCGATTGCAGCGAAAGGAATGGCGGCAGCAATACAGAAATATGTGATTATATCCTGCGAGATTGTGCCCCTACAGCCGAAGTAGACTGCTACTGCAGAACCGACGGCTAAACCTGAACAGATCAGCTGCCTTAAGTTTAGCCCGAAGAAGACGCCTTCGGTGTATTCGCGGATGTCTTTGTTTATGTTGATTTCCATTTGTTTTCCTCCTTACAAACCCATCATGTCGTGAATGATCCTGTCAGATCCTTTTACAAGACCGAGCAGTACCAGCAAGTTGAAAAGAACCTCAGTTACATAAGTCCATACCATCGCAATAGCATCTTTTGACGGATCAATCTGCGGCATCGATCCTGCATAAGCAGTAAAGATGATGCACGCGAGAACGATAACGACGCCTTGCATACAAACGCCGGCATAGCTCTTAAGAAAACTCTTAGCGATACCTTCTGTAGGCTGGCCGGCCATCGTTGCCAAAGGAATAGGCGCTATTGCCGTGTACATATAGATTCTGAAGAATCTGCCGTAAACGGTAAGAAGCAGAACGATAGCTATGACGATGAATGCGATATGTGCGATAAAGCAGACAGCCCAAACGGGAATAGCGCCGTCAAGGATGCCGATACTCTCAAACTTGCTCTGGACAGTTGACGGAATAGAAAACTCCAAGGCGGTACCAATGGAGCTTGAAGCAGTTATCTTCTTGATAATGCTCTGAACAATAGTCACGAAGTTCACCATCAAGTTAAGACCGTTATCGATCAACGCTTTGGCTATAGCAAAACGGATAAAAGCTTTAACAGCCGTTTCAGGCCTCTTGAGCTCGGCAAAGCTCCCGCAAGTCTTGATCACGCCGACCGTGAAAAACAAGACAAGGAGAGCAGTGCCGATTGCGCCCAATACGCCATTAATGGTGGTGATAATGCTCCAAATGGTTCCGCCTTTGAAGTTCTGAGGTGAGGTTGTAAGGATGGCCCACATCTTATCGAGCATATCTCCAAGGTACTGAAGACCTTGCATAAGCTCGTACCAAGCAGCGGTACCCATTAAACCACCTCCTCGTTACGTCAGCTGAATACGCCAGGAGCGATTGCAGTGAGGATAGACTTTGCGAAGACGATGATGAGACCGCCTGCAAGGCAAAGAAAACCCTGAGATCTCTGAGAAGGATCGTGGCTCTGGAAGCTCATACCGACCTGAACGAGGCCCCAACCGGAAAGTATGACGCCAATCGCTCTGATGATGCCGAAGATGATGTTCGACATATTCTTGATCGCAGTCTCAGCATCACTGTCTGCCAATACGGGAACCATAACGACTCCGACGACAGCGCAAGTGATCGCAGTAGCGAGATAACGCTTCAAGATGGCCTTTCTCTTGTTCTTGGCAAGAGTAGTTACTTCTTTGTTTGAATTGATCTTATTCATGTTCCTTTTACTCCTTTGTTAGATAGATTTCTTCGAGATCCTCGTAGGAGAGAACCTCATATTCGTGTTGTTCTTCGACAAGGTCTTCGATGTCGATTGCCTTGTCCCTAAGTGCGGGATCATTGCCGACGAGCGCGATCGTCGCTTTGGATCTCGTGTCTCTGCCGTGAATGAACGGCTTTGCTCCGCCTTCTTCTGTAAAAGAGATCTTCGGATGTTTCATGAGGTCGTACTTAAGGTCCATAACCGGATACTCGCCTCGTATGAAGAGGATTCCGTAGCGGTTATCGAGCATTCGTACTTCATCGGGGGTCATGAGATCTCTGGCCTGCAGCTGATCATTCTTGGTGAAATGTCCGTTGCGGCCCTTGTTCACTCCATAAGAGTTCGTATCGATCGTTTCTTTACCCAAGAGCTCACTTACATATTTGTGAGTGCTTTGCTCATTGCCGCCTAAGTAGAGGAACTCATCGCAGTTGCCTACGATGGATTCCCATTTCTTCTCAAAAAGAGCTTTCAGCTGAGCCAAGTTCTGCAAGATGATGCTTACGGAGATCTCTCGGGATCGCATAGTAGCGAGAAGGGAATCGAACGAATCCGGCAGACAGACGTTAGCAAACTCGTCCATGATGAAGTGGACGTGATAGGGCAGTCTTCCGCCGTGCTCAAAATCGGCGCTTCGATACAGCTGTTGAAAGAGCTGTGTGTAGAGCATGCCGATAATGAAGTTGAAGGACTGATCGTTGTCCGGGATAAGAGCGAAGATGGCACCGGGTTTCTCACCGAGTTCTCTGAGTCTCATCTCATCGTTCTGAGTGATGCCTGCCAAAGAAGGAAGATTGAACTTCTCGAGCCTTGCCATAAGCGAGATCTGAATGGACTTTAAGGTCTGAGCAGCACCTGAGTGATAACTCTTGTAGTATTTCAGGGCTATATGCTCAGGATCCCTTTCCTCAAGTTCCGCAAAAAGGATGTCGAGAGGAGACTCATAATCATCGTTATTCTCTTTGACATCACCGGCGCGGATCATGTCCATAACCATCGGGAAGTTCTGTTCTTCAGGCGGTGCCTCATAGTAGAGATAGAACACAAGAGCCTTAAGAAGCATCGAGGCTGCCTGATCCCAGAACGGGTCAGTCGTTTGTGAACCTTTTGGAGTGGTGTTCTTGATTAGGTTCGTCGTAAGACGCTGAATATCGTCATCACTTTCCAGATACACAAACGGGTTGTAGCAGTGGCTTCGATCGAGGTTTATGAGATCCAGGACTCTGACATCGTATCCCTGATCGACAAGATAGTTACCGCATGAGCGAAGGGTTCCGCCTTTTGTCAACACTTTTTAAGTACAAAAAAAGCGGAAACACGTTTCAGGGTAGGTTAGGGTATTTGTAAAGACATTAAAAAAGGCTCAGATTGCTCCGAGCCTTGGTATATTTAATTCATGATTATTCACGCTACTGAACATTCAATTTTGAAATAATACTTTTTCTTATCCTGATCCATAAGAATGCATTCTCTATCATCCGGATAAAAAAGAGGATAGTACAGAGGAAACATATCTGGAACAAATCCGATATATCCTCCTCTGTAAGCATCAGTTGCAGAAGAATCTCCATGTGTCAGACCATCGCCGGCAAACAAGTAGAATCTCTCATGATCTTCTCCAACAGCAAAGTACTTTTTTAAATCATCAAGATAGATAATAGTATTTGTCTCATAGCTGAATTCCCAGAAATTACCATCATCGCATCTGACTAAAATCTTCTTTGTATCATCTTTTTTATGTAAGAAACCGTACTGAGAAAACAGCTTATCGTCGAATTCTTTATTCTCAATCTCCATATCAGATGCAACATAGAAGTACTTGCCATAGAAAGAATAAAATGTCTTACGATAGTATTCGCAGCGTTCCTCATAAGGTTTATCAAAGAGGATCTCTCTTCCGCATTCTGTCCAGGCATCATTCCAATTCTTCACGGCATTATCATGTTTATCCGATATGCGGAATCCGCATATCCTGCACAGTTGATCCTGAGCTTTATAATTATTCTCAGCAGGATCAAATAATAATCCAATTCGATTGCATGAAGGGCACACATATTCTGGTGTTCCTTTATCTTCCTTTAGCCCGAATGTAAACAGTTTTGCTCTCATATGTCTGATATTTCTATTCTTGTGTCATATTTCCTGTTTATTATCCCTAAACTGATTATTATTCAATCCAAAGACCATCATAGGATAAAGTCATTATAACATTCAAGCGCAGGTACCACCTGTACACGATTTGCTCTCAAAAACACTGCACATCGTGTACCTTTTGCGATTTTGTACACGATTTGACCATTTTTCGCATGCATTTAGTGTACATATGAAGTGTTATTCACAATTAACAGAATCGGTAAATTAACTTCAGGATATAGTTATCTATACTGCTAATTATCACGACTAAGCCCTTCTCAGCCGTGTACCAATATTGTACCACATGAAATTTAGTGTATTAAAGTAAACAGAAACAAAAAAAAGAGGCCGTACCCCACGATGAAGTGAAGCACGGCCTTATAGTTGGTGTTATCCTCAGAAGTCTCCGTTCTGAACGTCTTTGCGGATCATACGCTTGACCTTATCCTCGAGCGTGTCGCCCTTGTCGGCAAACTTGATGCCGATCAAAAAGGTTGTTCCGCCTCTGTGAATCATAAGCGAAGGGGCGATTTGAGCCCTTGTTTCAGGGATTGCGACTGTATTTTCCATAATGATTTCCTCCTTGAATTAGTGTTGAAGTGGCGAACTGGCAGACTTTATGTGTCTATAGAATTTCTGCCATTTCAAAATTGTCTGCCGGTTCAGCCTTAGGTTGATCCAGCCAATAGACCTTCTTGTGTCCCTCGATACATCTGCTTTTCAGGACAATACCGAGTTCCTTCTTGGCATCTCGTACGGTTCTGGAAGATATCCCGCGCTTGATTGCGACTCGGTCGATGTCTTCAGAAAGGACTTCCTTACCGTCTGCAAGCATATTCAAGATAAGATCCTTAGCTTCGTGGATCTTGGAAGGTGCTTTCTTCTCGACCCCGGAGAGACGTTCATCAGCCGTGATGTCATAGTCTCCGATCCATCTGAAGCCGTCTTCGTCACCGAGAACAAAGGCAAGGGATTGGCCTGCAGGAGCAAGGGAGCTCTTGTCATGGGCCATGACCCTGACATTCGGATCGTCCTTGCTCTTACCGACTACAAGCACGCTTCGGGAAGCTGCTCTGAAGTCGATTGAGCCGAGATTGCGATAACCGCTCTGCTGCCCTGAAGCCTTGTTGAGATGTCCGATAAGCACGATGGCGCAACCAGTTCTCTGTGCAACGTCGGCGATCTTCCTGAGAAGAGGTCTGACCTCATTTGCGCGGTTCATATCAACGTTAGCTCCGAGAAATGCCTGAATCGGGTCGATAATGACGAGTTTCGCGTTGTTCTGAATGATCGCTTTCTCGATGCGTTCATCCGCAAGTGTCAGGGGATCAGTGTCGTAATCGTTTATTGTGAGGACTCTGCTCAGATCAGCTCCTGCCTCTTCAAGTCGGGGCTTGATAGTATCGTCGAGGCCGTCTTCTGCGGTCTGGTAGATGACATTACAAGGTTCCATCGGTTCCATGTGCGGGAGAGGCTTTCCGTTGGTGCAGGCCGCGCAAAGGTGCATGGCAAGGTAAGTCTTACCATTACCTGAATCTCCTTGAAGGATCGTGAGCTTGCCAAAAGGGATATAGGGATTCCAAAGAAAATCGACTTCCTTCGTCTCAACGTCGCTCATGCGGATCATTGGGACAAAATCCTCAGGCTCAGCCTCAGCTTCAGTCTTATGTTCAGAACTGACCTCAGGACGGAGATCAACGTAACCGAGCCTATCCCTAAGCGTGGGATATTCCTTTCTGTGTAAAAGCAGCTCGTTCCAATCCTTGACCGGAGCTTTCAGACGATTAACTCTAAAACCTTCAGGTATGATCGCGTTCAACTTGTCGCAAGCATCGTCACCGGGCTCGTCCATATCAAGGGCAAGGAAGACATGATTGATCTTCGGATGCTCTGCCAGATATCGCTTTAAAGCTCTGTCCGTTACTCCGCCTAGCGACAGATAATGGTGCTGTTTCCAATCTTTTGGAAAGAGATCAACAAAGGAAATAAGATCGATCGGCGCTTCGAAAACACAAAGAACATTGTCCGTTCCCTGATGACAGAACCCGTAGGATTTGTCCGAACCGGATATGTCCTGACGGAACTTTTCCTTTGTCCCTCGACAGTGCGCGAAACGGGGAATGCCGTTCTGATCGCGTCCGACAAAGACAACATTGTGGTGCTTTGCATCCTCGTAAACGTTACCTTCACTCAGGAAGAGATCCACGAGTTTTTCGCTTATTCCTCTTTCTGTGACAAGGTAATTTCTGGCATTATCGTTCGTGATGTTCTTTTGGGGTAAACGGAAAGAAGGCGAAGGGGCGGGGACAGCATCTGGCTGTCCTTCGCCTTTCTCGCCGATAAGCATCTCGACGGCTTCAGGGAATGTCTTCCCGTAGAACTCCATCACGAACGCGATAGGGAATCCTCCCGTGTCGTTCGAGAAACGATGCCACTTATTACCTCTGATCTTAAGAGAGTCGTGAGCATCCCACTGCATGTCCTGACCGGACTTCGTGAGCGTTTCGCCCTGAGCTCTTAAGAAATCTTCAAGATTGACCGCGTTGGCGCGTTCAATCTGTTCTGTTGTATAGATCATGTTGTTACCTCCTCAACGTGATATGCCCCTGTTCTTCTTGGGCTGTGTGTGTTTCTTGTTTTCTTTGACGATCTGCTTTGCAGCTGCGAGCCTTTCGAGCATGCTGCGCTTCTCCTTCTTGATCTCAGGTGTGAGCTTTGCTCCTTCCGGTGTGAGTTCCGGGATGAGCTTCTTGACGATGGAGCGCGTATACTTGATGATCTCGGTCTCAGCCTGATACGGCTTAAGCTGTTCGTTCAGATCTTTGAGTTTGGTCTTCAGAGAGGAGATGCGAGCTTTGAGCTCTTCCTTGGTATAAGTACCAGCGGACATGTGCTGATCGATATAGTTCTTGGACTTCTTCCATTCGGTAAGTTCGTCCTTATGCTCAGCTGCAAACTTCTCCTTACGACCTTTCCAACGGATCTTCGTGTACTTGTCATGAACGGGATCGAGCTTCGCTTTGGTATCAATATGCGATACGAGTTTCTCGACTTTTTTGATCTCACCGGAGATGTCACTTATCTGCTCTTTGATCGGTTGGGCTGTTACAGATAAGAAGCTGAGTCGATCATCAAGTTCAGGTACCGTCTTAATCTCATATTCGCGTAAATACTTCATAACTTTGCCGAAACTGAGAAAATCCGTAACACCTACGTCCTTTCCGCGTTCGTCAAAACGAGCGAAAAGAAGATCCGACAGATTGATCTGTTTCGGTTCAAGGTCGACTTCCTTGATAGCGGTCGCAACGTCCTGAATCCAAACTTTGAGCTTACCGATTGCTTTCTTAAGTGATCGGATATACTTCCAAGTGAAGTTATAAGTACCGATGCCCTTTGATGTCTCACAAGTACCTTCTGCCACACGGATAAGCTTTCCGTCATCTGCCTCATAGTAGAGAACAGCTTTTACAGTACCGATATCGCCTGCAACAGTGACCTTCTTGACCATGTTGAACCACTGAACATGCTCATCGTTCTCGATGGCACCAAAGGCTAACTTCTGGCCGTCCTTTGTGAGCTTGAAACTCTTGAAGTATCTTGTCGTAGTAGGTCTCTGATCCAATTCCCAACCAGAGTTGTTCGTTGATATGATCTCGACCTGCTCACCGCTAAGGGAGTTGAGATAAGCTCTGTCCCAAACCTCTTCAACACGGTAGTTACCGAGAGGAAGGTGCGTTACTTCATTGATACCAACCTTGTAGTCATCAACGCCGTAGCCTTTTGAAGCAGACTTTGTCCACTCGATGTTACCCTTGGAGTCGACACTGCCTGTAGCAATGAGGATGTTCTTATCTGTGTTGTACAGATAGAAAGTCACCTTTGTTCTGTCGAAAGTGTCATCCTTAGGGATAGCCTTTGTGATGGTGATGTCTGCATACTCGACATTGTTCTTGATCGTATCCACAAAAGTATCATTGTCGTTAAGGGTGATCTTCTTTGTGAAGTACTTGCCGTCGGAACTCAAAGTCCAACCTGAAGGAGTTGTATAGGAATACTCGATAGGAGTATCGCCGTAAACCGTCTTCGGGATATACTCTCTGACCTCATAAGTGATCTTTGCTTTGTCTTTGTTATAGACAGCAAGCTCAAGCTTATAAGTCGTTGTTCCTGTGAGGATTATCTGCGGGTTATCCGCAAGATAAAGACCGGGAAGCTTATATGTCCAAAGGACTCGGCCGTCCTTCTGTGAAACACCGGTAGCGATAAGGGTGTTATCTGTTGTGTTACGGAGCTCGAAGTTATAAAGACCCGTGATGTCCTTAACGATCTCATTGTCATCCATCGTCTTTGTCAATGAATAGTAGCCGTTGATCGTAGTCTCGTTCAGGGTAATCTTCAAAGCGTTGTAGTTGGGATCTGTCTTGTCCAGCGTATGTGAGAAGTAGTTATAACCGCTGGGAGCAGTTCCTTCAACGCCGAACTTTCTGGTAGCGATACCATCATCGCCCTGATAGATCCTCATACGGAAGACCTGAGTATTTCGGGAATATCCGTCAGGAGCACCGATCTCAGTGATACGGTATGTGCCGAGAGGCAGATTTCTGTTATTCGGGAAGAGTCCGGAATCGTAGAGATCCTTGAAGTATGTCTTATCAGAACCGCTTGTAGCAGTAAGTCCAGCAAGGAACTCGAGTGTAACTCTCTGAGTCTTTCCGTTTAAGCTGAATTCGAATACCGCAGTAGGTGTCTTGCCTGATACTGAAGTGTCAAAAGCGATAGGCTGACCGTAGAACTCAAGTCTGAACTTGGCATTGTTGAAGTCAGCTGTTGTGTGCTGCCCTTCTGTAGAAACCTTATCAAGGTTGAACCAGAAAGGGTCAGCTATAGGAGTATCGCTCAACGGGATCGTGAACAGATCGTTCTTAACGCTTATGGTCTTTGACTCATCGGTTGAGAGATTCGTTACAGTGATAGGATCGGATACTTTGCTTCCGGTAACTATCTTGTAGATGGCCGTATCTTTCTCAAATCCTGAACCTGCTGCTGTTTCAACAAGGAAATATGTTGTGTTGGCAGCGATCTTATAAGTTGTAGATGTCTTACCGCTTGCATCTACCTTGAAGGTAGCAAGTGCCTGAGTGGGAACATCGCCATACTCATAAGAAGCATAAAGCGTATAAGTAGTACCGGAGAGGTTATAACATGTGTTTCCATCTGTCAGTACATCATAACCGCCCTTAACCGACTTGGTTATTGTCACCTTAGGCTCTTCCTTGAAATCTTCAATATGAAGAACAAGGATACGATCGATACCGTTAGTGTTTTCGTTTACTGATACATCAGATCTCTTGGACTTTCCTGCGGTATAAGCAGAACCTCTGGCCTGCCAGAAGTATGTTCCGCTTCCGTCGTAGATAGCAGCATGATGCCAGTATCCGTCACTCGTCTTACCGAAGAAGACGAGATCGCCCTTTTCAACTCCAAGATCCTTAAGGGAATGAGTTGAGGGATTTACGCCTGCTGAGCTCGGTCCGCCGATACCATGAAGTGAGAGCCAGGAAGTGCAGCCTGTTGAACCGGTAGTTGTATAAAGCTTCCAGGGAGCGCCACCAGAGCACTTTCCACTGAAATATACATAGCCGCCGGACTCGCGGAGCTTGGTAATCTTGCCGAGAGCTGAAGCATAAGCAAGATGGGTATAAGTGATACAGTCAACCTTCTCACCGGAACCGCCGCTGCCTGACTGAGCATACTTTGCGCCTGTCATGGCATCGCAGCTGGAGATGACCTTTGCTCTGAAAGCATCGGAACTTGTGTATCCTGCAGCGACCATCTGATCCTTGGTTACAAAGATATAGACACCGGCCTTTTTCTTCGTGAGGTTGACCTCAGCAAGATCTGTGTCCGAATCGTCAGTCTCAGTAGGGTTATCGTCAGCGATCTTGCAGCTTGTAGCAATATCGCTGATGTTCTTAGCGATGAACTTACCTGCAAAAAGGGCACTGGCCTGCGAAGTTGAAGTTGCGGGAACATAATAGTTAACGCAAGTTCCGTAGTTGGAAGATGAATACTTGTATCCGTCTTCTGTGATGGCACCTACGGTGATGACACCGTCAATTCCGGCAGGAAGATACTTGGAAGCATCCGTGTTATTGTTTCCTGCTGAAGCTATAACGGTGATACCGCTTGCAACTGCATCCTTAACGATCTTCTCGAAAGCATCGTAGTCACCGTTGCTTCTTACGGACAATGCCATAAGGATAACGTCGACATTCATACTCTGAGCCATAGCGACTGCAGCACAAATATCGGAAACGTTACCGGTACCGTCAGAGCCGATCGCCTTGATAGACACGATATACGCATCGTTTGTCTCGGAAAGAATGAAGTTAGCTATGCTTGTACCGTGACCATGAGAGTCTGATACATCGCTGCCGATAACGGAATACTTCTCGTTTGCTACGTCAGAACCAGTATCGATAACAGCGATCTTTGTCTTGGCGTTCGGATTGATCTCACCGTAGCTGATAAGGTCGATCTTCTCAGAGCAAAGGCTTACGGCGCCGTCTTCGGCATATGTGATACCGTTTGCTTCGAAGAACTTCACAGCATCGTTGTAGGATTCCTTGTCAGAAAATGAGATGACATATGTGCCGTCAAGATAAACACCGGTAACATTCTTCAGGTTTTCTCTGATATCAGAGTCTGTCTGAACAATGAGACGGTTGTTATCTGACAAAGAGGCAACACTATTGCTGAAAGACTTTGAATCAGCTGCGTTCTCAATTCTGATTGAAGAATCAACAGTATTGTTCGTGCTTTCAGAAGGCGTTGTTTCTGTCGGCTCAGGTTCTGTTTCATCAGTAACGGTTGACTCGGAAGTTGATTCTGAAGTCTCAACCAGTTCTGAAGCAGTAGATTCCGTTGTTTCAGAAGTTTCTTCTGTTTCATTAGTTTCAGCAGCTTTTGTCTCTTCTGTCTCGGAAGGTTCGGTAACCGTTTCAATGATCACGGGAGAGCCAGCTTCTGTCTCGGATACCTCGTCAGCAAAAACAGCGACTGTGGGGAACATCCCCTGCATAACGATGAATGCTGCGAGAAGACCGGCAGAAAGCTTAGTTGCGAACTTTTTCTTCTGCATTGTGGTTTTTTCCTCCTTTAGATTTTTGGGTTTGTGTTTCGACTTTTAATTCCGGGCAAAAGAAAAGAGCCTCATTTCTGAAGCTCTCTTCAATGCTCGATTGTTTGATTTCTCTTACGAGAAGTTTCTGTGTGAACCGGAAACTATTTTATCTGTATAGCCTCCGGCATCAGGATGTTCTGCCTCAATTGCGTCCCATACCATGTCTTCACCTTTGCCTGTTGTTTCCCATTTCCCGGCAGAATTCCTTACGCAAGGAACACCGTAAACGATGCCGTGATAGCAGTTATCCGGGCCTGCCCAATACTCAACATCCGCGATGCACTTAGTGTACTTGGGATCATTAACCGGCTTAGGTGTCGGCTTTGGAGTATTGGTTGGTTTCGGTGTTGCCGTAGGTTCAGGTGTTGGAGTGTTAGTTGGAACCGGTGTTGCCGTAGGCTCTGGTTTAGGAGTAGCCGTTGGCTTGGGTGTTGAAGTCGGTTTAGGTGTTGGCGTATTTGTCGGAACAGTTGCCGACGTCGGTTTTGGCGTCGCTGTTGCCTGAGTTTGTGGTCTTTCATTCGTTGGCTTGGTTTCACGAGTTGTTTGACTTGTCTGTTGTGCCGTCTGTTCGGCCTCACTGTTTCTCGTGGTATCCGTAGGTTCAGAAGTGCTTTCTTCTGTCTGCAAGGCATTCGAAGGATCAGGCTCATCGCTATGATCTGAAGGAACGCTTTCAGTTACAGATTCCGTCGTCACTTCCGTTTCTTCTTGATTTGCTGTGCTAAAAGAAGAAATATCAGGTGCAGCTTTCTTGTTGCAGCTCACCAAAACAATTATCAGGACAACAATTGCTATACATGATGCTATTGCGATAATCACTTTGATTCGGGTCTTCATACGCTCATTCCTCTATATTTATTATATTGCTTGGCAAAAAGAATAATTGAAACTTCTTGCTCTGAGGTTATGAGGCAACAAAGCCCATGACTATTGCATAGATCAATGCTATAAACGCTATCTTGATTCCCAGACTGACTACCAGTTTGACTAAAGACTTCATACGGAGAACCCCTTTCTTATTGCTTGGCTAAAGGAAAGAAGAACTAAAAGTTTATGCGTTCAGTCCGTCAATTCCATATCCTCTTGCCTGAATCTTAAAACAGCAAATGCTATTCGTAAAATGTGCGATTTTCTTCAGGTCAGCAATATTAACTTGAATCTCTAAGTTAACTGCTTACTACCAGAGTGATTAATCATTCTTCTTTTAGCTGGTTGTTTTAGATATTAGAAGGGGTTAGTTAGGGGTATGGGGGAAGGAAGGGGAACGCTAATCAACACCCGTGCGCGATTAGTATTAAAGAGCGTGCCTTCCTGCAATTAAGTTACCGTGCACCCTGAGTTTTAGGCTTGAGTTTGTAGGCTTCAACCATCGACTTAAGAGTCTTGTTGTCAACGGTCCTTTCCTCCCTTGTCCAAGAACCGCCGTCTTCGGCAGGCTTAATGGATCTTGTGAGAGTGGTAGAACCGTCCTCAGGAATCTTAGCCCACAAAGTCTTGCTGCCGTAGTGGTCACTGTGGAGCATCTGGATCGGGAGAACAAATTCCTCCCAGGAACGCTTATCCTCAGCATCCTGATTAGGGATGGAGATAGCGACCATTTCCTTGCCGCCCTTTGAAGTGAACGGCTTGGCAAGCTTACGAGAGAAGGTGATCTTGATTGTCTCGACAGCCTTCTGTTCTGTTTCCTGAGTTGTTACCTCGTTGATTTCCTGGTTTTCCATGTTTCTTTACCTCACGTTTTTCTTAATAGGGTTGTTTTGTGTTGGTACTTTCGTGCGGTACTTCTGATAGAACTCCAGAGCCTGCATGATGTAGTCTCTGGTATCGTCATACGACACGCTTTCCGGAATATACTTCCGAAGCTGGCCTAACGGGATGTGGATCTTTTCCTTCTGGTTCGGCTTCTCTTCCTGCATGATGGACTCGATTACGGCGTCAGACAGCCTGCCTTCTTGTGAGAACTTTCTCATTCGGATGGTCTGATCGTGCGATGGCGTGCAGTCGCAGTCTAAGATCTGTTTGTAGACCATCTTCTGCTCATCGCATGTTAAGTACGAGAGTTCGACAGCCGGTCTCAGTGCGATTGAACCTTCGTCGACAAGATTAAGGAGTTCAGGGATAAGCTCTGTGAGGCGGATATAGCGGAAGATATTTGCTCTACTTTCGCCAACATCATCAGCCATAACTGCAGCAGATCGCTTACCTGATAAATTGGTCTCCACTGGAGACCAATTTTTTTCAGGTCGTCCAGGAAGCCTTTTCATAGCCTCCAGACGCATCTTGTAGGAAAATGCTTTCTCACTGGGTAGGATTACCGACCTTTGCAGATTCGACTCGACCATGAGGATAATGGCTTCGTCACGGCTCATTTCACGAACATCTGCCTTTACAACAGAAAGACCTGCGATCTCGCAGGCCTTCTTTCGTCTGTGTCCGGAAACAATCTCGTATCGTCCGTCCTCTTTTGGTCTCAGGGTAACAGGGGTTATGAGCCCTCGTTCCTTGATGCTCTCCACAAGCTGATCCATGTCTTCGTCCATCTTTACCTTAAAAGGATGATCAGGGAAGTCGTCGATAAGCTCTATCGGGATTTCATAGATCTTAGGCAGTCTGCCTTCGCGGATCTCTTTGTCATCTTTGAAGAGTTCATCGTACGCCGTAAGGCCTAGGTCTAACTTGGGTCTTTCTCTCAAGTGCGATCACCTCCCTTGCCAGAATTGCGTAAGCTTCAGCAACCTTACCCTTTGGATCGTGGGTAAATATGCTTTCGCCTACGTTCGGACATTCGGTCGCACGTACTGAGTGGGGTATTTCTATATTAAATACATTAATATTAATACCCATTGCATCTCGAACGGCCTTCGTAATGTCCTTTGCATTGTTTGTTCGGGAATCAACCATCGTCATCAGAACACCATCGATCTTCAGATCCGGGTTTATCTGACGCTTTATCCTTGAAATGGAATGAAGCAGGAGATCTAAACCTTTTACCGAAAGGAAAGATGGTTCACAGGGAATAATGACCGAGTCAGCTGCTACAAGAGCATTGATGGTCATCATACCCAAAGATGGCATACAGTCTGCGATAATCACATCGTAATGATTTCGAAGCGGCTCAATGGTTCGTTTAAGTACTGACTCTCTGCTCATACAGTTGAACAAAGCTGTTTCAGTACCGGAAAGAGCGATGTTCGAAGGAATAAGGTCTACATTCTCAAAATGCTTAATAGCATCATTAATTAATATATAATCCTTATCTTCTCCGGACATCTCACATGCCATGAGTTCTGAAAGAGTTACTTCAAGGTCATCAGGATTATCGATCTTGCAGCTTCTTGTGAGACTTCCTTGCGGATCTGCATCGATTAGCAAGACTTTCTTTCCCAAGTGGCCCAGAGCAACTCCGAGGTTGACTGCAGTGGTTGTTTTCCCGACGCCGCCTTTTTGGTTGGCGACGGCAATAACCTTGCATTTGTCTTCCAATGCGTATTCCTCCTTTGTTGGTTTCTCCACCGTAAAGCTCTTGTCCCTAAGTGTTAGACAGTTAGCCGTTTGCTTTGAACTTTGGCTTTACGGTATGTAATCCCGCAGTATTTGCCGTGCACCCCCTGCGGGTTGAGTTAACTTCGTCTCCAGTGGGGTCGAAGTTGTTCTCTATAGGGAAACCAGAGGGCTCTCGTATTGCTGGTTACGAGATCATGGGACTCTCACCCCGGGTACCATCCCGCTGCGCTCATTGGGTGTGACGGCTCTCGGGAGGACTATCCCCGATTCAACGCTCGGCCTGTGACTACGCAGAAGTATCATTATCCCTTTGTATCTGTTATCGCCTCCCTCGGGGTGCAACCCCAATTCTGACTCATCCCCTTTATCGCTCTCTCCCGAAGGAGGTCTTGGCGAGTTCGGAGTCAACTTGGCTCGGTATTTTAACGCCGATACAAGGAACGTACCTTCCGGTTTGTTTATTCAGTTGTCAATGTCCGGTGAAGGGGTTTCGGTTTTGTTGACCGAAGTATTTGTCCCTTCACTGTTAAGGAATGGGAGAGGGTAAAAAGTCGTGGGGTAAACGAAAAAAGTTCAAAAAAAGCCCAAGGTGTAACGGATTCGTTACACCTCAGGCCGAAAAATCATTTCTGAAGACATTAATAGGACTCAGAAAAAGCTTCTGAGCCCCTGAAAAGTTATCAATTAATATTTACTGCCATGCTATAATTAGGTCGATGAAGGGGCTTCCCTTTGTCGATAATCTTTTAATTTGAATGACATAAGGTGATTGGTGCGAAAATAATCATGGAGTATATAAAATCACAGAACAAAGAAAAATACAAAGAGGAGATGGCAGAACTTTACTATAAAGGCCCTCAGCTTATCAAGAATCCTAAAGCCGAGATTAAATCCTTTTATGGTGTAACAATAGCAGGTTTAATACTAGCCGGTATAGGTCTTTTTCTGGCAACATACGGACTGGTGAACACTTTGATTAAGCAGCAGCTTAATGGATCTGCTGTTGTTTTCTTTGTTGTTATATATGTATTCTTCATTATTATTGGTCTGTTTTCTATTTTGCTGTATAGCGCAAGAAAAAGGATAATAAACCATCCGGATAATGATGTGCATTTTGACTGTGATAAGGAAGGTCTTAAATACATTACCTCACAGGGTGAGAGAAAGACGTACTGGGATAATTATCAGGCCATAAGAGCATTTGAATATACAATGGTATTTATCCCAAAAGATCGAAAAGGAATGTATCTTCTTGCTCCAATTGAGAATCTCCAAAATGTTACGGCTTTTCTTGAAGAGAATGGTATAAGTATCGATGTGATTCGATAGTCATATTAATTTTATTATAGGGGAATAGGGAAAACAGGAGTATCAGTTATGAGAGCAAAAAGAATCTCTTCGATTTGCATATTCATAGCAATAACAATTCTATTTACCGGTTGTTTTAACGGAAAATATGATCCCAACATGACAATCGGTGAGCAGATCAAGACCAGACATTACAAGGGAAATGCTGAAGATTTCGGCAAGAACGAACTGCTCGATGAGATATTGGAATGCGTTGAAGACAAAGATGTCGACCGTATGAAAGAACTGTTCTCGAATTATGCACTAGAAGAGAATGATGTTCTAGATGAAGAAATAGAGCAGTTTTACGAATCATTCCCTGAGATTAATGAGGTTAAGAACAATAGCTGTGCATCATCTCGCTCAGACAACATCGGGGCAACTGAATACAAATACAAATATCAGATCATGGCTGATATCTATGATGAGGAGGGCAACCGTTACTATTTCATATGTGTATGGATAGAAGGTTATTCTGATGATCCTGATATGCAGGGGCTTCATTCGATACAATTAGTCAGTGAAGAGTCCTACTGGGCAGACACATTCACTGTTCATAGCTGGGATGACAGGCCTGGCGTATATGTATATCTTTAATTATGAAGATGGGATAATCATTTTATGAAACTGTGGATTAAGATAGTCATTGGAATTGCAATTGTTTTAGTTATTCTTTTGGGAATACTTTTATACTTGTCCCAGTTCCATTTTGATTTTTCACAGGATTATAGAAGTATAGATGGGTATGAGAATATAGTTTTTAAGGATTCCAAGAGTGATCAATGTTTCCGTTTGTGTGCCTGGGGGTTAATAAGAACAGAGAGCTATCCTGATTTTCAGGATCATCGTGAAACAATAGATATACCATATGATGAATATCAGTTATTAGTTGAGAATGCTGATGGAGAGTATATTTGGCAGGCAGTCTCCTCTCCTGACGGTAAATACATATTGTATGTTGAGAGAGTGTGCAGCTCGGGAATAACAGATGATGAGCATGTGTATTATAAAGTCTATTCGGTATCTGATGGCACAAGCACAACCATATATTCCGGTTATAGGCAATTTCTGCAGGTTGATTGGAAATAACTATGCTAACTAAAGTGAAACCAGTTAGTTTGGCAAATCGCAATATATCGATCTAAGAATTGGGGCCCAGTGGGCCCTAATTTTTGTCCCTCACATTAAAATTCGACCCCACTGGGGTCGGATTATTTCATTCTCCATTGAGAATAGCTTTCTCGAATTTTCTCCAAGTCTTCTGATAGAAGGGAATCGAAGTAAACATGGCATTCAGTAAAAATGGCACGGATTCGGCTTATTACTTCATTGTCAGGAAGTTTGGAAGGTATACAGACATATCGTATGTTGTTTAAGCGGCATACAATCTCTTTAATCTGAATTTCTCTATTGCTGTCACAGACATCAATTATCAAGTTTAAAGATGGAATCCTGGCGGTTACAGGTATCCCGACGGGATTGTCAGAGTCAGGAACGACCTTTAATCCGAATTTTCCAGCATAGTATATGACCGTTAGCAGTGGGAGAAGGTACTCAAAGTCTTTAGCGATTCGTTTCATTTTCAGGCGTTCATGCCTCAACCGTTGGATCTCAGTAGCTATACAAAATGGACAGAGACGGCCATTTGCTTTTGCGTAGATGACAGCCTGATACTCATTACCGCATTTACTGCAATGCCACCAGACATTAGAACGATTCTTGTATGTAATAGCCTCTGGATCAAGATCCTTGTTTCTTTCTGACCATTCGGGAATGAGATCCGGGTGAGTGGTAGCCAGATCATTAAAGCCTTTCCATACTCTTTGTCCGGCGCAATAAGGGCAGCCGTGGCCATCTGTTCTATCAGCTATCCGAGCTTTCCACTCGTGGCCGTTTTCGCAGATCCATAAAACTTCAGCATTCGACTTAGAAGATACTTCTGAGGGAGTCTTAAGATTCTTAGGGGACCATGTCTTGGCAATATCAGGGAAGACTGTCAGCAGGTCATTATAGCCGTTTAGAACAGCTCTATGCTCACAATAGGGACATCCGCTGACTTTTAGGGCTCTATTCTTGACCGTAGCTTCCCAAGTATGACCTTTCTCACAGACCCACAAAACCTTCTTATGGGAGCCGCAGGATACCTCAGAAGGTGAAATAGGATTACTTCGTGCCCACTGGGCGAGAAGTTCCGGACGTTCTTCAGCTAGGGATCCTCGTCTCATAGAGGAAGATCGTCGATGCACATGAAATAGACGCCGATTCTCTTTATCTGATCCTCGACGCTATAGTTCTCTCTGACGACTTTATAAGTATTTCTCCGAAGTCTATTAAGGAGAACCGCCAGAGTGCCACCCCAAATAATCGTCATATCCATATGGTAAGGATAGTAGGAATGCAGATTTGTTTCCAATGTGCGATTGAATTAGACTCAAACTACAGATTCGGATAGAAAAAGGCCAGAAATGTACGATTTTCAAGGCTCTGCACAAAATCCTGCATCAAAAGATGTAAGTTAGATGTAAGTTTGAGTAAAAAGGCTATCCGGTACATGGACCAGATAGCCTGAAATGCCTTTATTTATTGCGTTTGCAGATTTTGGCTTTTTGATTATTTGTCAAGCGGTTTCATCGTCGGGAACAACAGTACATCCCTGATGCTCGGGCTGTCGGTCAGGAGCATGACGAGACGGTCGATGCCGTAGCCGATGCCGCCCGTAGGGGGCATACCGAGCTCTAACGCATTGAGGAAGTCCTCGTCGGTGTGGTCAGCT
>JAFRRJ010000007.1 GCA_017428155.1 Clostridiales bacterium | reverse complement strand
TAAAACCAAAAAGCAGACTCAATCTGTCTGTTTGCGCTGCCTGAAAAACGAAAAGAGACTGAAGATTTTGCTTCTCCAGTCTCTTTTTGATTTGTTTTTGTGGTCTCCGTGAGTCAACGTCAGCTTAACTTAATGACATTGTCCTTACACGGGGCGGCCTTTGTATTTGAAGCTTTCGATCCGCTGAAAGCCTTA
Source organism: Clostridiales bacterium (assembly GCA_017428155.1). Lineage (GTDB taxonomy): Bacteria > Bacillota > Clostridia > Saccharofermentanales > Saccharofermentanaceae > Saccharofermentans. Next base: position 102,127 of record JAFRRJ010000007.1, on the reverse strand, counting down.
TTTGCGGGCGCATTGAGGCACGAAAGTAAGAAAGCGTTACATTTAATGATTTCTTAAAGATCAGGGGGTCAAGAATGCCTCTTTTTGATTGAAAAGCCCCCCTTATTTTTATATAATAACAACTCGGAAACTTTATTTCATTCCACCAACAAATTCCTTGAAAGGAAAGGAGAAATAGACATGATTTATTCAACAGAGATCAAGAACATGTGCTCTGTTCATCAGGGTGTTCATCACGGTGCCGCACCGATCCCTGAGGAAGCAAAGTGGGTAAGCTCCAAGGAGATCAAGGACATCTCCGGTTACACACACGGTATCGGCTGGTGTGCACCTCAGCAGGGCGCTTGCAAGCTCTCACTCAACGTTAAGGACGGTATCATCCAGGAGGCATTGGTTGAGACAATCGGCTGCTCCGGTATGACACACTCCGCTGCTATGGCATCTGAGATCCTTCCCGGACTCACAATTCTTGAGGCTCTTAACACAGACCTCGTTTGCGATGCTATCAACACAGCAATGAGAGAGCTCTTCCTCCAGATCGTTTACGGCAGAACACAGAGTGCTTTCTCTGAGGACGGACTCCAGATCGGTGCAGGTCTCGAGGACCTCGGTAAGGGCGCACGTTCAATGGTAGGTACAACATACGGTACACTCGCTAAGGGTCCCCGTTACCTTGAGCTCACAGACGGTTATATCACAGACCTCGCAATCGACGAGAATGACGAGATCATCGGCTACAAGTTCGTTAACTTCGGTAAGATGATGGACTTCATCAAGAAGGGTGACGATGCTGCTACAGCTCTTGAGAAGGCTTCCGGTAAGTATGGACGTGTTGACGATGCTGTTAAGTTCATCGACCCGCGCAAGGAATAAGGAGGAATGACAAATGGCAGATTTATTTGAATCATACGAGAGAAGACTCCCCCAGATCAACGCTAAGCTTGCTGAATATGGAATCGCTTCCATTGAAGAAGCTGAGAAAATCACAAAAGATGCAGGTCTTGATGTATATCACCTCATCGAAGGCATTCAGCCTATCTGCTTCGAGAACGCTAAGTGGGCTTACACAGTAGGCGCTGCTATCGCGATCAAGAAGAACTGCCGCAAGGCTTCCGATGCTGCTGCAGCTATTGGTGAAGGCCTCCAGGCTTTCTGTATTCCCGGTTCCGTTGCTGACAGACGTAAGGTAGGTCTTGGTCACGGTAACCTCGGTAAGATGCTCCTCGAAGAGGACACAGAGTGCTTCGCATTCTTAGCAGGCCACGAGTCATTCGCAGCTGCTGAGGGCGCTATCGGTATCGCTGAGAAGGCTAACCGTGTTCGTCAGAAGCCTCTCAGAGTTATCCTTGACGGTCTCGGAAAGGATGCTGCAAAGATCATTTCCAGAATCAACGGCTTCACATATGTTGAGACTGAGTATGACTACAAGACAGGCGAGCTCAAGGAGCTCTCCAGAACATGCTACTCCAAGAATCCTGATTCTCCGAGAGCAAAGGTTAATTGCTATGGTGCAGATGACGTTCAGGAAGGCGTTGCTATCCTCTGGAAGGAGAACGTTGATGTCTCCATCACAGGTAACTCCACCAATCCTACAAGATTCCAGCACCCTGTTGCAGGCACATATAAGAAGGAGCGCCTCGAAGCAGGCAAGAAGTACTTCTCCGTTGCTTCCGGCGGTGGTACAGGCCGTACACTTCACCCTGATAACATGGCTGCAGGTCCTGCTTCCTATGGTATGACAGATACTATGGGCCGTATGCACTCTGACGCTCAGTTCGCAGGTTCTTCTTCAGTTCCTGCTCACGTTGAGATGATGGGTCTCATCGGCGCAGGCAACAACCCGATGGTTGGTATGACTGTTTCCACAGCAGTATCCGTTGAGGAAGCTGCTAAGGCAGGCAAGTTCTGATCTGACTGAATAGATTGTTTATTTCAAGAGAGGCTGTCATATGGCAGCCTCTTTTGCTCCATTTGGACACGTTTTGTAACACTAGTGTGTCCGGATTTAGCACTTTTTCGAATTTTGCTGTTTTTGGACACGTTTTGTAACACAAGCGTGTCCAAAATCAGCACTTGGCTGTGGAGAGGTTCTTTTCGAGCGCCGGGCGGAGAGTCAGCGGTACTATAGAGGATCTTTTTTCGCGCTCGAAAAGATGATAATCAGCAGATTGCCGACATAAAAGGCTTTATTTTATTGCTTTTGCGGTTTGAGGGGAGAAAACCCCAGTGTTATTATGGATTTATCCTATTCCCGGAGGTTTGTTTATGGAAGCAGAATTTGTTCCGATCGTGTACGGCACCATCTTGGCTCTTGTGCCACCTCTTGTGGCAATCATACTGGCGCTTATCACAAAAGAGGTATACAGTTCGATCTTTGTGGGTATCTTAGCCGGCGGTGTGCTTTACTCACTTCAGGGAACTCTGCCTCATGTTTATCTCCAGCCGGTAGATGTATTAACGGCTGTATTTGACAAAGGCATTGTTAGTTGCCTTACGGATCCGGATAAAGTAGGCGTATTGGTATTCCTTGTTTTCCTTGGAATAATAGTCGCCCTGATGAATAAGGCCGGCGGCTCGGCGGCGTTCGGAAAGTGGGCTTCAGACCATGTTCATTCCAGAGTCGGTTCCCAGCTTGCCACAATAGGTCTGGGCGCTTTGATCTTCATCGATGACTATTTCAACTGCCTTACCGTAGGTTCCGTCATGAGACCTGTAACAGACAGACAGAAGATATCCAGAGCAAAGCTCGCGTATCTCATAGACGCTACTGCAGCTCCTATCTGCATTATCGCGCCTGTATCTTCCTGGGCAGCAGCCGTATCGGATTATGCTCCCGATGGAACTAACGGAATCCTGCTTTTCGTAAAGACGATACCGTATAATTATTATGCACTTCTCACCGTCCTCATGATGGTTCTTCTGGCTGTATTTAAGCTTGAGTATGGTCCTATGGCCCGTCACGAGATCAATGCGAAGAACGGCGACCTTTTTACGGTTAAGCCTCCGGTTAAAGACGAAGAAGAGAGTGTTCAGAAGAAGGGTAAGGTAATAGACCTTGTTCTCCCTGTAATCGCTCTCATCATCTTCTGTGTCATCGGCATGATCTATACCGGCGGATTCTTCGGCGGTGAGAATGACAAGGATTTCGTAGAAGCATTTGCTGCCAGCAGTGCACCGGTCGGCCTTACTTACGGCGCTTTTGGCGGCATCGTGTTTATCCTGCTGCTCTATCTCATCAGAAGAATTCTGTCGTTTAAGGAATTCATGTCCTGCATTGAGGAAGGCTTCAAGGCAATGGTATCCCCGATCATCATCCTTACTCTTGCCTGGACATTAAACGCAATGACGTCAAAGCTTGGTGCTGATAAATATGTTGAGGCACTAGTTACAGCTAAAGAGGGATCATTTATTTACATTCTGCCTGCAATAATATTCCTTATTGCCTGCGGTCTGTCTTTTGCGACCGGTACTTCATGGGGTACATTCGGTATCCTTATCCCAATCACGCTGAATGTATTCTCGCTCACTGATCCTGACCCGAACAAGGCTACTCTTGCTGTTATCTGCGTATCAGCATGTATGGCCGGTGCCGTATGCGGAGACCACTGCTCACCGATCTCGGATACAACTATCATGAGTTCGGCAGGTGCACAGTGCAATCACATTGCTCATGTGTCGACTCAGCTTCCGTACGCTCTAACATGTGCAGCTGTATCGTTCGTAACATACCTTATTGCAGGCTTCGTAAAGAATGCGGCAATATCTCTTGTTATAGGTATCGTCCTTATGGTAGGTACAATTTTCCTGCTTAAGAAGATACTTCCGACGCCTGATTCCGCTTCTTTGCAGAAAGAGACTCTGAAAGCTGAGAAAGGATGATCGCAGCGAACATGATCACACATCCTATGGCTTCTCTTACCGACATGCCTTCATGAAGTATTATTGCAGCAGCAATAACTGCAAAGACCGATTCAAGGCACATAAGAAGTGAAGCGACTACGGGACTTGAATACTTCTGTCCCATGATCTGAAGAGTATATGCAATACCGCAGCTCATTATTCCCGAATAAAGAAGGGAAGGAGCTGCGGTTTTTATATCTGCAAGATTCGGCTGCTCGAAAATAAACATCGCAGCCAGTGAAAGAACCGCTGCAACCGTGAACTGCATAAAAGATAACTGTATCCCGTTGACTCCCTCGCCCAGAAACTTATCTATCAGCATTATCTGGACGGCATAGAAAACAGCACATATCAACGCAAGGATATCACCGAGATTTACTGATGTGAGCTCCGCGGGGTTGATGCAGAGAAGAAAGAGTCCTGCAAGTCCAATGAGGATCGATAACCAGGTAAGAGCGGCGATCTTTCTTTTAAGGAAAATAACAGAGAAGAGCGGAACAAAGAACATATAAAAAGCAGTGATGAATGCGATCTTTCCTGAAGTGGAGTAATAGAATGCGAACTGCTGGAAGTTCTGAGCAAAAGAGAAAACAACACCAAGGATCAGGCCTGATATAAGCGTCTTTTTGCTGTGGTCAAAACCCTTGTTGATGATAAGCGTGAAGGGCAGGAGAAAGAGCACACCGAGCGTTGTTCTTATGCCTGTGAAAGTAAATGCATCGATGCTCTGCATTCCAATCGACTGGGCAACAAAAGACGATCCCCAGATTATTGCGGTGATAAGAAGAAAAATAATTCCGATCGGTTTGGTGCGGCGCATGCTTTATCCTCTTTCAGTTATCGGCAAAAGAAATATATATGAAGCCGGTAGGTTTTGCAAGGTATAACGAATACCACGTTTTGTAAAACACCGCTGCTCAACCCACTAAATGAGCTTATTAACCGGTTTAGTGGGTAAGGCCGGCGAATACGTGGGGGTATATTAAAGCTTTATAGCCCCTTAGTACTGAAAATGTGCTTTCCTATAGGCGTTTTTATATCGGAACAGAGGCATATTTGCCGGTAAAGTTCGTTGGATAGAACTGTTTTCGAGAGCTCGAAAAAATTATCGCTTCAGGAATACCCACTAAACATAAGATTGAAGCGTTTTAGTGGGTAAAGTTTTTCAAAACAATTGACATATACCCCTGGGGGGTATATAGTAAACACGAAAACAATATACCCCTGGGGGGTATTCCGGGAGGTAATATCATGCCTGAGAAGAACTGCCCGCACTGCAGAACAAAAGACAGATCCGAAGAAGAGATCAAGGATCTTATCACACGATTAAACCGTATAGAAGGCCAGATCAGGGGAATCCGCAAGATGGTTGAGGAAGATGTTTATTGCGTTGATGTTTTGACACAGGTATGTGCAGCAAAGAACTCTCTGAACAGCTTCACCAAGGTGCTCCTCGGCAATCACATAAAGACCTGTGTAGCCGATGATATCAGGAGCGGTTCAGATGAGAAGACTGAGGAGTTGGTTGATCTCCTTCAGAAACTGATGAAATAACAGTCAACATTAGAATGCGTATTTAGATGGACAATAATGATTCAAGGACAGAGAAGTATCTCGTGACCGGGATGAGCTGCGCTGCCTGCCAGGCGCACGTCGAGAAGGCGGTGAACGGCGTTGAAGGTGTAAGCTCTTGCAGCGTCTCGCTGCTCACGAATTCTATGAGCGTCTCAGGTTCGGCTGATCCTCAGGCTGTCATTAAGGCTGTGGAAGATGCCGGATATGGCGCGTCACTTGAAGGCGGCGGGGGAAAAGCCAAGGGTCAGATTTATGAGAGTATGGAAGAGCAGCTCGGAAATAAGGAGATTCCCCTGCTTAAAAAGAGACTGATCAGTTCGGTAATATTCCTGCTTGTGCTTATGTATTTCTCCATGGGCGTATCCATGTGGGGTTGGCCGGCGCCTGAGTTCCTGGAACACAATATGGTGGGGATAGGGATCATCGAAATGCTCTTGTCAGGCATCGTCATGGTGATCAATAACAAGTTCTTCGTGAATGGATTTAGGGCGCTCATTCATAAGAGCACAAACATGGACACGCTGGTCGCTATGGGATCGGGAGTGTCGTTCATTTATAGTTTTGTAACATTGTTACACATGACAACGGCGGGCTCTCACGAGGCTCAGATGGCATTGATGGATGAGCTCTATTTTGAGTCCGCAGCCATGATCGTGACCCTGATAACGATCGGAAAACTCCTTGAAGCCATATCAAAAGGACGCACCACGAACGCTCTTAAGGGACTTCTTAATCTCCGTCCCAAGACTGCAGTCCTGATAAGAAAAGGAGAGGAAGTTACAGTTCCTGTAGATGAAGTCTCGGTCGGCGATATCTATGCAGTAAGGCCTGGCGGATCTGTTCCTGTCGACGGAACGATCGTTGAAGGCGAGTGCGCCGTTGACGAATCAGCACTTACAGGTGAATCTGTACCTGTTGATAAGACAACCGGAGACAAGGTGTCTGCCGGAACTATTAACAGATCAGGTTATATCAGATGCCGTGCCGAGAAGGTCGGCGAGGATACGACGCTTGCGCAGATAATAAAGATGGTGAGCAACTCTTCGGCTACGAAGGCACCTATCGCGAGGATCGCAGATAAGGTATCAGGAATATTCGTTCCTGCTGTGCTCAGTATCGCGGCAATCGTCTTCGTTATCTGGCTCGTTACGGGCGCAGGCACAGGCTATTCACTTACTAGAGCTATCTCTGTCCTTGTTGTAAGCTGTCCTTGCGCACTGGGCCTTGCCACACCTGTTGCGATAATGGTTGGAAACGGTGTAGCTGCAAAGAACGGAATCCTGTTTAAGACTTCAACTTCACTCGAGCAGACCGGCAAGGCGGAGATAATTGTTCTTGATAAGACAGGAACGATCACGAGTGGCGTTCCCGTGGTTACAGACATTATTCCCGTTTCTGATGAGGCAGAACTTCTTAAGAATGCATATGCGCTCGAGAATAAGAGCGAGCATCCTCTCGGAAAAGCTGTTGCCGATTACTGCAGAGTGAATGGTGTTGCACTGGAAGATGCAGATAACTTCCGTATTCATGCCGGAAACGGCCTTGAAGGAACAGTAAACGGAAAGAGCGTAAGAGGCGGAAACAGCAAGTTTATAAGAACTGTTGATGCTTCTTTCGAAGAGAAAGCAAAAGAACTCGCTATGCAGGGAAAGACACCTCTGTTCTTCGAATCTGACGGTAAGCTTATGGGTATCATTGCTGTTGCGGATACGATAAGGGAAGACTCTTCTGAAGCTGTAAATGAATTGAAGAAACTCGGCCTTTATACGGTCATGCTGACGGGCGATAACAAAAGAACTGCAGAGAGTATCGGCAAGCTCTCAGGCGTTGATATGACTGTTGCTGACGTTCTGCCGGGAGACAAGGAAACCATCGTCAAAAAGCTTAAGGAATACGGCAAGGTGATAATGACAGGCGACGGCATTAACGATGCACCTGCGCTTACCTCAGCTGATATTGGAATAGCGATCGGTGCAGGAACAGATATAGCGATCGACGCGGCCGATGTCGTGCTCATGAAATCAAGCCTGAAGGATGCAGCAGCAGCTATCAGGATCTCCAGAAGAACGATAAGAAATATCCACGAGAATCTTTTCTGGGCATTCATCTATAACGTTGCGCTTATCCCTGTTGCCGCAGGTGCTTATGCAGCTTTGGGTATTGCCATGACACCAATGTTCGGAGCTGCCGCAATGAGCCTTTCGAGCTTTACGGTATGTATGAACGCATTAAGGTTAAATCTCGTAATGCCTTACGATACAAAGCGTGATAAGGCTGTAAGCGATATCAGGAACAGACTTAATGAATTAGAGATCAAAAATGAAAAGGAGATAAACACTATGGAGAAGACGATCAAGATCGAAGGCATGATGTGCGGACACTGTGAAGCAACAGTCAAGAAGGCACTCGAAGCTCTTGACGGCGTTGTATCGGCTGATGTATCCCATGACAGGGGAAATGCTGTAGTGACCCTCGAAAAGGATGTCGCTGATGACATCATCACTAAGGCTGTGGAGGATAAGGACTTTAAGGTTACGGGTATTGCCTGAGCGGCTTGGAGGACTTTTCGGATCCTCAAAAAAATAAGAATATCTTAATCCGCCTCTTAAATGTATAATTGTTATGAAGAGGTGGGGCTAATGATACATATACTAATAGTCGAAGACGAAAGACCTATATCTAACCTGATACGTATGAGCCTTACAAAGGCCGGTTATTCATGCACCTGTGCATATGACGGCGAGGAGGCTTTCGATCTGATAAGAAACAATCCGTACGATCTGATCCTGCTTGATGTAATGATCCCGAAGATCGACGGTTTTACACTGATGCAGTATATAAGACCGACCAAAATACCTGTCATATTCCTGACAGCCAAGAACATGGTCGAGGATAAGGTAAGAGGATTGGAACTCGGAGCGGAAGATTATCTGCCGAAGCCTTTTGAGATCATCGAATTGCTTGCGAGAGTTAATGTTGTTCTGCGCCGCTATAACAAGACGGATACAGAGATCAATATCGCAGGTCTTGTTATCGATACAAAAGCTATGATCGTCTATAAGGACGGATACCAGATAGCATTGACTCCAAAGGAGTACGAACTGCTTCTTCTTTTCGCGAGGAATCCCGGAATAGCAATGTACAGGGAGACTATCTACGAGCGTGTGTGGAATGAACCGTTCCCGTACGGCAGTAAGACGGTCGATCTGCATGTTCAGAGACTCCGTAAAAAACTCGGTTGGGATGATGTGATCCACTCTGTGCCTAAGGTCGGATACAGACTGGAGGCATAATAATGCGTTTCAGGCAGAAGATGCTCCTCGTTATGGTATGGCTTCTCACGTTGAGTTATGGCGTGGGAGGAGTTCTTCTTATAAGGCAGAATTTCAAGAGCAGCCTCGATCAGGCTGAGAACAGCGCCAGGGAATCCTATGAGATGATCCTTCAGTCTGTTCAGCTTGTTAATGCCGTTGACATCCAGCAGGATTTCTCGAGTATCAGCAATGCTTTAAGCCAGCTGAATTCGGCAGACAGCGTGGTCGGAATGAAGCTCTCAAGAGGCGACCGTGTCTTATATTCCAATGGGGAAGATATAGTTAATATAGAGAAAACCTCTGATTTTGAGGCGGTGCTGTTTGAGAGAGACACCAGGCATATCTATCAGATAAACGGACTTGTTAAGACTGACGGAAAACCTCTGGAACTCGTTATCCTTTACGATATCACGCCGGTATATCAGGCCAGGAATAATCAGGTAAAAACATATCATCAGGTCTTTATAGTCCTGATCATCGCCGGCGGTTTTGCTGCATGGATCACAACATATCTCATGACAAAACCTCTTGCAAAGGTATCAAGGACGGCAAGGGCTCTGGCTTCCGGACAGCTTGAGACCAGAGTCAATTCCAAGACCCACGATGAGATCGGACAGCTTGGTTCCGACTTTGACAACATGGCTGACCGGCTGTCGGAAAATATCAACGAATTAAAGATGTCCATGGATCATCAGGATCAGTTCATGGGAAGCTTTGCGCATGAACTTAAGACACCTATGACTTCGATCATCGGATATGCGGATCTTTTGAGAAGCCAGACGTTAAGTCCCGAAGAAGCGCAGGAAGCTGCAAACTACATCTTCTCGGAAGGAAAGAGACTTGAATCATTGTCCTTAAAGCTCCTGGATCTTCTTATGATGAAGAAGGAAAGCATCACCTTAGTTCCGACTGATATGAAGAGTATGATCGAGAATCTTGTTTTCCATCTTCAGCCTGTGTACAGGAACAAAAAGATCGCTCTCCAGTGCAGGTGCGAACCTGCGTTATGCATGACCGAGCCGGATCTTTTCAGCTCTGTCCTCACAAACCTTTTGGATAATGCCAGAAAGGCTCTGGATAACGGCGGAAATATCCTTATACTCGGTGAGAGTATAAAGGGTTTTTACAGGATACGTGTTTTCGATAACGGAAGAGGAATGCCTGAAGAAGCGATAAAGCATATTACGGAAGCGTTCTACAGAGTAGATAAATCTCGATCGAGAGCCCAGGGCGGTGTAGGTCTCGGTCTGGCGCTTTGTAAAGAAATAATAGATTTACATAACGGGACTATTTCCTTTGCATCAAGAGAAGGAAACGGAACCTGTGTTACCGTTACAGTCAGGGAGATCAAGACATGAAGAAATACAGTATTTTTATAGTTGCGGTCTTCTTTATCATGGCAGCGGCACTCGGCTGGTTCCTTCCGGTGGTTGCATTTAATGTCTATGATAATTTTTATGACGGAAAAGGCGGGGCTCTTGAGATAGAACAGATCGACCTTAAATACAGGGACGATCTTCTGGTCAATCAGAAGATAAGCATAGTTAATTATGATTTCTATATAGATAACTATTTCCGCCTTGATAAAGGTATTTATATCCAGGAGAATGAGGTAAAACAGATCGTAAGTGATTTCCTTGCAGACTTTACCGGTTACAGATTCGACCTCCAGGAAGACTTCGAATCATCACCTCTCCTTATTAATCTGTCAAACAACAGAGGAACGATAGTTATCTGGAATGTTGAATGCCAGCTTACGGATAGCTGGGTGTTCCAGTGTTTTGTCGACGATAAGACAGGTGCGATACTTAAGAGTTCCTTCTACGGTGATCCATACGGATGGCCTGAATTGATATCCGGTTATTACGATTTTGATGATCCGTCAAAGGAAATAACTGAAAGATTCTGTAATTCAATATATAAACATTTCTCAAACCAGATATCCGCAAAACTTGTTACACATCATGTTGTAGATGAATGGACGACTTCGGATATGACAAGTTACAGGCTTGTATTCAGAGATGATAAGAATTATACATTTGAGATAACGGTAAACGTTTCTGAGCTCGACGGATATCTCACGACACAGTAATATTTTGCAATTGATGCCGTTTTGATGCCGATTTAGTACTTTTTTGATTTTTCCTTCTGCAATAATACACTTGAAAAGTTAAGAAAAGGAGGAAAAAACATGTTTCCGGATTTGACTATAAGTTTAAAAAGATGTGCCGCAAATATGGGGAGCGGATTTGTTGTAATCGTCGGCTTCCTGCTTGCGATCGCAATGGTTTTCGTAATCGTGTTCGCGCGTTGGAATCAGGTAGAGAATAGTTCTTCCGTGTATAGCATGAATTCCGATAAACCAAAGATAGAATCTTCAGTTGACGAATCAGGTTATGTAGCAGTTATCTTGCCTGACGCCGCCGGCTGAGAAAGTTAATCTTCACCGACGAAAATATTCCAAGATGCAATCTCAGTATCATCAATGGTCTTCATTACGAGTTTTGCATTGTCGAGAAGATAGTCGCTGTAGCCCGAAGACCAACCGCGATTGACCAGTTCCTTGATAACCAGACCGCTTATCTCTTCTATAAGACCGATCTTACTTGCACTCTCTCCTTCGCTCATTTGAGATAGCTTTATAAGCGGTCCAACGAAATCACTCAAGGTGGTAAGCTCCTTCATCGCTCTGAAACGCCATTTATAGTATGGCATGTATCGTCCGCTCAAAAGGAACAAGGCAGCAGAGATCTTATATATGAATTCTGCGGAACAATAATATGCGGCTCCGATATCACCGCGCTTAACAGAGCGAACATAATTGAATTGCCCGGTTTTACCCGCCATGGCAAGGTCTGCAGCGACTTTCTTCTTTTTTATATCTTCTGGATAAAATCCTTTCCATACATTGCGTATAGCAGTAAATTCACCCGAGGGGTCACGGAAAACCTTTCCGTTGACCGCTTCGGCTATATGCATCTGCGGCGTTGCAAGCCAGTCTTCGGTTGTAACGGGTGCATGAGTCATGCCCGTATGTTCATAATAGAATTCCTCGATGCTGTGAACGCCGACTCTGTGGCGTCTTGCCCCGGTCATTACCGGTGACTGTTCAGCCATTCCGACATCGCTTCTGTGGTTTAAGATAAATTCCTGAACGGGAAGAGCCTCATATGCTTTTTGCAGATCATCACCGATCTCTTTTTTGAGTTTCTCAGGAAGCCAGAGGCAGAAGCCCGGTGCGTAGTCGTGATCTCTTGAGATATAGTCATCGTAGCCGAAAGCTTCGGATGTCTGTCCGGCCAGGCCGCAAGCAATGTCATCCTTATATGCGGAGAAATCATTTTCGAGCATCGGAAGACCGTACTCTTCGAAAAATACTTCAGATATCTTAAGTCCGTTCCACATAATCCGCTCCTTTGATGGGGTCTGACCCCATCAAAAATATTATACAAAATTACGCGGGAAGCCCAAAGCAATCTTCATTAATATCGTTTTGAATCGCCGTTTCCTCTTCGGTATGCGATAGTTTGTCCAGCACAAAAGCTGTGTATTGATCAGGATCATTCTCAAATGAACCGAGTATTCTGTCAGTGCATATCATAGTTCTCATTATGTGATCGATCGTCATTTCAGTTTTATCAAATCTGTTAGGCTTCTTATCAAACAGCCTGTAACTGCTGTATAAATAATCCTCCGGTGACCGAACCAGATTTGCCTTGACCGGATTTAGATGAATGTATCTGCTGACTTCAAGAAAATACCGCTCGTCATTGATAAGACAGGCAGTATATCTTCCTTGAAATAGATGTCCTGTCAGATTATGTCTGTGATTATAATATCCGGCATACACACCCGAAATGCTCTGAATGATCTTTCCTAGGTCATCGGAGATGGTTTCGATCGACATATGATAGTGGTTGTTCATAAGACATATGCTGTGAATCTTAAACGGGTACTTTTTCTGAACTGCTTGTATGTATTTGAGAAATGCAAGATAGTCTTCATGATCAGCGAAAATAGGTGTTCGTCTGTTTCCTCTGTTCATTACATGGTAAGTGGCTCCCGGATACCAGATTCTTTTCTTTCTTGCCATAAGAATACCTCTCTAAAAATCCGTAAATACGGATTAATTGTGCAAATTAAATTATTGCTTATCAGCAATTTGTTTTATCGCCTCAGCGTAACCCAGCAGCCTTTCTTGCATGCTTGAGTCTAAAGAATTAAATGTGCTTACTAATCTTCCGGCATCACTATCAGAATCAACTGCATACCAACTCTGAAGATCCTCCTTTTTTCCTGTCTGTTCTACACCGGAAAGTAACCACTCAAGTGAGACGTTCAGGACCTTGCATATAATCATTATTTTTTCTGCAGTAGGATTCGTCCGTTTCTTTCGCCAATCACTGATAGTCGATTGCGGTATTCCGGTTCTTTCTGAGAATTCTTTTTGAGACATGTTGTATTCCTGAAGTTTCGCGAAAATCCTGTCGCTGATCATCATGTGTGTCATCCTCCCGGAATATGCAAAATATCGAAATGTTTTGAATTAATCCGTATATACGAATTTTATTAACTTGTTATTCTACTGTCAAGCATATCTTGATAAAATAATTGGTTAATAATTGAAGTTTCTTTGATGGGGTCTGACCCCATCAAGCCATCTGCTGTGCCTGAACTGCCGTGATGCAGATAACGCCTGCGAGTTCGTCTACGCTGCAGCCTCTCGACAGGTCATTTACGGGAGCTGCGAGACCCTGAAGGAAGCTGTATGCTTCAGCTTTTCCAATTCTCTGGATGAGCTTATATCCGATGTTTCCGGCCTCAAGGTTAGGGAAGATCAATACGTTTGCCTGACCTGCGACAGGTGAACCCGGAGCCTTGGAAGCGCCGATCTCGGGGATGATAGCTGCATCAAGCTGAAGCTCACCGTCTAAGAGAACGTCAGGATACTTTTCCTTTGCGATCTTAACAGCTTCAACTACCTTGTCGACGAAGGGATGGTTTGCAGAACCCTTTGTTGAGTGGCAGAGGAAAGCAACCTTTGCCTTTTTGCCGATGAGAGCTTCGAATGAAGCAGCGGATTCGGCACCGATCTCAGCTAATTCCTCAGGATTGGGATCCTGCATCAAAGCACAGTCTGCGCAGAGGATGATTCCGTCTTCGCCGATAGACTTGTCGGGAATATCGAACATGAAAGCGATCGATGCGATCTTTCTATCGGGAGCTGTCTTTATGATCTGAAGAGCAGGTCTTAACATGTCTGCGGATGTATGGCATGCACCGGATACGAGTCCGTCAGCATCGCCTGATTTGACCATCATGATTCCGAATGTGAGCTTGTCACCTGAGATGAGCTTCTTTGCCATATCAAAAGTCATACCTTTCTTGGCTCTGATCTCAGCAAGGAGAGCTGCATACTTATCGATTTCTGTAGACTTGGTGTGATCAAGGATCTGTACGCCTGTGAGGTCGGCGTTAAGACTTGCTGCCGCTCCCATGATCTCTTCTTCAGTTCCGATGATGATGGGCTGTGCGGTCTTCTCAGCCAATACTTTAGCGGCTGCAAGGATAGTTCTGTCGTCCTCTGATTCGGGAAGAACGATAGTCTTAACGTCACTTCTTGCTCTCTGCTTGATCGTCTCTATAAAACTCATAGTGTATTCTCCTAAATTAATATTTTTTTGATGGGGTCTGACCCCATCAAAGAAAATCGAATCCGTCAAATCTCGGCTTGCCGGGATAGATCTTCGCCTGTTCGTCGCCTCTTAAGATCCTGAGTGCTGCGGCTCTCATAGCCTCGTGCTCAAGTTCACCCGGATAAGATGCGATAGGTGCGATCCAGCCGCAGGCTTCCTTTATGCCGTCGAAAATATCCTGGAAACGCATCAGTCCGCCGGTCAGTACGATACCGTCAACTTCACCGTGAAGAACACATGCCATTGAGCCGATCCATTTAGTGATCTGATATATCATGGCATTCCAGATGAGTGTTGCCTTGGGATCTCCTGCGTCTACCATCTCATGGATAGTATCTGAATTAGAAGTGCCGAACCAGGAGGAAAGACCGCCGGTGGCAAGGCAAAGGCTCCTTATCTCTTCCTTGGGTCTGTCATACAATTTGGTGAGAACGTCCGTAATAGCCATTGTACCCATTCTTGTGGGCGTCATAGGACCGTCTCCGCCGCTTCCGTCGTTGGCGTCGATCATTTTGCCGTGCTTATGTGCGGTGATCGTGATGCCTCCGTCTATGTGACAGACAATGAGGTTCATCTCGTTGTATTTTTTGCCTGCGCTCTTTGCATATTTATGTGCTGTGGCACGGAGATTGAGAGCGTGTGTTGCAGATGTTCTGTAAATGCCTTTAACACCGGTTATTCTGGCAACATCCTGATACTCGTCTACAACGATGGGGTCTACCATAAGAAGACGCCCGCCGAACTTGTCGTGGAGCTGCTTTGCCATCTGAACGCCCAGCATACTCGAGTGATAAACTCCGCCTTTTGCTTCGCGGATATCGTTTACAAGTCTTTCGTCAACTTCGTATGTGCCGCCTTCGATCGGGTAGCAGGCGCCGCCTCTTCCGACTATTGCGTCTACGTCCGTAAGATCTATATTGTTCTCCTTAAGCCAGTTCATTACATATTCCATACGGTAATCAAGCTGGTCATTGATAGAAGGGAAGGTCCTTAAAACAGTGGAATCGTGGAAAATATTGGCTTCATGAATGCTTTTTTCATTTTCAAAGTACTCAACCTTTGTTGAAGTGCTGCCCGGATTTACCACGAAGATATGGTATACCTTTGAATCAGACATATATAATTCCTCGTTTCTATTAATACTACGACAGTATACACACTTTTTGCCAAAAAAGAATACCGGACAATAATAAATAAAATACATACCGGATTAAGGAAAGCTCACGGATTTTTAGTATAATTACAGAGATTTACTATTCTAAGAATGTGTAAATAAGGGAGAATAATATGGAGAATAAAGCTTTTCGAAGAGGCTTGACGATAACATCGATTGTATTGATCGCTCTTTCTGCATTTCTAATGAGTTATGTCGATGCAAGGCATATAATGTACGGAAGTCAGGAACTTGTAAACTGGATATTCTTTACTGCTGCACTGGCAATACCGTTCCTTGCGATCCTGATAGTGCTCTCGCGTTATTACAACAGCACAGATACTCTTAATGATCTGTTTGCCGTTGTGGGGATCAAGTATTCTATCTTCGGCTGGTTTTTCGTATTCGGAATGAGGATTGCAGTAGCGCTGATGCTGCTGTTCTGCTATGACTTCTTCGTTGATAACTATTACACAGTCTACCTTCTTATGAATGCGTTCAATGTGTGTGTTGTAGGCACTGTGGTTCTTTCTGTCGCACTTCGAAAAGTTCCCAAGGTTAAGATCGAGAAGCACCGTCTTAAGTTCGGACATCTTCTTCTGTTGATAATGATGATGTACGGCCTTTCACAGGTAGGCTCTCTTATGGGCCTGCCAATTCATTTGATCCTTTCTGCCATCGGAACTGTTGGCAAAGAGCAGGAGAGTATCGGTGAGTTCCAGACCCTGCTCATGGGCTCCAGTCAGATCGTAATGATAATCACGGTAGGAATCCTTCCTGCCATCTTCGAAGAACTGTTATTCAGAAAGTTCCTTATCGACAGGACCATCCGTCACGGTGAATTCATCAGCTGTGCGATGTCGGGCATTATGTTCGGTCTTTGGCACGGCAATTTCCAGCAGTTCTTCTTCGCATTCTTCATCGGTGTTCTGTTCGCGTTTGTTTATATCCGCACAGGAAATATCATCTACACAATGATAATGCACTGCAGCATGAATCTTGTTACAACTACCGTGACCACGCAGCTGCTGCAAAAGCTTCTGGAAAAGATGGGAGTTAATATTGATTCCGGAACAATTAACGAGAGCTTATTAAAAAGTGAAGCGGTAAGACAGCTCATTCCCGTTATCCTTCTGACTGTGCTCTGGCTCATAATCCTCACCGGATTCCAGATCACAGGCTTTGTATTATTTATCGTAAAGCGCAAGAAGTTCAAGCTTACTGCTATGGAAGGGGAGCCTCCCAGAAAAGTGCTATTGAGGAGCCTTACGCACAACCCTGAGATGTGGGTATTCTTCTCGTTCGCGCTGCTCTTGTTCGTACATACCTATCTGCCGGATTATATAGCGTTCTTTGCGAGCCAGTAACAGCTCAGGTTCAGGCAGAACCCTGCGGTAAGTGTTTTCGAGATCGTATCGAGAGTATTCTCGAGATGTTTATAAGCAAACTAAAAGAGGTTGTCTTATTCCAAGACAACCTCTTCTATTAGCATAATCAGTTGATATCAGATTACTTCTTGCACTTCTTGGAAGGCTTTGTGTTAACCTTATCCTTGAGTGCCTTACCAGCCTTGAACTTAGGAGCTGTGCAAGCCTTGATCTTTGTAGCAGCGCCTGTCTGAGGGTTACGGCCTGTTCTTGCAGCTCTCTCAGATGTCTCGAATGTACCGAAGCCAACGAGCTGAACCTTGCCCTTGTTCTGAAGTTCATCAGAAACTACTTCGATGAAAGCCTTAACTGCAGCGTCAGCATCCTTCTTGGAGATGTCAGCCTTAACAGCGATTGCATCAACTAATTCTGTTCTGTTCATTATTAATTCCTCCCTGATGTGGGTTATAAAGTGTATGTTGTAAGGGCCTTCCGACCTTCACAATGCCGATATTATAAAGTTCTTTGACATTAAAAACAAGGGAATTTGAGGGTTTTTAGCGGAAAAATTTGCAAAAAAGCCCTGAAACAAAGGATTTTTAGGTAATGCATCCCTCTGTTGACAGCATTACGAGGGTGTGTTAGTATAATGAACAAGTGAACATATGAGCAATTGTTCATATGACAAACGGAAAGGAGCCGCTATATGCCCCATAATCACGAAGCAATATTGAATCATGTTAAGGCTGACATGCCCGCGGATGAGGTGTTACAGGACCTGGGAGATCTCTTCAAGATCTTTGGTGATACGACCAGGATCAAGATAATGTATGCCCTTCATGAAGACGAGATGTGCGTATGTGCCATAGCTGAACTGCTTAATATGACACAGTCGGCGATCTCACATCAGCTTAAAGTGTTGAAAGCTGCCAATCTTGTTGCTTCCAGAAGGGACGGAAAGACTATCTACTACCGTTTATCAGATGATCACGTTAAGTCTATCATTGCTCAGGGATATGATCATTTGACCGAATAAATAATAAATAACAAGGAGTTATACATATGAAAAAGACATTTGAACTTGAAGATCTTGACTGCGCTAACTGTGCCATGAAGATGCAGGAAGCTGTTCTTAAGATCCCCGGAGTTAAAGCATGCGAAGTCAGCTTTATCAAGCAGAAGATGACTTTAGAGGCTGATGACGCTGAATTCGACAAGATCGTAAAGCAGGCAGTTAAGACGATCGCTAAAGTCGAGCCTGACTGCACGGTATTGCTCTGATCCATAGCCGCAGTTTTGAGTGCTGCGGCTTTTTACTGAAGGATAGCTGAATAGTTCCGGTATTACTTCCGGCAGTAGCCGGAACTTTTACCGGAAAACTGCAGAAGCTTCAGGAAGAAGATTCAGGAAGAAAAATAGAAGAATTAAATATTTGTATGAGACATTGTTATGAAGTATAAGTTGACCAAAAAACAGAAGAAGATGCTCACAAGGATAATCATCGCAGTGGTTTTGCTGGCTGTGATCGCTGTAACGCTTCATTTTGTTGAGGTGCCCTGGTGGGCGGAGCTTATCCTTTATGCGGTTCCTTATGCAATCGCGGGATATGATGTCCTCAAGACTGCATTTATCAACCTTATCCACGGCCAGATCTTTGATGAGAAGTTCCTCATGATGGTAGCGACTGTGGGAGCATTCGTAACGGGAGAATACCCGGAAGCATCTTTTGTAATGCTCTTTTACCAGGTCGGCGAGCTGTTCCAGAGCATAGCGGTCGGAAGATCTCGCAAATCCATTGCTAAATTGATGGATATAAGGCCTGACAGTGCGACTGTAATAAGAGAAGATCAGGAGATCGAAGTATCACCGGATGAAGTTGAAGTCGGCGAGATCATCATCGTTAAGCCCGGCGAGAAGATACCTTTGGACGGTGTCATCATTGAAGGCGCAAGTACTGTTAACCAGGCGGCTTTGACTGGTGAATCCGCTCCTGTCGACAAGGGCTACAGTGATAATGTCATCTCCGGTACTTTGAACCTGACAGGTGTCATTAAGATCAGGACAACTTCAACATTCGGACAGAGCACAGTCTCCAAGATCCTTGAGCTCGTCGAAAATGCATCGGACAAGAAAGCAAAGGTCGAGAATTTCATCACGAAGTTTGCAAGATATTACACTCCTGCGGTCGTAATCGCAGCGCTGGTCTTAGGCATCATTCCGCCTTTGTTCTTCGGTATCGGAAGCTGGGAGGTCTGGAAGGAATGGCTTACAAGAGCCTGTGTATTCCTGGTCGTTTCCTGCCCGTGTGCACTTGTGGTATCCGTTCCGCTGTCGTTCTTCGGCGGCATAGGCGGTGCGTCCAAGGACGGTATCCTTATAAAGGGCGCCGGCTATATGGAAGTCCTGTCCAAGATTGATACTGTTGTCTTCGATAAGACCGGAACACTTACAAAGGGTGTTTTCGAGGTCGATGACGTACATCCGAACCTTATTAGTGTAGCTGAACTCAAGGATATCGCAGCATGCTGCGAGAGTTTCTCGGGCCATCCGGTTGCACAGTCTATAGTAAGAGCACATGAGGGACATATCGACAAGTCTCTGATAGGTGAAGTAAGTGAGATCGCCGGAAAGGGCGTCAAGGCCGTTGTAGACGGCAAGACATATTATTGCGGCAACGGTCAGCTCATGGATATGTGCGGCGCTAAGTGGCACGACTGCCACCTTACGGGAACGATAATCCATGTTGCAAGGGAAGATGAGGGCGTTGTCGATTATCTCGGACACATTATAATCAACGATCAGATCAAGGAAGATTCGGAAGAGGCTATGAGAAGCCTTAAGAATGCAGGTGTAAAGCGTCTTGTAATGCTTACGGGCGACAAGAAGAGCGTTGCTGAGAATGTTGCGAAAAAGCTCGGCCTGACAGGATTCTTTGCAGAACTCCTGCCCGCCGATAAAGTCTCCAAGGTCGAGGATCTTCTGGCAGGCGGGAAAGGCAAGCTGGCGTTTGTCGGAGATGGTATAAATGATGCGCCGGTTCTGATGCGTGCCGACTGCGGTATCGCAATGGGCGCAATGGGTTCTGACGCTGCCATTGAGTCTGCTGACGTCGTGCTTATGGACGATAAGCCGTCGAAGATCGCTGACGCAATAAAGATCGCAAGAAAGACGATGAGGATCGTCTGGGAGAATATAGTTTTCGCGCTCGGAGTAAAGGCAGTAATACTCATCCTCGGAGCGTTGGGAATCGCAAATATGTGGTTCGCGGTTTTTGGCGATGTAGGCGTTCTTATTATCGCGGTACTTAATGCCATGAGGAGCATGAGAAGGCTTAACAAATAAGGCTCGTGTAAGGCGCGTACGGCGCGTATTAAGTTATCTGTTATAATTTTGTTGTAGGTTTAAAGCGATAATTATTCACGGGGTAACTTTATGTCTATACTGGCTTCGTTTATGGTTCCGCATCCGCCTCTCATCGTGCCCCAGGTCGGCAAGGGCGGGGAGAAACAGGTCTTAAAGACCATCAGTTCTTATGAGAAAGCGGCAGATGAGATCGCGGCTCTTTGTCCTGATACGATAATCATCACAAGCCCTCACCAGACTATGTATGCTGATTATTTCCATATATCTCCGGGAAAGAGTGCGAAGGGTTCGTTTGCGAAGTTCGGTGCTCCTGATGTGAAGTTTAATGAGGAATACGACGAAGACCTTGTCGATAAGATCTCTGAGATAGCCTATAAGGAAAATTTCCCTTGTGGAATATTGGGCGAGGAAGACGACAGGCTCGACCACGGGACGATGGTCCCGCTCTGGTTTATCCGCAATAAGTACAAGGGCGGAAAGATAGTAAGGATAGGGCTTTCGGGCCTGCCGCTGACTGAACACTACAGGCTTGGCATGATCATCGCTGAAGCTGTTGAGACTTTGGGGCGCAAAGCCGTGTTTGTTGCAAGCGGCGACCTGTCGCACAAGCTTCAGGACTATGGTCCTTACGGGTTTGCAAAAGAAGGCCCGCAATATGATGAGCGCATCATGGATGTCATGGGACGCGGCGCATTCGGGGAGCTCTTTGATTTCAGTGAAGATTTCTGCGACAAGGCGGCTGAATGCGGTCACCGTTCGTTTGTGATTATGGCAGGCGCGTGGGACAGCAGGAATGTCAGGACTGAAGTGCTATCGCATGAGGACACGACCGGTGTAGGATACGGAATAGTCACGTTCTATCCTGAGGCCGGTGAAGCTCCAGAAAGAGAGTTTTTGACCTCATATCTTAAGAGAGAAGCGAAGGAACTTGCAGACAAGAAGGCCGCTTCTGACCTTTATGTAAAGCTTGCAAGGCTTTCTGTGGAGATGTTCGTAAAATACAGGCAAGGCGTCAGCATCCCCAAAGATCTGAAGGAGATCGCAGGTGATGAAGATATTCCCGGTGAGCTGTTAGACAGGCGTGCGGGCGCATTTGTTTCTATACACAAGCACGGCAGGCTTCGCGGCTGCATTGGAACGATCCTTCCTACAAGAAAAAATCTTGCTGAGGAGATCGCGGCAAATGCCGTTAGCGCGTCTACAAGAGACCCCAGATTTGACCCCATTACCGTCGATGAACTTCCGATGCTCGATATTAATGTCGATGTTCTGGGTGATCCTGAATTTATTGAATCCAAGAATGAACTTGACGTCAAAAAATATGGTGTCATAGTCTCGACCAAGGATGGCAGGAGAGGCCTTCTGCTGCCTGATCTTGACGGCGTTGATACCATTGATTACCAGGTCTCGATCGCTATGCAGAAAGGCGGCATAAAACCTGATGAGCAGTACTTTCTCCAGCGGTTTGAAGTGGTGCGCCACATATAAGTTCCGGAGGGTTTTATGGCCAGGTGTCATGTATGCTTCAGGCAATGTGAACTTTCTGAAGGCAGTATCGGGTTTTGCGGTGCAAGGATCGGGCTTTCCGATAGGGTCGTGCCTGCAAACTACGGCCGCATAACATCAATTGCTTTAGATCCGGTAGAGAAAAAGCCCCTGAGACATTTCTTCCCGGGTTCAAAGATCCTCTCGGTCGGAAGCTATGGCTGTAATCTCCGTTGTCCATTCTGCCAGAACAGCGAAATCTCATGGGGCGAAGAAGCAAAGGAATTCTCAGATACCGCAGAATACATCACACCTGATGAACTTGCCGCGATCGCCCTGAAATACAGGAAAAACGGCAATATCGGCATAGCATTCACATACAACGAGCCGCTTATCGGCTATGAGTTTGTAAGAGATACAGCCAGACTTGCGCATGATAACGGCCTTAAGAATGTCATAGTATCCAACGGCACCTCTGAACTGTCAGTTTTAGACGAGATCAGCCCTTATATCGACGCCATGAATATCGACCTCAAGTGCTTTGATCCCGTTATCTACAGAAAGACTCTGGGCGGCGATCTTCAGATGACCATGGATTTTATTGCCAAAGCCTCGAAAACATCCCATGTGGAGATCACGTGCCTTATAGTGCCCGGAATCAGCGATTCACCTGACATGATGCGTGAGATGTCCCGCTGGATTGCGTCGGTTGCTGATGAAGCTGGCAAAGACATTCCATTGCATGTATCCAGATTCTTCCCGTGCTTTCACATGACTGACCGTGCGCCGACACCTGTAAGCACAGTTTACGGTCTTGCAGATATCGCAAGAGAAAACCTGAATTATGTATATACAGGGAATTGCTGATATATCGCTATTACGATACGGTGTATAACGTTGATACCAACCGCGTTACTTACAGCCGGTCTCTGTCCTGATCCCCGTCTTCGAAATAACCTCCCTCAAGGACATCTTCTGATGTGTAATCGTCTGCTCTCGGGCAGCGGTCTATTATGCCCTGATGGAAATCTTTGCGGTCCGGTACTTCCATGAATATGAAATGCTGGTATCTCTGCTTGAAGTTATCCGTCAGTATCAGACGTATCTCAAATCTTCCGAGTTCGAAGGCTTCTTCATTCTCGTACTCGCTTACATAATCCGGATCGTAAGGGCAGCCTTCACGGGCCTGTGCATATTCTGTACATACATTCCAGCTTGTGTATAAAGCAAACTTTCTCAATGTCTCTAGAGGGAAGACCTCGTGTTCGGGAATGATAAGATAATTCTCAGTCAGAATTATCATTGTATCGAGCGGCGCTTTGTCGATCTTATAAGCGTCGTATCCTCTGAGCAGTTCATCGTAGAGCACGTCTCTTCCGAATTCCTTTATCCTGCTTGTGTAGAAGGTGTCTTTAGGTTCTTTTTCCTTCTTCGAAAACAGTTTCTTAAATAGACCCGCGTCTTCATCTTCGCCGCTGTCGTAGTGCTTTGCGGGTCCCGGAACATGTAATATCTGATCTATGATGATGTCATTTACCTTCACGCCATTATCCTCCTTAAAACTATCTCACCTTATTCTCATCCTTCGGGGAATGCGTACCATATCAGTATTGCCTTCGGATATCCCCGGATCCGTCAGCATATATTCGGATTATAGCATACAAGGAAAAAGTACCGGTGAGATGTCCTCAGATGTCCTCATATTTTCTGTCCCATTAATCGCTTTGAAAAAAACAGGTTAAATCGTAAAATCTAACCAGAAAGGTTTTCGAGGTTTTGCAGATGATAAGATTCAAGACATACAGCGATATAAGACCTGTCTCTAATGAAGTCATAGAGGATGCTTTCAGTGATTTGAACGGCAGGGATCTGATCTTTGTTGCGCCTGAGTTTGCAAAAGCGCAGGTCGAGCGCGAAGTGCTTGCTTTCAAGGAGGGAAAGGCTCCGGTTAATGCCTCGATAAAGACTGATAAGGGAGAACTGACGCTGTCTTCATCTCTTGTGTCCGGTGATGTACTGAGCTTCAGAAAACTTGCGGGCAATATTCTTGATGATCTCGGTACCAATTACGTGGCTGAGGGCGGCGAGATAATGCTGCGCAATGCCATTTATAATATCCTTGCCAACAACAAGGATAAGCTCAAAGCCTTTGCGGCATTGTCTTCCAGGATCGACTACATCAATATGATGATCGCACTGCTTGGAGATTTCTCCAGATATGGTGTCGGTATCAGTGAGATCGGCAAAGCTATAGAAGCTCTTGACAATAAGACGGTAAATACGGCTTTTCTTAACAAGCTTAAGGATCTTCACCTTATAATGCTTGAACTTGAAAAACTCAATGCAAGGTTCGGACTGAATCTTTTGAGAGAACCCATTGCTCTTGCCTGTGATAAGCTCGCGGCCGTTATTGCCGGCGGAAGCGGCAAGAGACGCAGGAGCGGCCTTGACTCATTGAAGTCATCCAGGATTGTATTTACCGGCTTCGGGGCTACACGTATGCTCACGCCCAAAGAGATAAGGCTCGTGTCGCTCCTGTCAGACCTCGGCTGTGATATCGAATTCAATGTTCTTACCGGGAACGGCAGTGCCCCGTATTCTTCAGTATATAAGACCGGTGAAGATTTTAGTTCGATGCTTGAAGGGCTGGGCGCTTTTAGGGATGTTCTATCTGTGGATGCTCCTCAGAACAGGATCGCGGATCTGGTCCGGGGATTTGCTTCTGATAACAGGCTTGAGGATCTTGATTCAGAAGGGAGTGTAAGACTTGCTGAACTTGCCGGTATTGATGACCGGGTAGGTTACATCTTTAACGAGATAATCGATCTTACAAGGAATCACGGATACAGATACCGTGATATAAGGATCGTCTGCTGTAATGACGATATCCTGCCAAGGATGAGGAGCACTGCGGAGCTATATGGTCTTGATGTATTTATCGACCGCAAGATAGCATTGGGAGGAACCGTTGTTCCTTACATGATGCAGATACTACTTGAACTTCCGAGAGCAGGATACACGCTGGAACTCATCATGAAGGCTATGCGTTCGGGCATGCTCATGATCCCGCCTTATATAGCCGACAGTTTTGAGAATTACTGCTATGCAAAGAATATTACGGATTGTGTCAGGATATTCGATCAGAATGCCTATACCGATACTGACGACGGTGAGAACCGGAAGAAGCGCAGTCTATGGATCTTTGAGAATACCGTTCCGGGTGTAAGAGAAGGCTTTGTCGATGCGGGAAACTTCTTCTACGAATATGTGGTCGTGCGCGCATTGCTGCCGCTAAGGAAAGCCTGTGACAGGATCTATTCTGCAAGGACGCTTTCCGGCAAGGCAAAGGCAAGCCTCGAGTATCTTGACGGAATGAGGAGCTTTATCGAGCCGTTAAGAGATGAGTTTATCGCAAGAGGCGACGGCCCTGCCGCTGTTGCACTGGTAAGAGGTTACGACGAACTGATAAGTCTTCTTATGTGTTCCACACATGAGATGAATAACTGTGATATAAGCCAGAAGGATTTCCTTTCCATGCTCAGGACGGATATGAGGAACAGGACCGAAGGCACTATTCCTCTTAAGGTCGATTCTATCGAGATCACGACGCCTGATCATGCATTTGTGACGCCCTGCAAGGTGCTGTTCATCATAGGTGCACAGAAGGATAATTTCCCTTATGTGAGAATGAGGGAAGGCCTTTTAAGCGGAGTAGAGCTTAAGGCTTTGTCAGCATCCACAGAGGACATAGAACTCCCGGACAAGGCTCAGAACAAGATGAGGGAAGAATTTGTGACATGCTGCCTTGCATTGGGTTCTGCAACCGACATCATCTATATGGTCCATGAATACGGCAAGCCTAAGAGCCGTGTTTTTGAGTATCTTGAAGCTTATGTAAAGCCTGAGTTCCATATCGTCAATACATTTAAGAATCCTGTCGCGGGCAAAAAGGTTACATTCAGGCACGATTATGAGACGGCAAGGATTCCTGAAGATGTTATGGCAAGACTTCTTACAGTCAGGAAGGCTGACGGAAGTTCAGGTAAAGTCATATATACGAGTGTCTCTTCGATAGAAAGCTTCAGGAGCTGCGCTTTCCAGTTTATGCTGAAGAGGGAACTTAGGATAGACGAGAGGGAAGACAATACAAAGGTCAAGGTCAACTCTTTCGGAAGTCTTATTCACGGAATGTTTGAGAACGCATATAAGAGGCTCCGTGATGAGAGCGGCAAAGATCCTGAGAAGTTCAAAGAGCTTGCTCATGAACTTCTTTCCGATGAGGCTAAGTACAATTCATTTGCCGATACATGCCTTAAGGCTTCCGTGTCATCGAGAGCGGTATTCGGATCTGTCGATGATGAAGGCAATCCTTTGGATAAGGTTTTCGAGATGGATACTTATGCAAAGCTCAGAAGAATGTTCACGAGGATGTTCAGAGATATTCTCGGAGATTCATATAATACGGGTTTTGTTCCTGAAGGAGTTGAGGAGAAGATAGGTCAGGGCGATCTTGTTCTGAAGATACCATATGAGGGCATAGATCTTAACTTTACCGGCTATATCGACAGATACGATATCAGGACCGATGAATCGGGAACAATTCATTTGAGAACGATCGATTATAAGAGCGGTGACAAGGCTGTTGATTCATCAGAACTCCTGAACGGAACGCAGATACAGCTTCCGGCATACTCCGGAGCGATGCTCAACAGATATCCGGACAATGCAGTGATAGACGATTACGGCTATGTTCTTGTCGGACTTAAGGCCGGAGATAAGGATGAACCCTTAAGCTGTCTGCCAAAGCTTGCCGGATACAGCTCTGATGCAATGAATATCGCGATCTCCTATTCAAAGCACATCATTAAGGAGAGTGTGGATCAGATCTGTTCGGGAAAAGCAGATGCCGTTACTGCAGAACCCGGTCTTAAAAACTGCAGTTACTGTATCTTCAAAGGCTGCTGCGGCAATGATCCGTCCTCATCAAAAGGAAGGGAACAGATCAATACCGGAAGCGGAAGCGAATACGGAAAGACCGTTGCAAACTGCGAGAAAGCTGCTGAACCTACCAAGAGCGGAAAGCCCAGAAAAGATTACGGCTACGATGAAGTGACAAAGGTTATAGGTGCCGATAAGAGCATGAGCAGGGATGACAGAAGGGCAATTCTTGCAATGAAGGATATCCTTGACGGTAAAGATATCGCCGGTGACGGAAAGGAGGATAAGCTATGAAGTTTTCTGATGAACAGCAAAAGATAATCGATGCAAAACTTGATAACAACCTCGTATCCGCATCTGCCGGATCCGGCAAGACGACTGTGCTTACGGCCAGGATCGGTGAAGAAGTAAAGAGCGGCGCTCTTTCTGTCGACGGAATGCTTGTTGTCACATTTACCGAAGATGCCGCATCACATATGGCCGATAAGATCGAACAGAAGCTAAGGGATCTGAGGAAAGAAGCAGCAGATAAAGGTGATACTGATCTTGCTTCACGGCTTTCAATGCAGATCGATCTTCTTCCTAATGCATATATACAGACAATGCACGGATTCTGTTCACGTGTCATCAAGGAAAAGGGTTATCTCATAGAAGACGGTCCTATGGCTGAGTTCACTGATCCTTCATGCAGGATCTTAAGTGAAAGCGAGCAGGGCGTTCTTCTTCGTACTGCCGTGGAATATGCCATACAGGCAATGTATGAAGAGTGCGTATCTGAAGATGATCCGTTTATCAGATTCACAAGGAGATTCGGAGACGGAAGAAGCGATGATTCGCTCGCATCAGCTGTCACGGGCACATATAAGACATTAAGGAGTCTTCCGGACTATCTTGATGTATGTGAGAAGTTCGCAATAGAGCGCGAAGAACGTGATGCAAAAGGGCTTATAAGGTATTTTGAGAACGGCAGCGATATCCCAGACCAGATAACCCGTTATCTGGCCGGAGTAAGAGAGATGCTGCTAAGCAGTGACTTTGCTTCCGTTCTTGCCTGCCACGATACATATCAGATAGTTGAAGAGTATTCGAATGAAGAGTTTATCTCCATGGCCGCAAACAGGATAAGTCAGGTTATCGAAGACAGCAGATCACATCCGGATGCCGGTTTCTTCGATTGCCTTAAACCTGTTAAGGAACTTGGAATGCTTAAGTATAAGCCCATGTTCAGAAATGCCGACCTTAAAGGCGATGACAGACCGATGTTGGCGCTCATAACATTAAGGCACTTCATAGATCCGGCTTCATGTTCCGGCATAAAGTTCGAGAATCCTCTCGATCTTCCTGAGGAATACAGCAATCTCATGGGTTTTGACAGCAAGGAGATCCTTGCCCGCCAGAAAGAGGGGACAGAGGCTTCAAGGTGCTTTGTCGAGCTTCTCAAAAAGACTGACTGGTTCTATATGGAAGTCAAGAATTCGATGCACGGAATGGACTATTCGGATCTTGAACACACCGCATATGAGATATTGAAGACTGATGAAGCCGCGTCATTTTACCGTGAGAAATTCAAGGAGATATTCGTCGATGAATATCAGGACAACACAAGGCTTCAGGATAAGATAATCGAGCGGTTCGAGAATCCTGACGGAAATGTTTTCCGCGTCGGTGATATCAAGCAGAGTATTTATAAATTCCGTTTTGCCGATCCGAAGATCTTCGGCAACAGGATGGATGACTATAATTCCGGCAAGAGGAATGGCGTTGTTCACTATCTTAAGGAGAATCACAGAAGCACATGTGAAGTGCTGTCTTTTGCAAATTATATTTTCGAGCAGACGATGAACAGGGAAGCATCGGAGATCGAATACGATGCAAGCCAGCATCTGAGCAAAGCCACTGAGACAAAGCACGGTCCGCTTCCGAGGATCGTTGTGGCCGATAAGGGACTTCCGAAGTCAGAAGAAGATAAGACAGAACCGGAGACAAAGGCTGTATATGCAGCTGTATTAAGCGAAGTCAGAAGATATATCGAAGACTGCACGAGAGTTGACGGAAGCCCGACTGAATTCAAGGATATATGCATCCTTACAGCTTCAAATAACCAGGCGGAGAATATTGCAAGATTCCTGAACGGATGCGTGTTGAAGGACGGAAGGAAGATAGAGGCGTCGGGAAGGTTCACCACTGATGTTTTCGAGGATCTCGATATACACAGACTGATTAATTTCCTCATCTGTCTCGGCAATGAATACAGGGATGAATATCTTGCCGGAGTAATGTTCTCGAATTACAGTTTCTCGAATTTTACGATTGAAGAACTTGCAAGGATACAGGCATTTGTACATGAGCTTGAAGGGCCGTCTCTTGAGAAAGAACCTCTGATGTTAAGACTCAGAGTCTTTGCTGAAAGGAGTGATTCCGAACTTGCTCTTCGGGCAAGGCATTTTATCGATGTATTCGACAGGATAAGAATGAGTTCGATGGTTACCGATATCGATGACATAATTGAGCTGATCTACAGACAGACCGATATAAGGGCTACTCTTGAAGCCAGGGAAGGAGACAGCAGCAAGTTCGACGTGTTTAAGGACTGGCTTTCCGAGAACTTCAAGCTCAGAGGTTCGGATCTGTCAGGCATAGCGGAATCTCTTGAGAAGATGAAGATACAGATCAAACGTGCCGATATCGAAGTTGTTGACGCGAACAAAAACAAGATAACGACCATGACTGTTCACAAGAGCAAGGGACTTGAATTCCCGTTCGTTATACTTGTTGCAACAGGCGGTCAGGACGAGAGGAAGGATACTCTCTCGGGCATAATGTTTGACCGTGATGACGGCTTTATCACCGAAGACTACGACCCTGTAAACGTCACGAGAAGTCACTCATTTGAGCAGTATATCTACAAGATGAAGATGCGCCTTGCATCTAACAGCGAGACACTGAGGCTGCTCTACGTCGCACTTACCAGGGCAGAGGAGAGTCTTTCCGTGATCACATGCTGTGATTTTGAAGATGACAGCAAGTCAAGCCCTTTGCGCAAGGCGTTCACACAGGCAATAGATTACGGGGAAAGATCATTCGACAGGAGGCATTGGCTCGCAGGAGACATGAAACTTCCTTACTGTTTTTTCAGTGCGCTTGCAAGGAGCAGAGACGGAGATGAGTTAAGGGATCTGGCGCGTTCCGGTAATCTTGATCCTTCCGTTGCCGTTCCGTTCACGGATCTTGACGGCAATGAGACAACGGGATATGAGGTTGTTAAGATACCTGCTGAGAAGGTGGAAGCCTTCTATGGTGCTTACAAAGATCCGGAAGCGGAGAATGCAAAAGCAGAGGAAGAATCCGTTAATTGCAGCGCTGAGTTTAACAGTGAGGGGAAGCTGATCCTGCCTGATTACAGATATCAGGAAAGCGTTGATATACCGTTCAAGGTCTCCGTAACCGGAATATCAGGTGACAGGAGGCCGTCTGATACTACGCACGTAGATATGGAGATAAGGAGCATCGATGATTTTGAGACCCCGAATGTGTCGGTGCTCACGGCTGCGAACAGAGGTACGATACTTCACAGGATAATGAGATTCATTGATCTTGAAGGCTTGAGGAACGGAGATATCTCATTTGACGATGAGATAAAGGATCTGGTAAAGAGCGGGTATCTCAATATCTGTTCTCCTTCGGATGCTCTTGAGGTTGCAAATGAATTTGAAGACGGAATAATGGCAGTTGTTAAAGATGACAGATGCGGCGAGATCATTAAGAGCTTTGACGAAGGAACGGCACATTCCGAGAAGCCTATAGTATTCTCCGTTTACATTAACGGGACAGAAGGTGATTCGGCTCTGGTTCAGGGAATAATCGACCTGATCTACAAGACTTCTGAAGGATATACTATCCTGGATTTCAAGACCGACCGCTTAGGAGGCGACAGCTCAGATGAACGCGCTAAGGAAGCTTCGGAAAGGCACGCGTTCCAGCTTAACAGTTATGCTGCCGCATGCAGAAAAGACGGCATAGAAGTCTCTCATAAGCTCTTATACCTTGTGCGTTACGGTGAGTTTGTCGAAGTTTATTGATCCCGGCGCTTTTTGCCTGCATCGCGTTTCCTGATTGCACGGAAGAAGTCGAGCATCATTTGCGAGCATTGTTTCTCGAGGATGCCGCCTTCGAATTCCACTTTATGGTTATGACCGTGTGATACATCGAAAATATCATTACAGGAGACTACAGCCCCGCTCTTGGGTTCGTATGCCCCGAAATACACTTTGCGGATCCTTGACTGGATTATCGCCCCTGAACACATGGTGCACGGCTCTAAAGTGACATACATATCCATGTCCTCAAGTCTCCAGTCGCCGAGCTTTCTGCAGGCCTTGTCTATGGCTATGACTTCGGCGTGGGCAATAGCATTTCCTCTGGTGAGGCGGAGGTTGTGTGCCCTAACAAAAATCCTTCCGTCCTTTACGATGACGCAGCCGATCGGGCATTCACCGAGATCTATAGCTTTCTCGGCTTCCTTGATGGCTTCGAGCATAAACTTCTCCTGTTCACTGGAAGGCTTGAAGTCAGGGTATAATCTGGATCTGCGGGTTGGCACGTAAAAGTCCTCGCTTGTTTTGACAGGGTTTGTTGATAGGAAGAATAATACAGACGGGAAGATACAGGTGTCAAGTAATTAATAAATTATGCTTGACGATTCTTTGTTAGCATATTATAATTTACGATTGCTATAAGTAGAACTATGCCTACAGAGAGGGAATGCCGTGTTTACGGCCCGTTTTTATCTTTATCCCCGGTTCGTAAGTAGGATGCGGATATGCTTAAAGCGCATACTTAAAGACAAAAGGACGAATAATTAATGGCGACTAAACAAGGTATGTGCAGGAACTGCGGTTCGCTGGTTATGTTTGATGACAGAGACGATCTTTGCGAGTGCGTTTTCTGTAATTGTGTTTTCCCTTCCGAGGAGGCTGCTGCAATCCTCGCGAATCCGGAAGGATATGAATTCAAGAATGAGAAGTTTGAGAAGCAGGAAGGAGCCAAGCATTATTATTCCAATCCTGTTATGCCAGATCTCGTTGAGAAGGCTGTAAACAGAGACAAGGTTTCCAAACAGCAGCAGGTTGACAGCCTTAAGCTCAAGGCAAGTGAATTTGAGATATCTCCTAACGATGTAAAGGCTCCCAAAAAGCTCGTTATCGGAATGATCGTAGGACTTGTTGTTCTCGTCGGCATTATCGTTGCAATTGCTCTGCCGCTTTTCTTCAGCCGCAAGTCATTGAATGAAGCCATCAAGGCAGATATCGACAGTATATTTGATGTACAGGCACCCGGAAGTCAGGATGAGAATCCTGAGTTTAATTACAAACAGGTCAATGTCTATGGTCTTTCATGCCAGTATGTCAAGCTCGGTCTTTCAGACGGAGTAACTGACGAGCAGGCCAGGGCTTTCTATTCCAACTATTCCAAGCTCCGTGCTGACAAGCGCGGCGAGGATTCCGGCAATGTTGAAATGTATATCTACACTCCCGATACTATCTTTTTCATCAACGAAGATGGTCTGACAAAAGATGTTCAGGAACCTGTGGAGATCATAGAGACTACTGAAGAGAGCAAATAATCACCGTTTGCCGCATTTTGCGGTTTATCTGATTAGACAAAAACAACCGATTTTATGAGGTGAACCATCATATGACAGAATTTGAAAAGGCGCTGGCACAGGCAAAGAAATTCGCAGAGAAGAATGAGAATCAGATCACCGAGACTGAGTTCGAGGCATTGACTGATTCTTATAAGATCGAACCCGATGAGCTTATTAATCTCAGAGCTGAGCTTGAGAACGGCGGCGTAAAGATAAACGATCCTGATCTTGATAACGACGATCCGGATGCTGATGGTGATGTGGATGACGCTAATGTCGTCGATGACTCGGTCAAGATGTATCTTAAGGAGATCGGTAAGATCGAACTTCTTGATGCAGAGCAGGAGAAGGATATCGCCCAGAGAATGGCTAAGGGCGATGAGGAGGCAAAAGAACTCCTTATCAATTCAAACCTGAGACTTGTAGTCTCCATCGCAAAGAAATACATGAACCGCGGCTTGTCGCTCCTCGATCTCATCCAGGAAGGCAATATCGGTCTTATCAAGGCTGTAGACAAGTTCGACTACACAAAGGGATTTAAGTTCTCAACATATGCGACATGGTGGATCCGTCAGGCTATCACCAGAGCTATTGCCGATCAGGCAAGAACGATCAGAATCCCCGTTCATATGGTCGAGACGATCAACAAGCTCACAAGGGTTCAGCGCCAGCTCGTACAGGATCTCGGAAGAGAGCCTTCGACAAAGGAACTTGCTGAAGCTATGGGCATTGACGAAGCGAAGATAAGAGAGATCCAGAAGATCTCACAAGATCCTATCTCCATTGATAAGCCGGTCGGTGAGGAAGAAGACAGCCACCTTGTTGACTTCATCTCCAACGATGAGCTTGCAGCACCCGAAGAAGAGGTTGCAAGGATCCTTCTTAAGGAAGACCTTATTCAGGCTCTTAACGGTCTTACTGACAGGGAGAGAAGAGTTATCGAATTAAGATTCGGTCTTAAGGACGGTGTTCCTATGACTCTTGAGCAGGTCGGCAAGAAGCTCGGCGTTACTCGTGAGCGTATCAGACAGATCGAGGCAAAAGCTATCAGAAAGCTCAACAGATCGCCTAAGTCAAAGAAACTCGAAGGTTATTCCGACTGATAAGCCGTCAGTTTAAGTAGCCTTCCTTTTCGGGGATAATTAAATAGTGGCAGACAGAAGACGGTATTCATTTTACAGAGGACTATTTACAGGGGACGTTTTGAACTTTTCGAAGCGTTCCCCTTTTGTCAAGGAGATCATGTTCGAGAGGGTATATCCTTCGAAGATCATCCTTCCTATGAAGATGCACTACGGTGTTCCGGCGATCCCCGCTGTCAAAGAGGGTGATTATGTCAGAGTCGGCCAGTGTGTCGGTGTTCCGGAGAAGGGATCATTCTCAGTTCCGGTTCACAGCGGAATATCGGGAAGAGTATCGGAGATATCCGATATAAGACTTCCTAACGGAATACTGACTCCTGCTGTCACAATAGTAAGTGACATGAAGCGTACAAGGCTTGATTCCCTGAAGCCGAGATCAGGCTTCAAGCTCTCCGCCAGCGAAGCTATCGGCATCATAAGGGCTGCCGGTATCTGCGGAATGGGCGGTGAGGGTATTCCTACAGCCGCAAAGCTAAAAAGAGCAAGGACTGAGAACGTGAGGGATTTTCTGGTCAACTGTCTTCAGAGTGAACCTTATTCCACATCCGATCTGGTCGCGATAACAGAATACCCGGACTATGTTGTTCTGGGTTCATGTGCCTGTGCGAGAGCGGTAGGGGCTTCAAGATGTATGTTCCTTATCTCCGAGAACCGTAAAGAGCAAAGGGTGGCACTATTAAACTCCATAGAAAAGATCAAAGATGACTTTAAGGATCTTGAATTCGATATAAAACTGTTTAGGGAACGTTTCCCCCAGGGCTACTACAGGCTGGTCGCGAGAGCTTTATACGGAAAGAACCTTGCTGTAGGCGAGACTATCGAGAAGTCATGCAGCGCAGTTCTTTTCAACTGTTCTACGATGCTTGCCTGCTGGGAGGCCTTATCAGACAACATCCCTATGATGAGCAGGATAGTGTCCGTAACAGGAGATGCTTCGGGCGGACATAACATGCTCGTCCCCATTGGAACGCCGGTTTCCGAGCTCCTGATAAATGCCCAGGATATCAAGAACGGCAGTGACAGGATCATATGGGGCAACTGCCTGACCGGCATAGAGATTTTAGATCCCGAGAGAACGCCTGTCGTTAAGACAACATCCGTAATTTCCGTTGTAAGACGCAATGAGGTTCCGAGGACACCTTGTATTCACTGCGGTCTTTGTTCCGAGTGCTGCCCGATGAACCTGTCGCCCAATACCATCTATGAGATGCTCAATCAGGGTCTGAAGCAGAAGGCTGCTGAAGAGGGTGCAAGAGAGTGCATATCCTGCGGGTCCTGTTCTTACGTTTGTCCTGCCGGCATTAATCTTACGACTGCTATTGCCAGTTTTGCGGGAGAAGGAAGAGTCATCGAAGTCAATTCGCTCCTCGATAACAGCGGAGCCGGTGACAGAGTTGTGGAAGACTTTAAGTCATACTATGTCGGTGAAGCGTCACTCCTTGAGGATTATCCCGACGGCGGTGAAGACAGGAAGACTGTCTCTCCCGATGCGATAACGCTGCCTTTTGAGAAGGATAAGGAAGTATGAGTATAGATAAGAGACAGCTTGCGCCATTTATACATACGGAGAAAAGTGCTCCGTATATCTATATGACTCTTCTTGCATCTCTTGTTCCGTGCATCGTGTGCGGCATCTTCTACTACGGCTTAAGAGCTGCGGTTCTTATATTGTTCTCTATGTCGGCTTTTGTGCTTTCGGACAATTTCTGTATGAGATTTACCGGAAGAAGGAAAGGCAGCAATTATTTCGACGTAAGTTCGCTTGTCGAAGGCCTGCTTCTGGCTCTTCTTCTGCCGCCGGATACAACGCTTCTTACAGCTTTGATAGCGGTGTTGTTTGCATCTGTTATTACTAAGCAGGTATTCGGAGGTGCGGGAAGCAACATATTGAATCCTGCTTGTGCGGGCCGTTTATTCATTGAACTCGTAATGCCTTCGGCTACACAGGGCTTCTCTTACGGCGAGGATAATTCAAGATTATCATTGGTGAGTCTTGTCGTTCAGGGCAAGCCGGGAACGCTTCCGGACTATACACCGTTCTCTTTCAGCGAACTTATAACCGGTAACTATCCGAGCCTTATCGGCACAGCCTGCTTTATCTGCATTGTGGCAGGCGGAGTATACCTTACTTTAAAAGGCACAATGAGGCTATATTCTCCCGTATCTTACATATTGACGCTTCTTACGCTTTATCCTTTTTCGAGGCTTATCGAGACAAAGACATTCGGTTTTGACGGAATGCTGGTTTATCTCCTTTCTTCAGGCGCGGTCTTCGTAGCGGTATTCTTGTTGGGCGATATGACCACGATGCCTTCAAGATTTACATCCGGAGTTTTCGCCGGCGTATTATGCGGTATCCTGACATTGATAACAAGACCGTTCTTAAGCCCGGTCGTATCGCTTCTGGCACCTGTCCTTGCAGTTAATTTCCTTGCGTTTGTGCTAGACTTTTTCTCGAAAACTCTTTCCAGACGCAAGATCCGTTCCAGGGAGGCTGATCTATCATGATGACGCATTCACAGCTTAAGCAGTTCATCACAGAAGCCATACTTCTCTTTATCCTTGGCGCTGCGCTTGTTGCGGGAGGTTACTTCATATCGTCCGATAACGCTAACAAGCGTATTCAGAATGAATATCAGTCCAAATTCTCCGGGGTTCTGGACGCTTCTTCATATGAGAAGATCAAGAGCAAAGCCTTAGCGGATTTCCCTGAGATAGACGGTGTTTATATCGGTTACAGCGATACGGGAATTCCCGAAGGATACGTTGTCGATCTTACCGTTCAGTCTCCGGGCGGCAAGGATCTGCCGATCCTTGTTGCACTTGAATACGAGAGTACCAGAGTATCCGGACTGTCTTTGCTTCCGGGTGACGGGGATAACGATTATACGATCAGCGACAGTGATATGGCTCTCATCAAGGAAAGACTTATCGGCAAGCAGATCCCGGTAGCTTTTGTGTCGGAGGAGAAGGTTGATGATGACGATAAATCCGAGAGATACACTCTTAAGGGATTAAACGACGGAGTCTACTACGCACAGCGTCTTTTTGACGACAGGAGCCGCTATATCGACTATGTCGAGATGGAGGTTGTTGACGGTGTCATCACAAAGGTAAAGTGGGATGCTTTCAGTACCGATAAGACTAACCAGGACAGGAGTGAAGCCTCACTTAAGGGTGCTTATCTCATCTCCGGACTTGACTGGGCTACACAGTCGTATAATCTCTGTCACGCTCTTCTTGAATGCCAGGATCCTGACCGTCTTGCGATGAAGTCGGACGGTACAACCGATATCGTTGACGGTGTTACCTGTGATATCAGACCTTTCGTAGAACTTGCACAGGAATGTATAGCAAATTCCCAGGCAGGGTATGGCAAGGACCAATACATGAACGGTCTTGACGATATCTGTATCTATCTGTTTGAGAAGGATGCTGAAGAGCTAGGATATGTTAACGCAGACGGTCACGTCGTATTCTCGTTTGAGAAGAATCCTGAGATATATACTGTTTATAACGATGACGAAGTAGCTGTAGGTTATATGGGCGTGAGACAAATCCAGGCTAATATCAATGGCACTGGCGGAGACGAGACATATACTCCCGACACCACTCCCGATGAGACAGAACAAGGTGATATCGGCAACAATCCCGATAACTACGATGCAAGCGAAGACGGTCTTTCTTTTGGCGGCGGATCTGACAGCCAGATCATCACTAACAGCCTTGACGATCTTCCGATGTCGGAGATGGCTTCTTTTATCGATCCTGTGCCTTATGCATACGACCAGACAAGAACCGTTATCAAGGCCTGTAATACTTGTTACAAATTCCTCAAGGAATATCTGAATTGGAAGGTGTAACGTATGGGCCTGTTTACCGAGAAATACAATTCACCGTTCGATAACGAGCAGTCAAGGAAAAAATACGACGATAAGGTGTCTGCCGCTCATATAAGGCCTGCCAGATACCTTACTACGAGAAGTTCGCTCCTTCTGGGTTATACGATAATATCGCTTTGCTTAGAATATCTGTTTTCCGGAACGGCGATCTGGTGGCCTGTCGCATGCTCTTTTGCATGTCTTCTTTTGTGGTCTCTTACGCTCAGATTCTTCATGCCCCGTAATCTGTCGGTCATCTCGTTCGCATTCGTTCTTGGCTTGTTTATAGCAGCCTGTGAATACTCATACCGTCTGGGCTTTTGCCGGCCTTATGCGGCTGTGGGATTTATCCCGATGGCAATAGGAATAATGTCAGTTGCCAGATTCAAGGACGACGATAACGATACATTTACGAGACCGTCATTCGGAAGCGAAGTCATGCTTCCTTATGTTCTTGCCGTAGCATGTTCACTGTTTGGAACCCTGATCTCTTATGTGTTTGAGAAGAGATATCTGTTTGTATCACTTCTTGCATCAGTAATGTTCCTTATTCTGATGAGCTGGACAATCTCCAAGATCTCAGGCACGCCGAGATGTGCGACATCCAAAAAGCTTACGGAATTCTGGGATATTCCCGTAGCTGATGTCATAGAACTCAAGAGATTCTTAAGCGCAAGAGGAGAGTTCACGCTTGTTTGCCTTATCTGCACGGCAGCCCTTTATGTTCTTATGATCTTTACAGATTCTGACCTGTTCAGGATCACGGCTCTTCCTGCGGCGGAATTTGCGGCTTTGCTGTTCGGATCTGTGTTTGTATATGCTGCCAGACATAATTTCAGAAGTTCGATCTTCGGACTCAGATATCTGATCAGCGAAGTGTCATTTGCTGCTGCATTTATGGCAATGTTGTTCCTTGTAAGTCCCGGAATGCCCAAAATCTCACTCATTCTGCTTGCTATAGTATTAATTGTTGCCGCAGATACTGTAATGACCGGTCTCTTATCCGTAATCAGAAGACGCTTGATCTTCGTATCAAAGTCCAAATATATTGACGGCCTTCCATTCTACCTTATCCTTATATCTTTAGTGGTTATGCTTGCCGAAACCTGTCTTTATAGTATTCCTGGATTGTGATATAATCTCGTTCGGTCAAAAAGACGATTGTGTAGCTCAGCTGGATAGAGCGACCGCCTCCTAAGCGGTAGGCCAGCGGTTCGAATCCGCTCACGATCACCAAGGCTAAAGAACACCACTTGCTTGCTTCAGACAGGTCCTCGGCGCTAAAGCGCCTGCGGAACTCGCAAGCTCAAGTGGTGTTCTTTCTTTTCCAAAGTGGCTAAAAGTGGCTAAACTCATTAATGAGCCCTTCTTTCAGGGCATTTTCAGCTCGTTGAGCTTATTTCTGACATCTTCCACATTTATTTTCAATCTAAGTCCAGTTTTTCTTAAAGTTCCTCATCGACAACAAATAGTGACGTTCCACAGACAGAACACTCGGTCTCGTCTCCAGCCCTGACAGCGCCGCAGTTCGGACAGTTCTTGTAAAGCTTCGGCACTAACTTGCTTGAAAGATCCGGAGCGTTTTTGATATTCCTGTCAATAGACGTGGCTCCGACAATGTGGTGGACTTCACCGTAAGATACGCCGTCGAAGTCTTGAACCAAAAGTGAAGTACCGCAGCTGGCACAGTGTTTCAGAGTCCGCACGGCATCTGCTCCGCAGTTCGGACAGCAGTTGTAATACCATTTGAGACGGTCCTTCGTCTTACCTAAATCCTCGAGTTTTTCCCTGTGTCCGCTTGTACTGTTTTCATGAACGATTCTTTTGGCACACTCATACAGATACTGATGCTTCTTCCGGCTGATCTTCAGACTGATCACAGCACATGCAACTGCACATAGTGATGTAAAACAGGTTACCAGTACTTCGGTAAGGAAAAACCAATACTCTATGAAATCTTTTCCTGCTGTATGCTGCACGGCAGTCATGACGGGGATGGGAATGATACCCAAGGCAATGCTCAAAGCCATCCAAAAGAAGTGTGTAACCCAAATGATCCGCGGTGAACATTTAATGGTTTCACGTACTTTAGCAGTATTCTTCTCGCCGAATTCAATGTCATTTAATGCGATCCAATAGTAGATGCTGCCGGACGAGAACCAGCTTCGGCCGTCTTCGATCGCATCGATCGATTTTACGAAATCCTTTGTATGCGTGATCCGCCCGATGCGGGAAGAATCCTTACTCCTCTTAAGCCTCCACAAAGGACGCATGTCAACAGAAGTATTGATAACTATCAAATAAATAATGCATGAGATGAGCTGTCCGGTGCAGCTGATCACATTCCATCCCGGAATGTGAAAGACGAATGAATCATTACCGAATGCAAGGATAAACAACAGACCGAAGAAACAAAAAAGTCCCAAACAGCTGTTTCTTATATTTTGTCCGAATTCATCTGAATTGATCTCTCGTTCCACGTATCCTGTCCCTGCCCATGCTGAACATTTTCTTCCGCTTATTGTTGTTCCAATTTATAATTATACCAACAATTACGTTATTGTTCAGAAATGAAAATTAGCCTCACATTATACCGGCTTCAATAAGTCTTGAGAGATGGTTGTAATGATATAATGAATCTGTCTTAGGGATATTCCTTAGACAGTAATTTTTTAATATAGGCATAAAAGATTTAAAGCTCCTTTTATAATTTCTCTTATTTGTATGATCGCTTGTGTTCTGCTTCTTGTCTGCTGTGGCATTCATCCTATCGTTAATAATAAATAAGGAACTGAAAGTCTAGTTTCATATATATAAACTACCTTTTCGCTTACATCAGGAAGTATAGAAAAAGTGGCTGAAAAGTGGCTTAAGATATGAAGGAATAGCCCAGAAATGCCGTCCTTTCAATGTTTTTAGTTGTTCTTTAGACGCTCCTAAGCGGTAGGCCAGCGGTTCGAATCCGCTCACGATCACCAATAAAATCAAGGGGTTTGGGGTTTTCTCAAGCCCCTGATTTTTTGGGTAAAAGTGGCTGAAGATTGATGAAAACCCTTATTTTATGTGATTTTCAGTCTGTTTAGCTTGTTTTTGACGTCATCTTCTTTTCTTTTGCTTGCTTAGTGATTCATAGGAATAGAGTGAAATATGGAAAGAAAACTTGTATATAATATGGTTGTTGGTTTTTCTTGATATCTGTTGAGATTCGGAATAATAGGGGTTAAAGAATGGGTCAGATTAAGAATCGTCAGTGTCCGTCATGCGGCGGAAGCATGATCGGCGACAGCGAGAAGCAGATATACCGTTGTATTTCCTGCGGTTCGTCTTACGATTACGATTATTTCAGAGAAGAACAGCTGCATGAGATGGGTGACACTTATCTTTCAAGAGGTGAGGTCAATGCCGCTGTCGATGCATACAGGCTCATATTGAAGAAGGCTCCTCACGATTTTCGCGCGCTCAGAGGATTGATGCTTGCTGCAGCTTATCTTAAGGACATAGATGGATTATCCCATATAGGCGAAGCAAAACACTTCCCGTATGATTCCAAACTGGCCGGTGAAGTACTTGATGCAGCTTCGGAAGAAGACAAGGAATACTTCTCGGGATTCAGAAGGATCTATTCTTATAAAAAGCAATGGATTGATTGTAACAGGGAGATCGAATTACTGCGCCGGGAACTGAAGAGAACAGAGGGTGATATCGGGGTGGCCAAGGATGCCTGTTTCGAATACTATTTCCAAGGCAGGCACGGCTCCGAACTTCATCCTAATATAATATTCATTATGGTGTGGTGTCTTACTGCCTTCTTCTGTATTCCTTGTCTCTGTGGAATATTTGATAACATCGAAGATGAAGAAGCAGCCATCTTTTTTGCTGTTGCCGGCGGACTGGCACTTCTCATCGGTTTAGCCGTTAATTTCTTAATAGTCTATCCCAAGATGAAAGCAATAAAGAAAATAGCTGCTTATATCAGGGAGCTGGAAGCCGAATCAGAAGCAACCGCGAGGAAGATCAAGGCACTTGAAGCTGAAGCGGAACAGCTCTCGGACGATATCAGGAAAGCCGTTCAGGTTCTTATCAGAAAAGACCGCCTGATAGTAACAGATTCCGTAAAGGAACAGGTGCCGGAAACCGGCAAAATTAAGAAACACCAGTGTCCTTCCTGCGGCGGGAGCCTTAGAATAGACAGCGATAAGCAGATGTACCATTGTACTTTCTGCGGTTCGACTTATGATTACGAATACTTCAGAGAAGACCGGATACATGAGGCGGGTGAGACATAT
This sequence comes from Clostridiales bacterium, assembly GCA_017428155.1. Taxonomy (GTDB): domain Bacteria; phylum Bacillota; class Clostridia; order Saccharofermentanales; family Saccharofermentanaceae; genus Saccharofermentans. The sequence goes on along the minus strand of JAFRRJ010000007.1, from coordinate 60,383 downwards.
CTCTCCAGAGGAGAGTTTATGGCTACCACAGAAGCTTACGAGTTCATGCTGAAAAAGGACCCTCACGATTTTCTCGCTCTCAGAGGATTGATGATGGCAGCAGCCCATCTGACAGACATGAAGGTGCTTGATCAGGTTGATAAAGAATTTACTTATGACTCCAGGATGGTGAGCCGGGTAATCGAATCAGCTTCGGAAGAAGACAAGCAATACTTTACGGAGTTTGCCAAGGCCTATGCTGAAAAGAAGAGATTGGCTGATTGTTCCAAAGAGATCGAAGCTCTCCGGGAGGAAAAGAACAAGATCAATTCTATCATCACGCAGAACAACATAAAGTATGAAGGAAATAATGGTAAAGGCGGATTTACAACAAAAGCGGATCAGATAGGTCTGCTCGTTGCATTTTTGGCCCTTTCTGCCATTTTTATGCTGATGGCCATTGTATTTGCTAAGGATTTAACAAAATTATATGCTACCAATTCAGAGTATATATCCACAAACCTCGGAACTATAAGATTTTTTGGTGGAATAAGTCTCGTCCTTGCCGTAGTTGGTATTCTTGGTTTCTGTCTCGGTATGAGAAGGATGAAGAAATTTGAAAAAACCAACGCAAAGTTCTATGATGAAGCCCGCAAGCTGGACGATAAGATAAGAGAACTCGAGAATGAATCAGCAAAGCTCACGGGCAAAATCAGGAGATTCATCCATGATTTTGTCAGGAAAGACAAACTCATAATGAAAGACAATGAGTGAAGACACTCCAATGACCGTGAATCAGGCTGTATCAACTGCAAGATGAACTAATGCAACATTTAACCATCTATATCTGTATTTATAGCAAGTGGTAACAGGAGGTCTTAAGTATGATTAACAAAAAACACATCTTGATATATATCCTTATCGCAGGTGTCGTCTTCGCTCTGCCTGCATGCTCGAAAGAGACTGATACGCAGGTTCCGACGAGTGCAGCTTCGACAAGATCGTCGAACTATAAGGCGCCTGATTTTCCGGACGATCTGGATCACGAACCTCCGCAGGGGATGGGATTTGACATTTCAAACGAGGATATCTTCGAGAAGGGCTATTACGCAGTTCAATACGATTCATTCATAGGCGCATACTTCTTCTGGTCATCGACAAACAATTCCGGATCAGATATAGAGTGGAGCGTATATCTTTCCGATAATGAACTCTCGGAAGATGAGATCAAAGAATTATCCAAAACACAATCTCTTGGGGTCAATGAAGGCTCGGATTTAGTATACGAGGGGCAGTGGATATACGTTCTTTGCAGCATAAATAAAGAGACTGCATCCGCGCCGGCAGACTCGACGTTCCATCTCTCAAGTTTCAGAAACTACGTCTGACGGTTGCTTTTCGAGAGGAATGATAGATATATAGATTATGGAGATGGAACCGGATCCATATCCATGAATTCCTGAACGAGATCCTTGTATTTTTTATTAGACTGTACTGCCTCAGCATTCTTGGCGTCGTATTGTTCAGTCAGTTCGGCGATTTCCTTCTCGTAAGGTACCATGCTTTTTTCAAGATATTTTGCGATGAGGAATTTTATCAGGTGGTAGCCGCCAATGATAAGTGCTGCTATTATCACTATAGCAATAATGATTCCCCATGACCTCTGCCAAATGGAATATCCGATGATCATCAGAGGAACAATGACCGTAAGGCTGATTACTGCCTCGATCGCTTTCGCGCCCATTTGCCGTATCTCATCGCAAAATTCCGTGAATAAATGGGTAGTAGTATAGTGTTCATCCTGAATACCGTGCAGCGTCTCTAAGACCTTTTCTTTCTTTTTGCTGATGCTCTTTGCTTCGGCCTTAAGATCTCTGTAATGACGAAGCTCTTTGAGAGCCTCGCGTACCTTTTCGAAGTAAGCTTTATGCTCAGGGCGGCATTTCTCGATCGCGTTTAGCAGGGTGGGCTCATCCGCGCTGACTTGAACTTCGCTGTCATGGTGCATTTGATCCATGTCAGTCCATTTGTTTTTGCAAAGAAAGAGACCGCGCAGCGCTTCGAAGTCGTGCGGATCTTTTGAGAGCATGAAATCAAAAGCATCCTTTGCCGAACCAAACTCGCTTCTGCGGACAGCTTTGGAAGCTACTTCCTTAACATTATCCTCGCGGAAATATTCATAATCAAAAGAAACACCGCAGAACGGGCAGATATACATCTGCTTATCAAGATCGATGTCGAGAAGTCCGCCGCATGTCGGGCAGAGATTACTCTTTAATACAGCCATTTCTATTCCCCCTCATTCCATGTACCAATGCCGATACTATATACAATAATATCAACACTGGTTTTGTCTGACAATAATTTTCGCAGGTCCGCTAATCACAGATGTTATAATGGAACTATCTTTATTTGGTGAGGAGGGCTTATGAATTTTAAGTATAATTGTCCCGTTTGTAATCGTGGTCAAAACTTTGAGGGCTTGTGTTTAAAGTGCAAGGAAGCAAAGCATCTCGAAGAAGCCCTTAAGTTCACGCCTGAACAGATACAGGAAAGACAGCAGTACCTGATAGAACATTTAGATGATCTCGAAGACCTTGAAGACACGGCAGCGGAATATTTTTGGGACTGCCTTTCTTTACATGGGGTAATATCAGAAGACCTTCAAAGAGCAGCATTGAATGAAGAGGTCTTTTATCCTTGGGAGATATACTATCATGCGCCCGAAGATGTCAGAGACGGTCTGATAGAGTGCCTGAAGTCTACGGAAGATTCGATGGAGGCATCACATCTGTTAGAGTGCCTCGCTATGCAGGGCGATGATGTTGCTTTGGAAACTCTTTATGAACTTAAAAAGAATCCTCCCAAGTGGAGAGAAAAGCTTTATGTTGACCCTGATGTCTATGCCGAGTCCGGCGGATGGACATTCGATGAATCAGGAAAGAGACTGGCAATAAATTACGATAAATGCTATGGCGTAGAAAAGAAGGGCACCGGCGATAAAGCTGTTGTAATAGGTAAGACAAGAGAAGACAGATGTCCTCATTGCGGAAGCCTTCTGGTCGATCTGATAAGCATTGACGGTACTGACAAACGTCTGGATTTTCTTGGTGTCCCCGGAAAGATAACGGCAACATGCTGCCCGAGTTGTATTTGCTTTGCTGAAGGTTTCAGCAGATTTAACTTGGACGGTTCCAGCGAAGCCTGTTTTCCTTATAAGGGACAATCTGACGATGAAGAAAACTATGTATCAGATGATGACTGCAAAGTGCTCGAAAACAACGGTCTGGAATTAAACGAAAAGGATAGTCCTCTATTTTATAAAGCAAACGATTGGAACGCCGTATCAATCGGAGGTTTCGCGCACTGGATCCAGGACTGTCTGATATCAAAATGTCCGGACTGCGGTAAGCCTATGAGATATCTGGCACAGCTCAGCTGGGAGACCATAGCGAATGGCATGTGTGAAGGAACGGTCTATGTCGAAATGTGTCCCGACTGCAAGGTCACCGCTATGCATCACCAGCAGACATGATAAAGCGCCTGCGTAACCCGCAGGCGCCAGTGGTGTTCTTTTGACGTTCAAATCTGATTATTCCGCACTGATAATCAGATAGAACGTATTAAGATTTGCAGAATAAGAACCTCCAATGATGCAGTTGGCACCTTCGCCAACACTGACCTTAAAGCCTTCGTACTCAGAAGAATCAGAAGAAGTAAGCTTATCGCCATAAACGGAAGAGAGCTTGTTTTTGTATTTTTCCATATAACTCTCGCAGTCAGTCGTATTGCTTGTATCATTAATGAGATCAACTTCTAAGACTGTTCCGTCGCTCTTGTTGGTCTTGATTACAAGTTGCGTAAACTGAACGTCCTCGATGGTGATATCAGTGGAATAGTAATAATTATTTTCAACGGCAACCTCACTGCGGAGTTTTGCACCAAGAGTGCTTTCAAAAATCCACTTGGATGCATCCTTATCATGTCCAAGCGCGCTCTTGATAATAGTTATGGCCTGTTCGAGAATAAACCCTGAAGCTTCATCTGAGGAACCGGAAAGAATGGGCGCGGTCTCACTCTCCGGAGCCTTTGTCTCGGATTCCGTAAACACGGGTGCAGCAGTATCAGAAGTCGAAGCAACTCCTTTATCAGCGCATGCGGCAACAGATACCGCCATCGCAAGCGCCAGCCCCAAAGATACAATGATTCTCGTTTTTCTCATCTAGTTATTCTCCAATAAATCCTATTATAGTGGTTTCCAGTTGAAAGTGCCGGGGGGGAAGAAGCTTCCGCATAAGAAGACATGTATTCAGAAAATTCTTTATATAGTTCGTTGTCTTCGGTTAATCCTTTCTTTAATCCCTGATTTTATTCTGTCACTGAATTTAATTGAAAGATTGGCAATACCTAAGGAAGTGTGAGGCAGAAATAGAAGTAATTGTGAGATAAAGATCTCGATTTTGTTATCAAGATAATGAATGACTGAACAGGTAATGAAATGAACGGAAGCGAGTGATAATCAAGTGGCTGAACGGTGCTTAAGAAAAACAAAAAACTGTTTTTGTTTTATCTTGGTCTGCCTAAGCAGTAACGTAGCGATATAATTAGTAAAAATTAACAGGTAACGATTAATGAATGAGTATTGTTTTCGAAGTTCACAGGGATGGATTTAAGCAGAGCCATACCGGGTTCGATAAATAACATAGAAATCATAATCAGAAGTAAAGTGGGGAAGCAATAATGGATTATAAAGACAATATTATAGTAAGTAAGATTTGGGAAGATGAGACCATATTTGAGCTGCAGATAGAAGTGTATTCTCAGTATGTAAATGCTCATCAAACATGCTACTTTGACGGAGCGCTTCTGAATGAACTTGCATCTTTTCTGACTGGTTTTTGTAATTCGGATAATTCTGCAACATATTTCGAGTCTGGGCACAAAACCGGAAAGTATACTCCGGCATTTTCATTAACATTAAGTACCGACAGTCAGGGTCATATTACAATAGGAGTTGATCTTGAAATATGTGATGTTGATGATCGTTCGCATCGTTGTCAGTGTAATGTAAAGTGTGAATTGGGAGCGTTAGAACGGTTTGGGAAGAGATTAGCAAAACTTAATGAGGGCGAAATAGGAACACGAATTGCATTGTATGAGATGTAATGCCGAATAAATTAAGAGATGGCGGCAAGATAATTACTCACATAAGGAAAAAGGCAGGCTCAGACATGAGAAACTTAGGGAAGAATAATCTATGAGCATCGAAAAGTGATGTCCGTGCTATAATTCACTTGTACAGAGGTGAATAAAATGGCTGATAAGTTATATCAATACATGAAAGTAGTAGCGAAGAGCAAAGGGATAAAAGCTTCTCCGCAGCATGACCTGTATAAGACGATTCCCCCGTTTTTTATCAATGCATTTTATTATGATCTGCCTCGAAAAAAGAACTCGGATAAGATTACTGTTGGTTTTATGTATGAAGTAAAGTATTCGTATTTTGATGATCTTACACTTTTTATCTTAGATCCTGTTTCAGATATAAAACTGACGGATAAGATCCGTGCCAACAGCGTCATAGCCTGCAAGTCAATAATTGAAAAAGAGCAAATAGAATATGATTTTGACGGAAAGGATGAATCATTCGGGAAACTTGCGGAGAATGTGTTTGAACATATAGAGAACTGGTACCGGAGTTTTGAGAAAGATGTAAAAGCCGAATACGGTAGCCTTGAGGAGTATTTTGTCCGCAATAAAGAAAAGTTTCCGAGACAGGCAGCACTTGTCAGCATCCATTCCGGAAATTACGCGGTTGCCGAAGAATGCCTGAAATTAATGCCACAGAAGATGAATTCATCCCGGGTGGTCCGTCCGTTTACGCAAGAACAGGTACAAAGACTTACAGATTCCGGTGCTGAGAAGTTTGGTAATGAAGAATTCTTAAGAGATGACATGGATTGTCACTTGGACTATATCACAGCCATGAAGAACGGACTCGAATGGACCGCTGCAAGAGCGCATTATGGATTGTTAAAAGACGAGCGGGCAGGGGTTACTAATTAATCCTGTGGCAGCAGGTCATTAAATTCACACCTGATGAACAAGGCAACGTGCTGATATCTTACAGTGGGATCTTCCTCGTAATTGTAGTGGTCATCGATCTGTATTTTAAGATCGACGTCATATTTCATGTCTGCGTGAGTTCCGTAATCGCCGCAGAACAAGCGTGTTTCCTCTACCATATAAAGAATAGCACGTTAAATCTGGATTCAACATCGGAAAGTTGCTTTCCCCTATAAGATTTACTTTCAAATTATCCTGATAAAGCGTTACAATTCTTTTTAAGAAGCTATTTAAGGGAGTAGTTTGTATGTTTAAGGGATTAAAGAGATTAATTATTCCGGTTATCTGTCTTGCTGTTCTGATCTGCTGTGCTTCATGTGAAGTGAAGAGCAAAGTCAATGTGAATGCTGAGGCGGCACCGATCGATTCTGAATGGTCATTTGATCATGCTGTCAATAAGGGAACGGATGTTCCACGCCGCATGTTTATCAAGGATGCAGATTTTCCGCATTTTTCTACTGACGGAGAAACGTTTACTTTTAACATTGTGCCCGAGAAGATCTATTCCGGCACCATAGTTGCAAACGGTGATGGAACATATGTGATATATAACAGCAGCGGAAGTCAGTCTCTTAATGTAACCGTTGAAGGTAATTCGTTGACGGTACATATCACCGATGATACCTATGTTGTTTTTGTTGCCAAATAGGAGCCCGGAGCATCAATAATGAATTATGATTTCGAACATTATCTTATGGCAGGACACGGACGTGCATATGTGATCGCCAAGGCAGATCCGGAGCGCTGCCGTGACAGGATCATGGCTGCCTGCAGGAAAGACTATACTTATGATATGCAAAGTGAGGGCTCACGGGCTTTTCTTACTTATGATCTGATTTCACTTTATGATGATCCCACGCCTTTTGTTGAAGCCATTAAGGAAAGTTATAACGACCCTGCTGCTGATAAGGATTGGAAGCAGATCTGTTATCTTACGGATCTTCTCATTTTTTTCGGGCAACGAAAAAGCGTTATCAAAAAGTATAAGCAACTCGAAGAACAATTATATGAAAAAGGTCCGATGGGTGACATGATACCTCTTTGCCGGTCTTTTGAATATGTTGCAATCAAGCTTATTGAGGGCTGCAGCATAAAAGTAATCTGGCATGTCGTAAATGATATCGGCAATTGGTTTTTATCAAGAGATGAAGATCCTCATGATCTTGCTGCGCGTTTTTTATGGTTTGACGGTAATCTTGAAGACGAGCTCGGTGAGGGCAAATATGATGAACTGCTCAAATACAACAGCGATTCTGATGGCGTTAAAGAGTATATAAGGATCATGTCTCTTCCGTTTGAATTCGTAAGTGAGGATAGGGTTGATAATGCAACATCAGAAACAGTGCTGTCCTGGATCAGGGAAGAACCGAAGATAAAGCGGATTACGATGTTGGAGCGCGGCTTAATGCGCATGAGTTCAGAAGAAGCCGTAAAACTTGCAGAACAGTTCAGCAAAGAAGAGGATACAGATATAAAGGCAGGTATAGCTTCGGTTTTTACTTACGGCAGATTTCCCTGGCCTTTGGATGCGGGCATACTCATCGAGTGCGGATCATCGGACAATCAGAGATTGGCAGATGAGGTAAACGAAGCGCTCTCACTTTTAAAAGACGAACGTTTACATGATTATGCGACAGATCTTCTAAAAAAAGGTTTTAATCCGAGTGCGGTAAGGCTTCTGATAAACAACATCAGGAGAAGCGATGAAGCATTTATTATGAGTTTTCTTGAAGAACTGCCGATAACTGAGGAGAACGCGGGTGAATGGCATGGAATAGCTTCGGAAATCGGCGGTAACGGAGATAATCCCGAGATGCCGGAAGCTTTGCTTATTTGGGCATATGAATCCACCTTATGTTCATATTGCCGCGAGATAGTGGTTGAGAAAATGATCAAGAGAGATATGCTGACTGATGAAATAAAAGAAGAGCTTAAGTGGGATGCTAAGCTGGATATCAGCAAGATGGTCGGTGAAGACCTGGAGTAAATGAGAAAAACAAGATGTGGGATCAACATATAAAGGAGGAATAGTTATGTACGACAGATTAAGCAGTTGGCTGGATGAAGTATTTGAGAGGAACATACCCGAAGGTGTGGTCTCGATTTGTTTTAATCTATACGAGGATGGGGATGATAACTGGTCTTTGGAAGTCGTCGGCTGTTCATCTTTTGACAGTGAAGATCCTGATTGGGCATGCGACGAAGTAACTGATCTCGGTACAAGAGATGAACCGTTTGCCTGGGCAGAAGAAGCAATTTGGGAGAAGGTTCTGTCTGATGTTACCAAACTGTTGTATCAGTACCTGCAGGAGGGAAAAGCTTCCGCATATTTGAATTCTCTGGACGGTGTTGCAGTGGGATTTGCCGATGGTGATCTGAATATTCTTGTCGAAAAGGAGTAAGGTGACTTACATCGATGATTTCTTTTGAAAGCGTAATAAGTGAATTGGACGGGATATTCTCTGCCGGACAGGGTGGAGAAGATCCTGCTGTGGCATTTCTTGTAATATCTCTGCTGGTCCTTCTTGGACTGGTCTTATTTATCCTTCTGATAGTAGCTTTGCGCTACAAATACCAGCAGCACGCCTTATGGCGCAAGGAAATGAGACTAAGAGAAATAGCCGGCAGACGCAGGATCAGGGTGTCTGACAAGAATATGGTTTTCGAGCGAGATAACTATACATGTCAGATATGCGGAATATCCAGAGATTTTCTGGATGATCTCTGTCCGGGGCTGGGGGATTATCTTCTTCTTGAAGCAGACCACATACAGTCTGTTGCTCAGGGAGGAACAGGCCGGGATACCGATAATCTTCAGTGCCTGTGCTGGCGCTGTAACCGTAAGAAGGGCGGCATGAGGACTAATAATCAGGTCAGGAGAATGATCGATTACGGGATAGAGTATCTCAAGCCATATGATGACAGTTATTAAGCGGCGTGATAGACGGTGCCGAAGTATTATTTGGGAGTCGTGATATAATCTTCTTTGATGAAGCAGCAGGCACGTCTCACAGGTTTTGGGGGATATTCCGTGGCAGGCATGGAGCAGACGCAATTATCAAAGACAGATTCACGTATTTACGGATTGGATGCGCTTAAGATCCTTTCCATGGTATATGTCGTTATTCTTCATTCTGTCGGAATGGGTGGAGTGATATTTGCAAGCAAAGGAAGTGCCTCGCATATCCTTATTATGGTGCTCTTTCTCTGGACTCAGTGTGCGGTCAATATTTTCGCGCTGGTCACAGGATATGTATCCTATACCGATAAGCCCAAAAAGCTTAACCGTAAGAGGATCTTTGATATGTGGTTCCAGGTGGTCTTTTACGGTCTGGTAATTACCTCAATATGCTTTTTCATCTTTCCGGGGAAAATTACTTCAAAGGATTTTCTGTGTTCGGCCGTTCCGCTGTTCAGCAATGAATACTGGTACTATACCGCTTATTTTATTGTCTATCTGATGTCTCCGTTCATTAATGCTGCCGTAAGATCTCTTCATGAAGTGACACTGAGGAAGACCGTGGCTGCAGTTATTATCGTTTTCTCGTTCTTCTCGATATTTGCCAACAGTCTGGGAATCGTTCAACCGTTCTCGTTTACATGGGTATTTGTGCTTTATTTCCTTGGTGCAGCTATAAGGAAATGCAGGATAGGAGAGAAGATCTCCAATCTTAAGCTTGTATGCTGCATAGTGGTATGCGTTATCTTAAGCCTTTGCTGGTACATGGTAATGAAGGAGACAAGTTTCCTTAATTCGACATGGGATGAGGAACTCCTAAGCAAATATATATCGCCTACGATGCTTATCTCAGCAATTTGCCACCTTCTTATTTTCAGACGGATCAGGACTTTAAAAGGATTAGATAAGGTGCTGAGATTTATGTCTCCTTGTGTGTTTGCAACTTATCTTATAAATGCGCATCCGATTGTTTACCTCAATGTGATGTACGACGCATTCGTCCCGCTTACAAATCTGAATGTTTTTCTGACGGTATTATTCATTTTGCTGTTTGCTGTAGTCTTTGTTATATGCTCCTGCCTTATCGATAAATTAAGACAGATCCTTTTTAAAGTTATAAGACTTGATAAGTTTTCAGGTCTGCTCGCTAAGCTTTCAGATAAGATAGTTGATACTGTAAGCAGCAGATTCTGATAAACTGTTATATAACAGAGCCGTAAAGGATTGAATGAACAGGGGTTACGGGAATGAAGACGAAAAATATATATACAGCCAAGTTAAACGTGGATGAAGTGCTGATCAGGCATTTTGGTTCAGAAAAGACCGGAAAGATTGAGATGTGTAGTCTTCACAGCAAGGATGTCTCATGGTCAACATATTTCATTGTTCCGGATTTTGCATCAACTGATACAGTGGCACTGGATGTGCTGTTTGATGAAGACTTCAGAAAAGAAAATGATGTTCAAACAGGTGACCTTTTTAAAGTGGAGTTCATCGGTTTATCCGGGCTTTATGAGATAGAGATAACCGGTATTGAGCAGGGTGAACCGGTAAATTACCTTGAAAATAAAAGACAGGTTAATTCCACAGACGGAGGAAAGATGGAATTAGTATACAGAAAGCTTGAAGAAGCTGATCTCGATACACTTATCAGTATGAGGATCACACAGTTAAGAGAAGAGGGCGCTACAGAAGATATCGATCTTGTACCTTACCTTAAGGATTACTATAAACGCCACATGGCAGACGGGACGTTTGTGTCCTGGCTTGCAGTGGACGGCGATAAGATCATCGGAACAAGCGGCATGTCTTTTGTGGAAAAACCTCCGTATTTCAGCTGTCCGACGGGAAGGATAGGCCTTCTGTCAAGCATGTTTACGGATCCTTCGTACAGACGCATGGGTATAGCTAAGGAACTGCTGCACAGGGTTGTTGAGGAGGCAAGGGCTTATGGCTGCGGAGCTGTTCAGATAACGGCTTCGGACATGGGCGTGAAGCTCTATACGGCATACGGATTCAAGCATAACGGCAACTTCATGCAGTATACATTTTAGGGGTTTTTAATGACTAATGAACAACGTGCTGAAGCACTGATAAATGAACTGGGTTTTGAATTCGATAAGATCGACAGGAACTATATAAGGCAATTGACAGAAGTCGAAGTTAAGAGCTTTCAGGAAGGAAGTTCGGAATATATCCGTTTGCTTTGCGGGTACCTTTTCTGCATTGGTGATGAATCGGATATAGAACTCATAAAAAAAGCAAAATACAATATCAATTTTGATGTCGGCTGCATGATCGATCAGGAGTGGATCGACAGTCTTGCAAACGGCGGAGCTGCCGGTGATGGTATCCGTTCAAAGGATGAACTCATTAAAACCTTTGTAGAATACTACAGGGATTTTGAACCAGATGATTTCTGACAGACCGCAAAAAGAGATCCGGGCTCTGTTTACCGATACGACCATCAGAGTGTATCAGGCATACAACAGATATATAGCGGAAGAAGCAGTCCGTATCGGAACATTCGGTCCGCTCTTTTGCATGGACAGGATGACCTGGATAAAACCGTCATTTCTTTGGATGATGTACAGGTGCGGCTGGGCACAGAAGGAGAACCAGGAACATGTGCTGGCTATAGACATCAAGCGTTCCGGATTTGATAAAGCGGTAAGAAGTGCCGTTATCTCTTCATATTCCGAAGACTGCGGGATCTCAAAGGAAGAATGGCAGCACCTTGTTAAGGATTCCGATGTCAGGATCCAGTGGGATCCTGAGAAGGATGTGGACGGGAATAATCTTCCGTTCAGATCGATCCAGCTCGGCCTCCGGGGTGAAGCGGTCAAAGAATATGTAAATGACTGGATAGTAAACATCACTGATATCACTGATCAGGTCAAAAAGATGAATTCGCTCAGACTGGCTCACGAAGATATAAGCCGGATGCTTCCTGAGGAGAGGGTATACATATTAACCTGAATTTCCTGATGTAAAGAAATATCAAGAGTGTTATCTTTATACTAACAATTTTCACGGGGTGAAATAATGATAACTGATGCTTTTGATGACAAATCACCGGCGATAATAAATCCGGTCAGGAAAGAAGATGCCATAAAAGTCGATGTCTGCATCGTTACTTTCTCATATAAGATAGAGGAATTCGTAGTAAACAACTATGGGGCAAAGGAGATAGCATGCCTGTGGTCTGCGACCGGACGCACACCTGTGTATCTCATTGAGAGGAACGGCAAGAGGATAGCTTTCTATAAGACCTTTATCGGTGCGCCTATTACTGTCGGTCTGATCGAGGATACATTAGTTGAGCTTGAATGCAGCAAGTACATACTCTTCGGCGGAGCAGGCTGCCTTAACAAGGAGATCGCTCATGGACGGGTAATGGTTCCTACGGCTGCCTATAGAGATGAGGGAACATCTTATCACTATATGCCGGCATCTGATTATGTAGAGATGACGAACTCCGGAAAAGTTGCTGAATTCATGAAGACCAACGGTATTCCTTATATTCAGGGAAAGACATGGACAACGGATTCTTTCTACCGTGAGACAAAGAATAACTTCGAAAAGCATAAGGCTGACGGCTGCATCTCTGTTGAGATGGAATCAGCAGGTGTTCAGGCGATGTGTGCTTTCAGAGGACTGGATCTTTATTGCTTCTTTACCGGCGGAGATCTTCTCGATGCTCCTGAATGGGAGGAAAGAAAGCAGGCGAACGGCGACGGCGGACAGCATGATGTAGGGCATTTCAGCATTGCGCTTGGCCTTGCAGAATATATTGCCTGATGAGCAGGAGTTTATATGTTGACTAACAAAGACATTCTGAAGATCGCGATGGAACAGTCTGCAGAAGATATCGGGTGCAGGCCTGAGGATTTCCTTGACAGTAAGAATGTTGTGGTACCGTTAAAGCTCGGTCCCAATGCCAAGAAGTACTATAAGATGCCGATAGGGTGCAACTTTATATCTTACGGAAGCAATGTCGTTGCCGCAGTGACGGACGAGACTTCAGACATTGTAAAGGAGTATGTCGGGAAGTTCGAATTCTATCACTTGTTTGAGACGCCGAATCTGCACTGGCTTAATGAGAGACTTGCTGACAAAGGCATGGCTGTATGCTTCATGGCAGAATATTATCTTCCTGACATCAACAGACTTATTAACCACCCGATCCCGTATGATATCCGCGTGCTCGAAAAGGGCGAATATGAAGATCTGTATCTTCCCAGCTGGTCCAATGCTTTGTGCGCGGACAGAAAGCAGCTGGATGTGCTGGCTGTAGGCGCCTATGACGGCGGTAAACTCGTGGGGCTTGCAGGATGTTCTGCTGATGCAGAGAAGATGTGGCAGATAGGAGTGGATGTACTTCCCGATTACAGAAGGAAAGGCATAGCTTCTGCTATTACTTCAAGAATCGAACTTGAGATCCTGGATCGTGACAAGATACCGTTCTACTGTACAGCATGGTCAAATATCCGTTCAGTAAGAAATGCCGTGAGGAGCAGCCTCATTCCCGCGTGGGCGGAGATGACCGTAAAGCCGCTGGATACTGTAAAGGAAATGAATTCATAGTTTTCCGGTAAAAGCCGCAAAGCCTTGTAAATAAAGGGCTTGAGCGTGTTCGGGCTTCGTTTTCGAGAGCAAAACGAGAAAAATATATCGAGAAACGATAAAAAACTCTTGAAAAACGAGAAACGCTATGTTAGTATACCAGGTATAAAGCATGCTTAAGACATTTCTTGAAGGAGGAAATAGACTATGCGATATAATGACGGAATAATCAGATGGGCAAAGATCGCAACAGTTCTGTTTATAGCAATGGTGGTTGTAGCTGATATCTTCGGTATCGTGATCACTCAGTATATAGCTTATTACTGGGCTGAAGTATCTGATACACCAAGCATTGCAGTTCTTGCAGTAGTTTTCTATCTCGGAACTGTAGGAGCTTACTTTATCCTTTTCGCTTTATTCAAACTGTTGTCGAATATGAGCAAGGATCTGGTATTTGACAGAGCTAACACAAAGCTTATGGGTATTATCACAGGTGCTCTGGTAGGGATCGCAGCTGTTTGCGTAGTAGGCGGTTTTGTCTGGTACGGATGCTGGATACTGTCGATCATTGCATTGTTCATGGGGCTCATCGTATTGAGCGTAAAGGTTGTCTTTGATAAGGCGATCACCATGAAGGAAGAATTGGATCTTACGATCTGAAGAAAGGAGGAGCATATGATTATAGTAAATCTTGATGTAATGATGGCGAAGCGCAAGATCTCCTCCGGTGAACTGGCCGCAAAAGTCGGGATCACGCAGGCGAACCTCTCGATACTTAAGAACCAGAAGGCGAAGGCTGTCAGATTCTCTACATTAGATGATATTTGCAGGGCGTTAGACTGCCAGCCCGGAGACATTCTCGAATACAGAGAGGAATGATTCAATAATGGACAAAAAGGTAATATTTCAAAGGCTGGGAGTTCTCCTGGCCTATCCTTTGGCATACGCTTATATCAGGCTTATGATCTCCGGATACGGTGAGTTCTATGTTAGATCAGGGTGGTTTTCGATCTCGGTCGCATATCCGTTGCTTGCGGTATTGTTCATATTTGTCAATGAGATCGTCAGGCGCGGAAGAAGGGGAGCTTCGGTCAATCCTTCTTATCAGACTGTGTTCTGGTATGTGATGATGATACTGTCAGGCTCAACTGCAACCATGGGACCGAGTGAGGAGCTCTCGGTATTTGCAATGCATTTGTGTGCCGTTTATTCAGTACTGGTATCTAACAATATCCTTCTCGGAGGAAAGACATCAGGCTTCATACCTGCCGATCTCATACATGGCCTTTATGTTAAGTCATTTGCGGGCTTTCCGAACTTCATCACAGACTGGGGCTGCTTTAAGCGATCAGTGCCTTCTGAAGGAGAAACTGAAACGCGAAGAAAGAATCCTGCCGGTGCGGTTATATTCATTGCCGTCATGGCTGTATTGCTTATTATCTCCGTGAGCCTGATGGCTTCCATCGATGAGGATATCAATCTGTTCTTCAGTAACATTACCCGCTGGTTCGGTGACTATTTCAGGAACATTGAATTAAACCTCATAATGTTCAGAGTGATTTTTGCGATCCCTGTGTGCTTCTATCTCTATGGCCTTATGTCCAGAAGCGCCAAATCGGACGGTGAGAGGGAGAAGAGGGTTGCTCAGTGGCTGACCAGAATCAGGGGCAAGGGAAAGACTGTATCCTCGACTATCGTATACATAGCGGCCGGCGTGTTTGTAGGAGCTTATATTCTCTTCTTTATCAAGAGACTTGCTTATATGTTAGGCGGATTTGTGGGCAGGGTTCCTGATAAGATGCTGGTATCCCAATATGCGAGAGAAGGATTCTTTGAGCTTGTGGGCATTATGGCCGTCAATATGTGTGTTTACCTTGTGATAATCCTTCTGGGCAAGACTGATTCGAACGGTAAGTTCTCGCTGCCTTCCAAGATCCTGGTAACACTCCTTATGAGCGAGAGCATCATCTTCGCGATTATTGCAATGAGTAAGCTCGGTCTGTACTACAGCAGATTCGGATACACTTCCAAGAGGATACTGGCTATGTGGGGATCTCTTGCACTGGGATTTGCTGCTGCAATGACTATCGCCACGGTATTACGCGGAAAGCCTCACTTCAGGGCCGGAGTGATATTTACCGCTGTATCATATATCGCTATCTGCATTCTTTCAGGTGTGCTTATGTCTTTAAGCTTCTGAACATCGGCGGATGTTCCCATATAAATATTCAGCCCGGTCCTGTGTATTCAGGGCCGGGCTATTATATATTAAAATATATTATATATTTAATAGCATAGAATTAATTGAGATAACCATACTTATAAAGTTGGATAAACCCCAATATATAGTATTATGATTTGAAATCTCCATTTACATCTGACTGATGTGGTGGTATCATTAGCACATAATAGCATACATTTGTTCTGTTTTGTGAAAGATTTTGTAAAGTGGAGGGTTAGTAATGATCGTTTTTAACTGTACGGTAAAAGATATTTTCAGAAGACCCTACATGATCGACAGTGCGGTAAGAACTCTGGCCAATAACGGTTATGCCGAGCATGCCGTCACATATTCGAGGATCAGGGATAACATTAAGAATGCTATGGAATATGCCTCGTCCAATATGAGGGACTACGAATACAAGGCTGCTGTCATCTATCTTCAGTCCAGAGAATCTGAGCAGGAGATAGCAAACACGGCATACTATACCCACAGGACCATCAGACGCTATGTCCGTAAGGTTTGTGACCTTATAGGCAGATATTATTATGAGGTCATGGGAATTAAGCTTTTGCCCGTCGATACCAGATATATTGACTGCGTGACTTCTTCAGGGACTTTCTGGGATAAGGTCAACTCCCTGATGGACACCAGTATAGAGAATGCTCTTGTTGCCATTGTGTACTTCAATGAGCACAAGTCCATTAACTACATTTGCAGCACATACCGTATGGGCAGCGACAAGGTGAAGAGGATCATTGATTCATTCGGATCTGTAGTTACGCTTTACGATATTCCTTCAGAGAAGCGCAGTGCTGTTTAATCTGTTATTGCCGGAATCTCCGTATTTTGAGGCAGAGCATTTGCAGAACGGATGCTCTGCCTTAATGTTATAATCTTAAAATATAAGTTAACTACTATCCGGTCTTAAGAGGAGGACAGTTCTATGGACATTTCATTCGATAAGCTTCCTGTAAGTCTTGAAGAGCTTATGGCTTTGCCTTATGCTTCGCTTAATGAACCTGAATACAGCGCAGCACTCTTCGTTGCCGTAATGATGAATTATTCGAAGGATAAGGAACAGACTTATAAGATGCTCGAATTCCTCAAGGGATCTTACGGACTGACGCCTTATGAGAAGAGCTTTCTTGCAGACAGAATGGCTGACGGAGACCATGTGGTGCGCTCTTTCTTTAAGGGGACTTCTCCCGAGAATGATTACACACCTTCCATGCCTTATACTATCGAAGCCGAGAGAGGCGTTGACGGAGAGTTAGACGGCAGGATAAAGATATACATGACATCATCCGGTGCTGATTCCAAGCGCCATATCCTGCTCCGCCATAAGCCTTCCACTGATCAGTGGTTTGTGGAAGACCAGATGCTTCTTGCCATGATAAGACCGCCCAAGTCAGAAGATCCCTGGGCCTGAGCAAAGGATTCATAATGAAGCAGACAAGACCTTTTCCTAAGATATTTATCACTTCCAAAGCTGCCAGATCCTTAAAAAACGGGCATCCTTGGGTTTATGCGGATGAGATCATTTCAACCGAAGGTGATCTTACTGACGGCTGTATTGCCGACTGTTTTGAGGGAGCCGGATGGCAGGGCGCGGGGTTTTATAATTCACAGTCCAAGATCTTGGTAAGGATAATATCCAGGAATACTAATGATGTCTTCGATTATAAGTTCTGGTACAGACGTATCCTTTATGCTGTCCGCTACAGGATGACGGTAATGCAGGGTGATGATTTCAGATGCTGCAGGATCATCCACGGCGAAGCTGATCAGATGCCCGGATTTACCTGTGACAGATACGGAGATATTGCCGTAACACAGATAGCATGTCTTGGCCTGGAGCAGAGAAAAGAAGAGATATACAGAGCTTTGACAGATGTTTTTGAGGAGACAGGACAGCCTCTTAAGGGTATTTATGAGAGAAATGAGCTCGCTTTGAGGACAAAGGAAGGGCTTGACCTTTATAAGGGCTGGTATGGCGGCGGGGAGCATTCCTGCATCACAGAGATAACGGAGAATGGGATCCGGTATTCCGTTGATGTCGCTAACGGCCAGAAGACAGGCTTTTTCCTTGATCAGAAATATAACAGGCTCGCAGCAGCGAGGATCGCAAAGGATAAGAATGTTTTAGACTGCTTTACGCATACCGGCTCATTCGGCCTTAACTGCGCATACAACGGAGCAAAGCACGTAACCAGTGTTGATATTTCATCACAGGCTATAGAAATGGCACGTGAGAACGCCGTAAGGAATGGTCTTGAGGATAAGATCGATTATGTCTGCGAGGATGTTTTCGAGCTCCTGACAAGCATGGCAGAGAAGAAAGACCACAGATTCGATTATATAATCCTTGACCCTCCAGCATTTACCAAATCAAGGCAGACGGTTGATTCTGCAGGAAGGGGATATAAAGAGATCAATCTTAAAGCAATGAAGCTCCTTCCGAGAGGCGGATATCTAGCCACGTGCTCATGCTCGCACTTCATGACCGATGAGCTTTTCAGGAAGATGCTGGCGTCTGCCGCAAGGGATGCGAGCGTCAGTCTGAGGCAGATAGAGGCAAGGACTCAAGCGCCTGATCATCCGATACTCTGGAATGTTCCGGAGACGGATTATCTAAAATTCTATATATTCCAGATTGTTTAATATAGCTTTGTGGGGCTGATCGCATGAAATGCCGGCAAAAATATGGCTTTCAGGCGTTTTTGCAGGCTGTTTTGAAAGCCTGCTGCACCAGTTTAGCCTAATTTTTCTCACAATATTGTTGTCGTTTTGATGCTGATATGAATATGATTTGAAAATTCACAGAATTAACCTTAACTCATGAAAGTGAGGTTTCTTTATGTGTGACGAATTATTTGACGACATGAGTAACAACAGCTGTTTTGATAAGAACGCCACATTGGTGATCAATCACGAAGCTATTGTAAGTAATGTAAGATATTTAAAAGAGTCGACCGGATCCAAGCTTATCGCGGTCGTTAAAGAGAACGGATACGGACTTGGTGTTGCCAATCTGTATAACATTATAAAGGACGAGGATATTTTCATGTATGCCGTTACATCCCCTTGTGAGGCTGTCGCTTTGAGAAGGGAAGGATGCAAAACGGACATTCTTATGCTGACACCGATCTCGGATTACAGTGAGCTTTTGCTTATGGTTACCCATAATGTCGTAATCGCTTTGGGTAATGAGAAGCAGATACCTGAATTAAAGGCTATCTACGGACTTACAGGAAAGAGGCCGAGAGTTCATATACAGATAGATTCCGGATTGGGAAGATATGGTTTTAATGTTGATGATATGCCGAATTTCAAGCACTTAACGGATTATCTCTCATTCGAAGGATGCTTTACTCATTTGGCCGGAAGCGCGACGAATTATAAGAAGAGCGTTGACAGACAGGTGCAGGTTTTCGAGCAGGCCATAAGCAGGATCAAGGCAATGGGCGTCGAGCCCGGTGTGTGCCATATATCAAATTCAAAAGCAGCATTGACCTTCGGTTCCTTAGGCTATGATGCGATCAGGGTCGGAAGTGCTCTTCTCGGAAAATCTTCTGTAAAGAGCGGACTTAGAGAAGCAGTCTGGCTCGAATCTAAAGTGTTCTCTGTCTATAACAGACAGGAGGGCGAACACATCGGATACAGCGGAGAAGCTTCCTTAAAGAGAGACAGCTCGCTTGCAGTAGTAAGAGTAGGAACCGGCTGCGGAATCGGACTTATCCAGAAGGGCGCGATGGATTTCTCGCTTTGCAGCATCATCAGGAACATGATAAGAAGGATCAAGGAGGATCCGGTGCTCAGCGTCTGGATAAACGGCAGACAAAGCCCTGTAATCGGAAGGATCGGAGTATCACACATGACTGTTGATGTTACCGAGTGCCCTGCCAAGGAAGGCGATATCGTTAAGGTTCAGGTAAATCCCCTGCTCGTTCATCCTTATGTTAAGAGGCTGGTTATCTGATCAGACCCTTTTATAAAGCTTGTGACCGTCAAGGATAGGTTCGCCGGTAAAATCGACGAACAGGTAAGTCTCGACCTGAACAAGTTCGTAGTTATCCCATTCTTCCTCGCAGAAATAGGAAGTGACAATGTAGTCGAAGTATCCTTCTTCGATCAGTCTGTGCTGTTCCTCTGAGATTGCGGGATAGAAAGATTCAAGATTAAGGAAGCAATAGAATCTGTTGACGGGAAGAAGTCCTGCGGCAGTAAAAAATCCCGAGTCCATGACCTTATATGTAAGTATCTTGGCTTCAGGAGTCTGGTTGATCGTTTCTGCAATGCGGAACTGATTAAGGAAAGACTTCGGCTTGAACATGAGATAAGTGTTCTTGCTTAGTGCGACCGATAACATGCTGATGATAACAAGCGTTGCAGCTATAAATTTTGTTATGAGATTCTTTTTGGTCTTAGCCTTGTTCTCAATCCAGATGATCAGTTTTACCACAGGGATAGTTCCCATGCAGAAGCCGTATGCGAAAATGTAGCCGTAATAGTATATAAACGCCGCTCTGGAGAATGTGAGACAGGCCAGAGGCACGAAGGTGATGACGGAAAACAGTATTACCTTCAAGCGGTATTTCTTATTGATAAAGAAGAGTGATGATAGCGTAAGGAGAAGCATGACTCCGTATGCTTTATAGATTATCGCAATATTGAAAAAACCTCTTGCAGGGAAATACAGATTCCTGATCAAGGGAATGCTTGCAATTCCGTATGTCTTGATCCCGTTGTAATACAGGAAGATGTTGTTGTAAAAGTATGCTTCCCAGAGTGCTCCTAAAGCTCTGTTAACGAGGAAATAAAGAAGTATGGGAGCGGAAACGGCGGCAAATCCTAAAAGAAATCTCCAAACGAGAGACCAAAGCTTCTTAAAGGCTTTATCCCTTACAGCAACAATGAGGATGAAAACGATAAAACCTAATGTGAAGCCTGTGAATGTGTATTTTATCCAGAATAGAGCACCTGTTATGATCCCCGTGAAAAGAGCTTCTTTGCCCGAAGGAATACAGTCTCCTTCAATGACAGCCTTAAGACCGAAGTAAAGTGCGATGGTTATAAGGGGAAAGCAGAGCTCTTCCGCGTTCCCGCCGAAGTTGAATAGCTTTGAAGTATAGATGATACCGGTAAGAAGCGGAACAACAGTAATTAAATGTCCGGATGAACCGGTAAGCAGTTTTATGATCTTCCATGAGTAGACGGAATAAACAGAAGCTGCAACGCATTCAATTATCCATGCGCCTGTAAATGATTTCTCGGAGATAACTGCCGCAAAAGCATAAAGAAAATAAAGAAGCGGACCCTTCTGTTCATAGAGATCCCGGTAAGGCACGCGTCCGTGGATTATTCCTCTGCCCAGCGTAAAAAAACAGTTGGCATCATCCCAGGGATTAAACGGATACAGAGGCGAACTTGTAGACACGAAAGTCATCGTGACTGTAGCAAAAATTATAAGGATCACAAGTTCTTTCCTTGCGATCTTGATGTCCGTTCTAAGATCTTTCTGCTGCATTAACTGATCTTAAGGCAATTATGCTTTCCAAAGACCGTGGAGATTGCAATATTCGTATGCTGCAATGACTTTCTCGTCAGATCCGATAGTGAATACTGCCCTGGGCTCATCTCCGGGCTTAAGATATCTTACGATAGCACCTTTGTCTGTTTCCAATGCTATGAAGGTGATGTAATGAGCATCGAGCATGGGATGTGCTACTTCACCGACAGTTACTGTTACCTGCTGACCGTCAGTCACGATAACAGGAACGTGTTTCTCTCCGGCTGCGTCTGTGGTGTTAGGGATAAGTTCTTCAAGGTGACCGCCCTCGCAGTCAGTCTCGAAAAGTTTGGTTACAACTGTTCCGCACTTGCCTCTGAAAAACTTCATAGCATAAGTCCTCCTGCCTTTAAATTGAATAGACTCATTATATACCAAATTTTAAAGCCGAAAGACCTCTCAACATGAGAACTGAAAATCATTCCGTGGCTAATATGTGCAAACGAGATTAAAACTTAATGGAAACATCACATGAGGGCTGGAATTTGTTCAAAAAGAAAGAGATTTTGACTTAATGACTAAGTGGCACTTTTGTATAATCTCGGTGGAGTTAAGAATGACTCCGGCTATAATACAAACAGAGGTGGAATGGATATGGCTAACATTTTTGATTTAACGGGAAGAGTAGCTGTTATTACAGGCTGCTCCACAGGACTCGGTGTTCAGATGGCTAAGGCTCTTGCAAATCAGGGCTGTAATATCGTAGCCATTGCTCGCCGCCAGAATCTGCTTGATGAAGTCTGCGCTGATATCGAGAAGACATACGGCGTAAAGACACTTGCAGTTAAGCTTGACATTACAGACACAGCAGCAGTTGAAGCAGCAACAGATGAGATCCTTGCAAAGATGGGCAGGATCGACATCCTCGTAAACAACGCCGGTACAGGTGCTGTAGCTCCCGCAGAAGACATCACTGATGAGCAGTTCATGAACGAGATCGACATCGACCTCTTCGGTTCTTTCAGAATGGCTAGATCCATTGCTAAGAAGGCAATGATTCCTGCCGGCTTCGGAAGAGTCATCAACATCGCTTCAATGTACGGTCTTGTAGGAAACAAAGTTGCTCCTGCATCTCCTTATCACGCAGCTAAGGGCGGCGTAGTCAACCTTACAAGAGCATTGGCTTCCGAGTGGGGTAAGTACGGTATCACAGTCAACTCCATCTGCCCCGGCTATTTCTACAGTCCTCTTACAAAAGAGACTTTGGATTCTGAATTCTTCCAGGCTAATGCAAGAACAATGATCCCTCTCGAGAGATACGGCAATGACGGTGAGCTCGACACAGCAGTATGTTTCCTCGCTGCTCCCGCAACTACATACGTTACAGGCGTAAACCTTCCTGTAGACGGCGGCTATACGGCAATGTAATCAGAACCGCCCGGAATTTAAGGCAATTAACTGACCGTGCAATTCTTTTTGTTTTAATAAAGATTTGCACGGTTTTTTTTGTTAGAATAGCCCTGATGGAGGTGTTCCATTGGAAAAGGGTAAAGACACATTTTTGTTTTCGCGCAAAGAGCTTAAGAACAAAGCTAAGACGAACCTGAAGCATCATTATCTGATGTACGTTCTGGCGTGTCTTTTCGCGCTCATAATGCAGGTTGAATTCCTTGCTTCGGATAATGTGCTCGGTGCAAGCAAGCGTGTTATCTTTGATGCTACCCGGGCTGTTTATGAATTTACCGGTGTTCAGGATGTCAAGCTGATAGAAGATGCATACCGTGAGATAGATGAAGATGCAGGCTCTCTTTACAGCGCTGTAGAAGAGGCTCTTTACAACAAGACTCTGAAAAGCGTAAAAGCGAACGAGATGTTCGGCAGGACAAAGGGCATCCTTAATCAGGTCATCAATTATGTGACTGAGAACACCATTATCTCCAATATCTATTCGATAATAGTCGTCTTTGCGGGGTCAGAGAGCGTTGCGGAGGTCATAATGACTGCCCTGATACTCCTGGTCGCCGCTTTTGCGTGGCTATATGTACGCAATGTGTATGTAGCCGTCTGCAGAAGGATATTCCTTGAAGGCCGGATCTATAAGAAGATCCCGTTCTCAAGATACCTGTTCTTCATCAGAATGAAGCGCTGGACAAGAGCTTCTTTTGTAATGGCTTTAAAGACCGTGTTCGAATTACTCGGAATGGCAAGCGTAATAGGATTTCCCGTGGTTCACTGCGGTCTTATGCTCGTTCCTTACATTATCGCCGAGAACCCTGATGTTAAGCCTGTTGAGGCTTTGAAGCTTTCGTGGAACATGATGAAAGGCAATAAATGGAAGGTCTTTGTCATGTTCATGAGCTTTATCGGCTGGTATATTCTGGGAACGTTCACTCTTGGTCTTGCCAACCTGTTCTTCACGAATCCATATATCGTATGCTGCTACTCGGAATTCTATGCAAAGATCAGACAGCACAGCATAGACGCAAAGATCCCCGGAACAGAGCTCCTCAACGATAAATATCTTTTCGAGGGTGCAGATGAGAAGACTCTAACAGATACGTATTCCGATGTTCTTACTGAGATCGGGAAGCCTGAATACTCTTTAGAGAGCCTTGAGGGACCGCGCGAAAAGTTCTTTGCCAAGCATTTCGGCGTTGTTCTCTGGAACAGCAAGGATGAGATCGAATATGAGAACAACCAGGCATATAAGATGAAGATGCAGGGCCTTGAGAAGGAAGCAAAGGGATCATCTTATCCTTCCAGGCTTTCTCCGATCCCCGAACAGCGCAAGATTCCTTATCTCGACAGCATCCATTACATGAGGCATTATTCGTTGACCTCATTGCTTATGATGTTCTTTATATTCTCCAACTTCGGCTGGACGTGGGAGCTCTTATACTATTTCCTCATGAAGGGAAAGCTTATCAACAGAGGCGTTCTTCACGGCCCATGGCTTCCGATATACGGCTTCGGCGGTCTTTTTGTTCTTGTCCTGCTTCATAAGCTCCGCAAGAGACCGTTACTGTTCTTTGTCGGAACTATCGTAATGTGCGGAACGGTGGAATATATAACCGGATGGGCGCTTGAAGTCATATTTGGTGCCAAATGGTGGGATTACAGCGGATATTTTCTTAACCTGAACGGACGTATCAGTGCGGAAGGGCTGCTGGTATTCGGCATATGCGGAATGGCATTCATATACGTGCTTGCACCGCTCCTCGATAACCTCATACGCAAGATTAACAGGAAAGTGCTGCTTGTTATCGGACTGACGCTTCTGGTGCTGATAATAAGCGATACGATATATTCAAAGTTCGTCCCGAATACAGGTTACGGAATTACCGGAAATTTTGACAGGGACGAAGACATAGTAACGGTGGAATCCACAGTGGATATATAAAAGGAAGTTTGACGGGGGATGACCCCGTCAAACTGTTTTAGCCTCCGAATACCTGATTTACTGCGCCTGAGAAGAAAGCAATTGCAAAGATAATTGCGAATAACATGAAGCATATGATCGTGAAGCAGAAGTAAGATCTTGCAAAATTCTTCTTGTTAACGTTTTTTGAAGCTAATGCCATGACGATAAGGCATATGAAACCGATTACCGGGATAGAGAATAAGATCTCATATCCGAAGTAACCCCACATGGATATCGGACGGTATTCTTCAGGGATCGAGTTCTGGTCCATTCTTAAATCCTCCCTCAAAATGACAGTTTTACGAAGAAAATATTCCGGTTTTCTTCGTAAGTTAATATAGCATAAACGGCTTGGTTTTTGTTCATAAGGCAGTTGTGCAAAGACATAGCATAGCATCAGTTTAAGAGTAATAAGACCGATAGGATTATAATACATCCTGTCGGTCTTTTCCGTAAATAATCCCGGAGGGCGCCTTGAGTTTTGATACGCAGTGTCAAAACTCATAAGGCGTTACTTCTGGAAGAAGTAACAAGACATGCTCACCGATTACATTAATTATTCGTTTTCTAATTGCTTCGGAATGGTTCAGCAAGCAACGTATTTGTACCCACACAAATACAATGAGCTTGTCAGGGAATCCCTGAAACCCTTGTAATCACATTTCGGAGATTGTTCATTTTCTATGTTCGACGAGAACATCTCGGGGTCTCAGGGGAAGTGTCCCCTGACATGCTAGTAGTGTTTGTGGTACACAAACGCGTTGCTTGCGCATCCGTTCCGAAGTGTTTTTCAGAATAGCTGATAGTAAATATATAGTTGTAATAGTTGAATTATTGATAATTGAGTCTTGTGTGGTATTATGTAGATGTAAAGAGGTGTTACCCACTAGACGGTTACCTCAGTATTATGTCAATAATGACCGCAACTTTTGGTACAGGGGCGGTCATTTTTTTATGTACTCAATGATCAAAGTTACTACTATTGTGATAATGGTCAGGACCACGATCAGAATTTCATAATCTCTCATCAGCACCACCTCCTCGACCTTTTTTCAAAGGCAACTAGAGGTAACCGCCTATGTCGTGTGGATAACACCTGGGATTATTGTATCACTAACATACAGGAGCATCGATGTACATAACTCTTATATGCGGACAAAATTGAACTGAATAATAGCATTATTGGTTGACTCTTGTCGACCAACGTAGTATATTGGTAAACAGAAGTAGACCACTTTGGAGGAATTATTGTAAATGCGTTTAACAGATTCAGAATGGAAGATAGTCAATTGTCTTTGGGCTAATAAATCTATGACTTTAATGGAACTTACAAGAACCCTAGATACAACAACCGGATGGTCCAAGCAGACGATCATAACCTTGCTTAATCGTATGGTTGAAAAAGGCATAGTTACTTTTGTGCAAGAAGGAAGAACCAAGTGGTTCAGTGCTGCTATAGATAGAACAGAGGCTGAACTTGAAGAGACAACATCTTTCCTGGATAAAGTGTATGGCGGTAATGTTGGATTACTTATCTCAAATCTGAAGTGTTCAGACAAGCTCACTAAAGAACAGTTAGAAGAACTTAAAAGGATAATCGAAGAGGATTGATATGTTGCGCTACATCATCGGCATTTCGATTTTAACTATCGGCATAATCATTATCAGAGCATTATCGAACGGAAAGATTCGAAGAAGGTACCAGTATGCTTTCTGGATTGTAATTCCGCTCTATATGGTATTAATGCCGTTTGTAAGGTTTGATGTTCCGGTAGCAGACATATGGAATAACTTGTTTACTGCAAAAACCGAAACTGCTATATATAAAGAAACAGACAGTATCTCCCCTGTAGTTGTGACTGAAGATATACAGACTGAATCGGAAGGCTCCGATAATCTGTATACTGCAGATCACGAAATACAATATGAACCTGAGATAATCAATGAACATGATCCGATACCGGAAAAACATGCAGTGGTATCAAATGCAAAACAAAGTGAAACGAAAAAGATAGAATCAGTTTTAATGAAAAGCAGTTATCTTGTCTCTGCTGTTCTTATAGCTGCTCTGATAGCGTACAATATCGGTTTTATCTCGTATTGCAGACGCAACAGGAAATATATCGGTAGAGATCCTTCTAGCGGACTAAAGATTTATAGTATCGGGCATAAAGAAACCCCTTTCCTTCTGTTCAATAAAATCTATGTTGACAATGATTTACAGAAAGTAAGTGAGTATGTAATCTGCCACGAAGCATGTCACTATAAGCACAGCGATTATTTGTGGGTACTTATCAGATATCTGGTTCTCTTCCTTAACTGGTATAACCCGGTTATCTGGGCGGCGTTTATTCTTTCCGGATTTGATTGTGAATTGGCTTGCGATGAAGAGGTTATGAAGGTGTATGGCGAAGATTTTTCCAAAGACTATGCCAGAACACTCCTTGGAATGCTCCAGCAGCAGTCAAGCACAGCAACACTGTTTACACTTTCAACCGGGATGAAGAGCGGATATGAGATGATGAAGAAGAGGATCATCAGTATTAAGAGACCTGTAGATAACAGCCGGAAGGCTCTGGCGTTGAGCATGGCGGCTATACTGACAGTTACAAGCTGTTCTTTTGTAAACACTTCCAGAAATGTCAGAGAAGTCTCTGCAAATGATCCGTGGTGGAATGATACTGAAACAGTCATTGCTCCAGACGACATTAAGAAAGAAGTGAACAAGGAGTTTTGGGATCTGAATAACAATTTCTTTGCTGCAGATGAGGATTCTGTAATTCTTGTTTTCATGATTCATAATAAGGATTCAAACGATTCAATATTGAGACATTATTCGTATGAAGGCGAATTGCTCGGACAGGTGCGTCTTTCCGATTATTTTGGAGAGGGTGTCATCTTCTATGCTCCTGAGACGCTATATAAGTTGAATGATAAGTATTATGCGGTTATCAATCATTATGATGCCCAATTGGATTCTCTTGTTAATGTCGGATACGAAATTGATTTTGACAATGCAACGTTGAAGAATCCGTTTTCGATAGAACTCCCTGATGATGGAAGCATGTTCTCACAAGTAATTACAATGACCGGAGTAAATGATAAGCTCGTATATCTAATGTCTATGGGCGACTTCGATCATAATTCGTACAAAATCTGTGTAGTTGAAGGCGGGAACACGAGATTCTTTGCTCCTGAATTTGGAAATGATGTTCAGGTTAATTATATTGGCAACCTAATGAAATACGGAGACGGAGTCTCAATCACTGCTGAGATTACCGATAACGGTATCAGAAAAAGTCTTTTCTGTACTGTGGATCTGAATTCTTTTGAGATGGAAGTTGCAGAAACAAAGGATAATCTGAATTGGGTGGACTATGTACCTGATTGCGGGGTTTTCGAATGCCGTGACAATAAAGTGATCACGAAAACTATCTCCGGAACAGAAGATGATACTGTTATGGCTGATCTTCACGATACTTATATACTTGGCAGATTTGAAGATTACGCAGTTGTGTGGGCTAAAGACGACACTATCGTGCTTTTTATTGATGATCAGTCTCCGACGGGCGGTATGTCAACTACACATCTTATAAAACTGGAGAAAGCGGCTCAAAATCCCAATCATGGTAAAAAGATACTCAGTCTTGCATATATTGATTGGATCAGCAAATTTGAATATGGCGCCATCAATGACTTTAACAGGAACTCAGACAAATACTTTATCGAAGTAACCGATAAGTACTACGATGTTGCCACAAGCGTTTATGATAATGATGCATTCCATGACGACCTTACTCTGATTACTGCTTATGAAGCTGACGCAGTGGATCTTCTTAAGGCTGACATCAGGGAAGGAGACGGACCTGATATAGTGATTTACAGATCAGATAGCGCACAGCTTAACAGTCTGGATTATCTTGTTGACCTTACCAAGCGCATAAACTCTGAGAAAAGCCTTAATAACGGTGATTATATGGAGTTTGTAACTGAACCCAACGGACGTGACGGCAAGCATTACCGCCTGGATTACGGCTTCAATTGCACAGCATTAATGATTAATAATTCTTTTATTGACGAGGGTTCGGCTGGATTAACTTTCGATCAGTATGACAATATCATAAATGAAAGGAATACCGGCAAGAGTATTCTCTATGATGACAATCTGGCATTGATGAGAACGTTAATGAAAAATTCTGACAGTATATCCTTCTCTAAAGATGGAAAGCTTATGCTTGATAATGAAGACTTTAAAGTAACAAATGAGTATATTGCTTCAATCCCAGGTGTCATGCCATATGATAACCAAAACTGGATGCAAATGAAAAATATGCAGATCATAGAGGGTGTGACATTCGAATCTTTTGTGTATTTATATGGGAAAGCGTATAAGAACTATTCCATAACAGGTCTTCCTTCATCGGATGGACATGCTGAGGTTATCAGTGGAAGAGGCATAGGTATTACGAGCTGTTGTGCTCTGCAGGATGCAGCATGGGAGTTTATGATGTCTATGATGTCTCCCGAATATCAAAACCGGGTAAATATCTACTTTGACCCTGTTCTTAAAAGTGCTCAGAAAATTTCGTTTGAGAACTATATAGACCTGAAGAATTCCAGACGTAACCCTTATGATGCATCAGATATTCCGATCTCAAAAGATATCGTTGATTACTATATTGATCAGATTTCAGATGCAGTTACAGTTCCGGATATGGATTCTGGAATCTTAGTTATAATGAATGAGGAAATGCCTGCATATTACAGTGGCCAGAAGTCTCTGGATGATGTCATAGAGATAATTGAGAATCGAGTTAATCTTATGCTTTCGGAACAAGGTTGATAAGTGGTCGCAAGTTGGGGATAAGACAACTTGTCTTGAGGTAATAGGACAGATTTTTCTGAAACAGTCCATTAAACGGACTGTTTCGCATTTTAGGTGGTTACGGTATTGACATGCTTAGCTTAGCCCTCTACAATTCGAACAAACGTTTGTTTTGTTTGCGAAAGGGATTAGATTATGAGAGAAGATAGCGAAGCAAGAAAGAAATTGATATATCCTGATCTTTTCGAGCCTATAGAAAAGTATGGCGAGCAGTCTTTTGTCATAAATGCAGGAAATACTGTGTTCGAGATAGAGACGCATTATGACCCCAAAGGCCGTGTAGCCGTAATGAAGCAGTTTCAGGACTATCTTTTGAAAAATGTGGACGCTTCCCAAATGAGGGAGTATTCTGAAGATACTGATGCTATGCCCGGTTGTCAGAAAGGAGCAACGTAATATGACAACATCAGATATAAAGGGCAATGACAATAAAATAACAGCGCTTTACTGCAGATTATCAGTTGATGACGCAGACAAGCAGTCAGATGAGGAATCCAATTCCATCAAGAACCAGAAACAGATACTTCAGGACTATTGCAAGAAGAATGGATACCATAACACGAGATTCTTCGTAGATGATGGTATTTCTGGTACTACTTTCGATCGTCCCGGATTCAAGGAGATGGAAGCTCTTGCCGAAGCCGGAAAAGTCGGGACAATAATCGTCAAGGATCTTTCCAGATTCGGACGTGAGCAGACCGAGATGGGACGTCTTACACAGATTGTCTATCCTTCCTTGGGTATCACTTTCATTGCGATACAGGAGCATGTGAACACCGCTACAGGCGAAGGCGTAGAGATAATGCCGTTCCATACAATATTCAATGAATGGTATGCTGCACAGACTTCCAAGAAGATACGACAGGTGTGGAAGACAAAGTCTGAACACAATATGCGTGTATCTCATAGGATTCCCTTCGGTTATGTCCGTGATGAGGACGACATGGAGAAATGGTTGGTAGACGAGGAAGCGGCTAAAACCGTAAGACGTATTTTTGATCTGTTTCTTTCAGGTTTGGGAACAGCGCAGATAGCGAGTAGACTCGAAGAAGAGAAGGTGCTCACACCCAATGCTTATTACGATTCGATTGGTCGGAACTATTCTGTTCTAATTCCCGGTAACCCATATGGATGGGGAAGTTCGACTGTAGCAAGTATCCTTGATAACAGGAAGTACACTGGTTGTATGGTAAATAATGCTTATTCAACTGTGAGCTATAAAGTTCACAAAATAACGCATGTTCCTGAAGAACAACGGCAGATTATTCCTAATCAGCAGGAAGCTATAATCTCTGAAGAGGATTGGTTGAGAGTTCATGAGCTTCGCCAAAACAGGAGAAGACGATTAAAGAGTGGTAAAACAAGTATGTTTTCAGGACTTATCTTCTGCCATGACTGCGGATCCAAACTCCACTTCTGCTCCAGCAAGATTTTCGGATCAAGATATGATTTCTACAGATGTTCGAAGTATAAGGGAAGCAAGGACTCCTGTTCTATTCACTACATCAGGAATGAAGTCATTGAGCGAATAGTAATTACAGCTATAAGCGACCTTGCGGATTTTGTGCGCTGTTATGAAAATGTATTCATGTATATGATCAACGAGAGAAACAAGCTTTTGAAAGCTGAAGCTCTTAAGGCGGAGAAGATGAAACTTGCGCAAGCTGAAAAAAGATACAGCGAACTTGATTTTCTCTCAAAGCGTGTATATGAAGACAATGCTTTTGGGAAGCTTTCAGATGAACGATTTGAAAAACTCATTCAGTCATATGAAGCTGAACAAAAAGAAATTGACAAGACCATCACGGATCTGCAGGCAAAACTGGCCAAGACAGAAAAAGAAGGCGTGGAGTTACGCTATCTTTTCGACAAGCTTCGTACGCTGTCACAGATAACAGAACTTGATCCGGTATTAGTCAACACTCTGATAAAGAGGATTGAGATTCATGACAAGGAAAAACGCGATGGCAAGAATTATGTCAAGGTGGATATCTACTTTACCGCAATCGGAATGTTTGATATACCATCAGAGAAAGAGATTAATGAAGTCATGAAACGCATGGAAAGCGAAAGAAAGACTGCATAAAATCTTTGGAAATCGATTCTGCCTTATCAACATAATCCACTTGTATTTCCTTGAATAAAATGTTAACTTACCTCATATGTTTTTTTAGAGGGTAGTTGTTATGGAAAAGAAGGCTTTTGTAACCAAAAATCAGATCGAAGAGATCGCAAGAACTTACCACACACCTTTTTATATCTACGATGAGAAGGGCATCCGCGAGAACTGCCAGCGTGTCAAAGAGGCTTTTGCTTGGAACAAGGGCTTCAACGAGTATTTTGCCGTAAAGGCAACACCGAATCCTTATATCCTGGACATTATCAATGACTACGGATTCGGATTCGACTGCTCTTCGGAAGCTGAGCTTATCCTTGCTGACGCTGTCGGCGGTCCTATAATGTTCTCGTCAAATGACACTCCTGCAAGAGAATATGCTCTCTGTGCCAATCTCGGAGGCATAATCAACCTTGACGATATTACGCACATTCCGTTCATTGAGCAGATCCTCGGACCTGAGTTCCCTGAAGTAATGAGCTGCAGATATAATCCCGGCGGAGTATTCAAGCTCAGCAACGGCATTATGGATAACCCCGGCGATTCCAAGTACGGAATGACCAAAGATCAGCTTATCGATGCGTATACCCAGCTTAAAGCTCACGGCGTAAAGAAATTCGGAATTCACGCTTTCCTTGCGAGCAACACGGTAACAAATGAATACTATCCTACGCTTGCGGGACAGCTTTTCGAGCTCGTAGTAGAGATCGCAGAGAAGGTCGGCATCGAATTTGCATTCGTCAATCTTTCAGGCGGTGTAGGTATCGGCTACAGACCTGAGGATTCAGCAAACGATATCATGGAGATCGGTGAGGGCGTTAGAAAGCAGTTCGAGCGTATTCTCGTTCCCGCCGGAATGGGTGACATCGCTATCTATACCGAGATGGGAAGATTCATGCTCGCACCTTACGGAATGCTTATTACAAAAGCTATTCACGAGAAGCATATCTACAAGGAATATATCGGTGTTGATGCCTGCGCGGCAAATCTCATGAGACCGGCGATGTATGGCGCTTACCATCATATTACGGTACTTGGAAAAGAGAATGAGCCCTGTGACCATAAGTACGATATAACGGGTTCACTCTGCGAGAATAACGATAAGTTCGCAATAGACAGAATGCTCCCGAAGATCGACATGGGCGATTTCCTTGCGATCCACGATGCAGGCGCACACGGATTTGCAATGGGTTATAACTACAACGGAAGGCTCTGGTCAGCCGAACTGCTCCTTAAAGAGGACGGTTCCGTTAAGGAGATCAGAAGAGCAGAGACGCTTAACGATTACTTCGCGACTTTCGATAATACCGAATACGCTTCAAAGCTCATCAGCACCTGATACGCTGATTCTCGGCAAAACGCTTAATTATCAAGGCTCTGACGGATTTTATGTCTGTTGGAGTCTTGCTTGTTTTTATGCAGTGTGCACAAAAACAAGCAACCAGTATTATGCAATCTGTTAAACAAATCCATTGTTTGAAACGGGGAGTAAGTGTAAGATTAGGCTGTCCAAGGGGAAAGCCCTGGGGATAAGAAAATAGATAAATATACCATACAAGGAGGTATTACAAATGAAAGCATTTTACTTAGACAACATTGATGTCGCAACACTTATGAAGGCACTTGACGAGTGCAAGGGAAACGTAATCCTTCTTACGGATGAAGGTGACCGCTTCAACCTTAAGAGCAAGCTCAGCCAGATCACAGGCATCATGAAGCTCATCGAAGGCGGAATCGTATGCAACGCAAAGATTTCCTGCTCTGATCCTGACGATGAGGCAATGCTCTTCAGACTTAACCTTTTCGGAAAAGTCGAGGACGAGACCAAGGCTTAATCCAAGGTCTTAACCTTTAATCAAACGCACACAATAAAAAGCTGTCCCGATTAGCCGGGACAGTTTTTGTTTGTGTGTTTTTTGCTGCTAGGGCGTGGTGGTGCGGTGTGTGCAAAATGTAAAGCCGCGAAAACATCCCAAAATGCGATTATTTTTAATTCGGGGTACTTTTAGAGTCACGAAAACATCCCAAAATGCGTTTATTTTAAATTTGGGGTGCTTTTAGAGCCCTGAAAACATCCCAAAATGCGGATATTTTAAATTGGGGGTGTTTTTCCAATCGAAAATGTATCCCAAAAACCATGATTTAAGCCATTTGGGATGTTTGACCACGCCCCGCATAAATCAACAAAAAACCGTGCAGGTTCATCTGCACGGTTTTGCATTTTATGATAAATTTACCGGTTACTGATCAGGAAGTTTATTCCCTCTCGCTCATCGGATGGTATTCGACTCTGGGCTGAACGCTCTTATAAGCAGGACGTATGATCTTGCCCTTGCCGTTGAGCTCTTCGATCCTGTGAGCAGACCAGCCGGATATTCTGGCGATCGCAAACAGAGGCGTATAAAGTTCCATCGGTATGCCGAGCATTGAATAAACAAAGCCGCTGTAGAAGTCGATGTTGGCTGAAACGCCCTTGTAGATGCGGCGCTCTGCTGCAATAAGATCAGCCGAGAGCTTCTCGACTCTTTCATAGAATTCGAATTCTTTTGTGCGTCCTTTTTCAGCCGAAAGATCTTTTACGTAACGCTTGAAGATCTGCGCTCTGGGATCGGATATGGAATAAATGGCGTGTCCCATACCGTAAATGACACCGGAGCGGTCGAAGGCGTCCTTGTGGAGGATCTTCTCAAGATAAGCGAGGATCTCATCGTCATCTTCCCAGTCTGAAATACTTCTCTCAAGCTCCTTGAACATCTTGACGACCATGATGTTCGCGCCGCCGTGCTTCGGACCTTTAAGAGAACTTAAAGCGGCAACGACTGCAGCATAAGTATCCGTTCCTGAACTTGTTACAACGTGTGTTGTGAAAGTGGAGTTGTTACCTCCGCCGTGCTCGGCATGGAGCATGAGTGAGACATCCAGGATCTTTGCTTCAAGCGGTGTGAATTTGTTGTCAGCCCTTAACATGTAGAGGAAATTCTCTGCTATCGAAAGATCCGGTCTGGGTCTGTGGACAACCAGTGAATCACGGTCAAGGTAATAGCGCATCGCATTATAACTGTGAACAGCAAGGCTCGGGAAGATCGAGATCAATTCCAGAGACTGCCGTAAAACGTTCGGAATGGATGTGTCAGAAGCCTGTGTATCGTAAGCATAAAGATTCAGAACTCCTCGCTGGATATTGTTCATGAGATCTGATGAAGGCTTCTGCATGATTACATCCCTGAAGAAATTCTTCGGCATTTTAGATCTGGATTCTGCAAGAAGAGTGCGGAAATCCATTAATTCCTGCTCGTTCGGGAGCTTGCCGAACAAGAGCAGATACGTGGTCTCTTCGAACCCGCAATGCATCTCCTCGGGCTGTCCCTTGATCATTTCTTTTACGTTGATCCCGCGGTAGAACAATTCGCCGGGTGCAGGGACGATCTTGCCATCCACTTCCTGTGTCGCATTGACTTCGGAGATCTTCGTAAGTCCTGTTAATACTCCCTTACCGTTAATGTCTCTGAGGCCGCGCTTGACATCATAGGTGGTGTAGAGCTCCGTATCTATGGCATTTGACTGGCAGATCTGCGCAAGACGTGTTATCTCGGGCGTGATCTTGGAATAATTGTTTTGAGCCATAAGTCCTCTCCTTTCTGAGGCATATATTGACTGCGTTTTCGCGCAGACTTAAATATTCTAAATGATTAAAAGTGACAATTCAACGAGACCTGTTCTCGCAAATGCGGTAATTCAGGCGTTTTTGGCGTTTTTCAGATCAGGTATCCGCCGTTTACGCCTATGATCTGTCCCGTGATAAAAGATGCCTTCTCTGATTGGAGGAAGTACAGGACCTCTGCTATCTCGGACGGTTCGCCGAGTCTTCCGAGAGGGGTGTCTTCGCTGATAACCTCTTTTACTTCATCGGAAAAAGTGCTCATCATGTCAGTGTTGGTCGCTCCGGGTGATACTGCATTGACTCTGATGCCTGAAGGACCCAATTCCTTGGCAAGCGCTTTTACATAGGAATCTACGGCGCCTTTGCTTGCCGAATACAAAGCCTCGCATGAAGCACCTGTCTGTCCCCACATTGAAGATACAGCGAGGATAACTCCCTTTTGCTGAGAGACCATGTGAGGGATGACAGCTTTTGAAAGATTAAAAAGACCTCCGAAATTCGTGTCCATTACGGCTCTGTAGTCTTCGAATCCGAAATCCTGTGCAAGACCGGATACGGATATTCCGGCATTTGAGATCAATACATCAACGGGACCGAAAGATCTTATGGCACTGTTTACTGCAAGATCCACTTCTCCGGGATCTCTGACATCACACTGGTAGTATGTGACTCCGTCAATAAGCTCGTCGGATTTGCCTGTGCGGCTTAATGACGATACTTTATATCCGTTGGCAGCGAAAAGCTTTACACATGCTTTGCCGATCCCTCTGGTGCCTCCTGAGATCAATAGATGCGGCATTGTCTTATCCCCCTTGAAAAACTTTCCTGAAAATATATTGTACACGATTCGCGCTCACCTTGCAGTTCCCATGTTTTACAAGTCATGACTTCATAAGTATAATATCAGCGTCAAAAGGGAGGATTCCTATATGTCTAAAGATAAGAGCAAGGATAATGAGATCAATAACAGCGGTAAAGAGGCCGCTGAGGATATAAGTGCTGAAGTCTCCGTTGAGAAGAAGGAGACGGATGCATCTGAAGAGGCTATGGATAAAGTAGCCGATGAAGTAATTAGCCTGATCAAAAAAGACGAGAAAAAAGACGATAAAAAGAACGGCAAAGAGTCTGAAGAAAAGCCTGAAGAGGTAAAGAATAAAGACTCAAAGAAGAATGAACGTAAGGGTCAGGGCGGAAAAAACATTTCAAAAGAAAAGACTGACAGGCAGATAGCTGCCGAGAATGCAAAGTTCAGGAAGCTTCCTTTTACCGAGAAGTGCAAGCGTGATCCTATCATCCCGGTATCTCTTCTTCTTGCGCTGGTCGCAATTCTTATTGCAGGCATTTATTTTATCCTTCCGAATACGCTCTATCCTTCAATGGGAATGACACCTGATGCTTTCAAGAAGAGCTTCAATTCCAGCGAGATTGCCAATTACCTTGTATCCAGCGAGAACTACATAGGCTTTTCGGATATTCCTTATGTCGATCCTACGGTTACGCCTGACATCTTAGGTGACAAGGCTGTTGTTAAGGGAAGTCTCGGGTATGTGGACTTTTTCGCAGGCGAAGCACCGATGTATTCCCATTCAGGAATCCAGGGCGCTGCAAGGAAGAATGACGGTAAGCTTGCTTATGTCAGGATCTATACTCTGTATGATGAAGATCCGGTATCAATGTACCTTGCAAACACTCTGCAGACGCTTTATCCTGAGCTCTCGATCCAGGAGGCTGTTAATCTTGCTTTGAAGATAATGCACAACTATGAGGCAGGCAGTACCAAGTATGATGTCAAGGGCAATTATGCTATAAGACTCGTACCTGTCAGCAAGGATGATATCCCTTATATCGTTATCGACGTAGTGCCCAAAGCCGCATTAAGATCTTCCCAGATCAGATATAAAATCGATGAGATGACGATTCCTTCCGATTCCGGGAATGAGGCTCAGAACTCCGAGAACACATAAAAAGAGGTCAGGGACCTTCACTAAGTTACATTTAGGTTAAGTTAAAGGGACAATATTTGAATCAAAAAGGGCTGCCTCCTGATGAGACAGCCCTAAATAATTGGCAGGGGAGACACGATTTGAACGCGCAACCGGCGGTTTTGGAGACCGCTGCTCTACCGTTGAGCCACTCCCCTTCGTTGCAACGAACAGTGTAATGGTTTGTTTGCACTATGTCAAGGGTAATGTTAAGATTTAAGTCGCCTAATATATATATTATAAGAGGAGAAGTTCATGAAGTTAGCAGTTATCGGTACAGGTAATATGGGTAAAGCTCTTTTGAGCGGTTTTGTTAAGGGCGGCGTAATAAGCCCTGATGAAGCTGTCTGCTTTGATGTTTACACGAAGGCGTGCACAATGTGCGCTGAAGAACTCGGTGTAAAGGCAGCCGCATCTGCAAGTGAAGCCTGCGAGGGAGCAGATTATGTGCTCATGGCAGTTAAGCCCATTCATTTTGATGATGCATTGAAGGGGATAAAGGACAGTCTTAAGCCTGATGCAATAGTTCTTTCTATTGCGGCAGCTGTTACCTGTGAAAGGATTGGAGGAATCCTTGGTGAAGGCAGAAAGTTCGTAAGGATTATGCCTAATACTCCTGCCCAGGTCGGACTCGGCGTATCGGCTGTCTGTCCTGTGGGATTAACAGAAGATGAATCCGCTTTTGTAATTAAGCTGCTTAATACATGCGGAGAGTCGATTCTCTGCGATGAGAATACTCTTGATGCGATCGGATGCGTTTCCGGAACAGGTCCTGCGTATGTGATGCTCTTTATCGAAGCAATGGCAGATGCTGCTGTAAGCCTCGGTATCAAGAGAGTTGATGCTCTTAAGATCGCGGCCGCAACAGTAGCCGGATCCGGCAAACTTGCTCTTGAGACAGGAAAGCATCCTGCAGTACTGAAGGATATGGTCTGCTCTCCCGGCGGAACAACGATCGCCGGCGTTATGGCACTCGAAGAGAACGG
This sequence comes from Clostridiales bacterium, assembly GCA_017428155.1. Taxonomy (GTDB): domain Bacteria; phylum Bacillota; class Clostridia; order Saccharofermentanales; family Saccharofermentanaceae; genus Saccharofermentans. The sequence continues at coordinate 21,969 of JAFRRJ010000007.1, read as the reverse complement.
CCTTCGCAATGCCGTGATCAAGTCCGTAACAGCGGCATATGACAAGACTCAGGAGATGAAGGGCAATAAATAAGCCCTGATATTGGTTCATATGGCAGTTATCACCGAAGTCACAATCTATACTGACGGAGCATGTTCGGGTAATCCCGGGCCCGGCGGTTGGGCTTCTATCCTCATGGCTGGGGGAGTTAAGAAGGAACTCTCCGGCGGTGAGGCTGACACTACGAACAACCGCATGGAGCTTATGGCAGTTATCGAAGGACTCCGTGCGTTAAAGCGTCCCTGCAAGGTGGATATCTACAGTGACAGTGCATATGTGGTCAACGCTTTCAGCCAGAACTGGATCGGAAAGTGGGTGAATAACGGCTGGAAGAACAGTGCAAAGGCCGAAGTTGCCAACAGCGACCTCTGGAAGGAACTTATCAGCCTTACTGCCGTGCATAATGTGACTTTCCATAAGGTAAAGGGACATTCGGACAATGAATTCAACAACCGCTGTGATGAGCTCGCCGTGGCAGAGTGGAAGAAGATCAGCGAAGGCAAGGGGAATATCTGATGGGCAAGATCAATTGCAGTGACGATATGCTTTTTGAGAAGACTGTTGCTTCGGAAACTGTTTTCGAGGGCAAGGTATTCAATGTAGAGATAAAAGAGATACTGACTCCCGAGGGCAGAAAGAGCACAAGGGAGATCGTTAAGCACAACGGCGGAGCATGCATCCTTCCGGTTGACGAACAGGGCAACTGCTATCTTGTAAAGCAGTTCAGAAGCCCTTTTGAGAAGGTAATGCTCGAAGCTCCGGCAGGCAAGATAGAGCAGGGTGAAGACCCTTTAGAGTGTGCGGCCAGGGAGATCACTGAAGAGACAGGGTTTGTTGCAAAGAAGATCGAGAATGTCGGATCGGTTACAGCTACTCCCGGCTATTGCTCTGAAGTCATCACTCTGTTTATCGGTACAGAACTTGATACCGGAGATGCGAATCCGGATCTTAACGAATATGTGTCAACTGTAAAGATTCCTCTTGCGGAAGCTCTTCAGATGGCAGACAGCGGTGAGATCGAGGATTCTAAGACTCTGGTGTTGTTATATAAGGCTTCCAGGAGGTTAGGGATTTGAGCAGGGATACATCACGCAAAGAAGCTGCGGGAATCGTACTGTTCTTCGTGGCTGTTGCCATAATACTGATATTCTATCTTCCTGTTTCCCTTACAGGTATTATCGGTGCCACGGCCAAGGATTTCTTCCTCGGGCTGATCGGCATCTCGGCTTATGCGATACCGGTTTATATACTCTATGTCGCATTGGATGTCTTTTTCGAGAAGAGACAGGGAGTATCAGGAATAAGAGTAAGAAGTATGATACTGCTTCTGGTATCCGTATCAGCACTTCTTGCGCTGATCTCCATGGATATGGAATATTTCAGAGGTCTGTGCCTTAATCCTGACGGAAATACGTCAGCACTTAAGGCTTTGTCTCTTTTGTGGCAGTCCGGAACAGAATCCGAAGTGATCGGAAATCCCATAAACAGTGCCCCTGTTCTTACCGGCGGCATTATCGGAGGCGCCATTGCCGTTGCACTTAATGAAGTCATCGGCAAAGTAATCGGTGTCCTTGCGATAATCGTCTTCCTTCTCACACAGATCCTTCTTGTTTTCAGAGTATCCATCAAGGCGACGGCAAAGAAGACTGCTCATGCTATTGCCACAACTTCAGGCAAGGTCTACAACACTGTGGTAAGCCACAAGAACCAGAGACAGAATGATCCTGATTATCAGATATATTCAGGCAACGGATACGGCAGTGCCGCTCCGCAAAGACCTGTTCAGAGACCTGCGGGACAAACGGTCATTACATATGGTGACGGCGGACTGAATTATCCCGATTCAGTAAAAACGGGCAATTCGCCGTTTGTTCAGAGTCCCGGCCCCGGCAATGAAAAGCAGGGACCTTTTATGACCAACCTTCCTATAGACGGTGCCACGGGATTTACCGATGTCGAGAAGCTCACCGGCGGACAGATCCATGCGGTGCAGCAGGATCCCGGAAAGCTTACTTTCAATGAGAAAGAATATGATGTATCCGGCAGGAACGATCCCGAAGCCGACTTCGGTTACATTACTGATCCTTTGAATGTTCCGGGTGCAGCCAAGGTTAAGAAACAGAAGAAGACATTATCTTTCTTGGAGCCCGGAAAGAAGGAGGATTTCTATGATCTGTCCCCGGAAAAGAAGGATGATGGTGAAAAGTATATAGAGAATGATATCTTCAGCGGGTCGGAAGATCTTTATGAAGTAAGTGAGGGAAGCGAAGGTTCCGGATACGACTATTCGCCTGAGCGTTCCGTCAGGGAACCCAGGATCAGACCTTCCGTATATGACAGGCTTTCAGACAATGCTTCTGATACTCCGGCATCTGTATCCGCATACGGTGAGCCGGACGGAAAGATCACTATCAATCAGAGCAATGATAATACAGAAGGCTTTAGCAGGACTGAGGGCAGGATAATCAAGACCTCTTCACATTCAGATGCAGACAGATCCGCTCCCGGTATCGAGTTTGCAGAAGAGACCAGGAAGCATGAAGCTGAGATCCGCAATCAGAAGAGAAAGCTCAGGAACTACAAGCCTGCTCCGACTTCTTGTCTTGCTCCAGATATCAAGCAGCGCGCCGATGCGGATCTTGAGAAGAAGCTTAAGGCAAAGGCTCATAAGCTTGAGGATGCTCTTAAGAGCTTCGGAATCAGTGCAGAAGTCGTAAATATAACACACGGTCCGTCGATCACCAGATTCGAGCTGACACTTGAGACAGGTACAAAGGTATCAAGAGTAACAGGACTTCAGGATGACATAATGCTCGCTATGGCTGCGATCTCTATCAGGATCGAGGCTCCTATCCCTGGAAAGAGCGCAATAGGTATCGAGATCCCTAATGATGTTCCTACGGCCGTACAGCTCAGAGGTCTTGTCGAGACCAAAGATTTCAAGGCTTCTACACCGCTTACTGTAGCGTTGGGAAGGGATATTCCCGGACGTCCTATCTACTGTGACCTTGCAAAGATGCCGCACCTTATGATCGCAGGCTCCACGGGTTCAGGTAAATCCGTATGTATTAACTCGATCCTTACCAGTATCCTCGTTCATTCTTCTCCTGAGGAAGTCCGTATGATCCTTGTCGATCCTAAGGTTGTTGAACTTTCTGTTTATAACGGGGTTCCGCACCTCATAATGCCGGTCATCACCGATCCTAAGAAAGCTGCAGGCGCGCTTAACTGGGCGGTAATGGAGATGCAGAGAAGATACAAGCTTTTCGAAGAGGGACAGGTAAGAGACATCAAGGGATTCAACGAGAAATACAAGAACGGTCCCGAAGAGCATCTTCCGCTTATCCTTATAGTAATCGACGAGCTTGCCGAACTCATGATGGTTGCAGCAAAGGAAGTCGAGACATATATCTCAAGACTTGCAGCTCTTGCAAGAGCAGCAGGAATCCATTTGCTCATTGCCACACAAAGACCGTCCGTTGACGTCATCACGGGCGTCATCAAGGCGAATATCGGTTCAAGGATAGCATTTGCCGTTACATCTGGAGTTGACTCAAGAACTATACTCGATCAGTACGGTGCCGAGAAACTCCTGGGTAAGGGCGATATGCTCTATGCACCGATGAGTGCACCGCAGCCTGTAAGAGGACAGGGCGCGTTCCTCTCGGATAATGAAGTTGAGACTGTGGTCAATTTCCTTAAGAAGACTTACGGTTCAATGTATGATGAGATGATCATTAAGGATATCGACAGGGTTACGGCAGGAGGAGACCAGGCTTCAGGCTCGTCATCCGGAGGATCTTCAGGCGGCGGTTCTGATGCTGACGATCTTTTCAATCAGGCTGTCCAGACAGTTATCGAGAATGGAAGCGCAAGCGTATCTGTGCTTCAGAGAAGACTCGGAATCGGATATCCGAGAGCTGCAAGGCTTATAGATGAACTTGAGAAAGCCAAGGTCATCGGACCTTTCGAGGGCAGCAAGCCGAGAAAGATCCTTATAACCGAGACCGAATGGCTCGAGATGCAGGCGAGACAGAGTAATGGCTGACAGATCCGTTATCTTAAATGAAAAAGCACTTATGCTTGTGGAAGCATTTAAAAAGGCCGGACTTACGGTAGGATTTGCCGAAAGCCTTACAGGCGGGCTTATTTCCGCTTCCGTTGTGAACATTCCGGGCGCTTCCGCTGTTTTAAAAGGCTCTGTTGTCTCATATACAAACGAGATCAAGGAGAACGTCCTTGGCGTTCCTTCCCGGATAATCGATGATCATACCGAAGTCTCGGAAGAATGTGCAAAAGCTATGGCAGAGGGCGCGAAAAGACTCCTTAACTGTGATGTCGCAGTCTCTGTCACGGGAATAGCAGGTCCTACCGGTGACCTTCCCGGAAAGCCCGTGGGAACGGTTTACATGGGCTATTGTTATTCAAATGAGCATATTTCCGGAGCAATAAGGTTGAACTTTAACGGCGATAGGGATACTATACGCTCCGAGACTGTACTCGCGGCATTGGAATGCGCGGTACATCTTATAGAGAGGCAAGGCTTAAGTGGCTGAGAATAACAGTGTGGAGAATAAGACTTCTGTGTCCCCTTCAAAGAAGAAGGGGATGAGTTTTGCTTTATCCGCATTTATCGTCGGACTCGGTACGGTAATAGTAAAATTCTCGGGCCTTATCCGTGATATCGTTGTTTCCATGAGATTCAGTCAGGATATCTACCGTGACAGTTATTCTCTGGCTTTCAATATTCCCGACCTTTTCTTCAACCTTCTTGTCGGAGGTGCCATCTATTCGACAGTAGCACCTTTCTTAAGTGCAAAGCTTGCAGTCGGCAAAGAGAAGGAAGGCGTTCGCGTAGTAAGCATATTTATATCGATCGTCTGCATCGCGATGCTGATCGTATGTACGCTCGGAACGATCTTCTCCGAGCCCTTGTATGCTCTTTACGCTCTGGGCAAGGAAGATATAAATGAAGAAGTCCTTGTGCTTGCCGCAAAGGCCTCCAAATTCCTGTTCCCGCAGATATTCTTTATAATGCTGGCAGCTCTATGCAACGGTATTCTTACTGCATACAGGAAATTCACGATCACTTCATTCGGCCCTGTTCTTTATAACGTTCTTGTTATTCTGTCAATCTATATTCTCGGCGGCAACTCACAGAAGAATCTTGTTATGACGACTGCGGGTATCCTTGTATCAACGGCAATCTATTTTGTCTGCCAGTATACTCTCGGTTTTTCGCAGATGAAGCAGTTCAGATTCAGATTCCATCCGACCGACAAGGATTTCCTCATGCTGTTCAGGCGCGCTGTTCCGATCCTGATCTCCGCATCTATTACGCAGATCAATGTTATCGTTCTTAATCACTTTGCTCTGCCGTTCGATGAGGGAAGTATCTGGGGATTTAAGAATGCTTCATCTATCTGGCAGATACCCTATACTGTTTTCGTTGTTGCCATAACGACGGTCATGACGCCCGAACTTGCCGGCGATTACGAATCAAGGAATTATCCCAAGGCATCAGAACTTGTATCCCGTTCTCTTAAGAGTGCCCTCTTTATGACGATCCCGTCAGCGGCTTTTATTGCCGTAATGAATATCGATGTAGTTAAGGCTGTTTACCAGTGGTCTTCATCTTACACCGAGCGCAATGCCCAGACGGCTGCAATGTTCCTCGTAGGATTCTGCAGTGCTATTGTGACAGCCACTGTTATCCATGTATTTAACCAGGCTTTCTATGCCATCGGTCAGACCAAGATCCCTTTGTTTGCCGGAATACTCGGACTTGTTGTAAACCCTGTGGCTTGCCAGATCCTGATATCTTCAGGCGTTGGACCTTTGTCGCTTTCACTTGCTTATTCGATCACTAATCTGTGCCAGATGATAATGCTTGCCATAGCTTATTGTCTGCGCAAGGAGCTGGCTCCTCACGGCATTGTCAAGTTCCTTGTAAAGAGTGCTCTGTGCGCGGTTATAATGGCAGGTGCTGTTTTCTTTATGGATAAGCTCGTTCCTGCAACGGGCGGCAAGATCATGCAGCTCACGATAATCGCATGCAAAGGCGTACTTGCAGTTCTTATCTACTTTACAGTGGCTGTTCTGTTCCGTATGGAGGAAGCCACATACTGGATCGACAAGTTCTTCAAAAAGAAGAAAGCAGTCCGTAAGACTGCTTCCTGATATCTTTATATTCGTTTATCCGGTTTACTTGTAGTCGTCAACATCAAACTTCCTGTCTCGGAAATAGAAGTCACGGTCATTTTCCGTGATCTCCCTTATTACTTTGCAGGGATTGCCTGCCGCGATAACGTTGTCGGGAAGATCTTTTGTTACGACGCTTCCGCCGGCGATCACTACATTATTTCCGACAGTTACACCGGGCATTATGCAGACATGCCCTCCGACCCAGACATTATCTCCGATAGTTATGTCTATACCATATTCATAACCCGAATTGCGTGATCCGGGATGGACCGGATGTCCGGCAGTATAGATGCCTACATTGGGACCTGCCATGAAGTTGTCGCCGATCCTGACCTTGCCGACATCGAGTACAGTGAAGTTGTAGTTTGCAAAGAAATCCTTTCCGACTTCAATGTTATATCCGTAATCACAGAAAAAAGGTGATTCAATGTTAAGGTAGCCTTCAGAAGTCTTACCGAGGATGCTTCTAAGAAGTGCTGATCTCTCATCAACCTTGTCAGGCGCCATGTTGTTATACTCGAAAATCTTTTTCTTGCAGGCAAGCCGCTCTTCCGGAAGTCCGTCGAGCCATGACTTGTATGGCAGGTTATTAAGCATTCTTTCTTTCTGATCCATAAGCAGTACCTCGCTTGGGTTAATTGATCTAATTATACATATAGAGATTTGATCTTTTGCGGAAAAACATATTGATTTCGACTATTAGTGTTATCATGACAGTATCAGTTCTGAGCAGGAGAGATCACTGATGTACAAAAAACATCTTTTGAAGGTGATAAGCCTTATACTGGTTACTGCTTCCGTTTTGCTTTTATCCGGCAATGCTTTCTCTTTAAATGTCCTGGCTGTTACTTCTGTTGAAGGAACAGATGATGAGGAGATCGATGAGGATCACATCCTTTTTGTAAGAAGACTTTATGCCGTAGTTACAAGGCAGATGCATGCTGATGAGGATGAGATAAGAGATCTTGCCCAAAAACTTGATGGCGGTATATCAGGTGCTTACGATGTCTTATATCATTTCTATTTTTCGGAAGCGTACAGACAGCTCTGCCGCTCGGATGAGGGTTTTGTCGAAGATCTTTATACAGGCTGTTACGGCAGATATGCTGAAGGATCCGAGACTTCATATTATGTCTCCCGACTTGAATCAGGCAGGAGCAGATATCTGGTGTTCAGGGAGTTCCTGTCTTCTAACGAATTTGTTAAGCTCTGCCGTGAATATAATATCCGGGTAAAGAAGATACTTATCGATAACTATATAGGTCACCTTGACGGAATGACCTGTATCTGTGATGACTATTACGATCTTGATGAGGATGGCGATCTCTCCTGGTGCTATAAGAATGCCGCGAAGCATGTCCGATGCATTAACGAGCAGTTCTATTCAAGCCCTACAGATTATTACATCATTGCCGATATCGATAACTGCTATGTCATGATATTCAAAGGCAGTATCGGGCAGTGGTCCTTGTACAAGATCTATCCGATGTCATGCGGGAAGACGGGGCATGAGACTCCGAGAGGGAATTATAAGGTAACGGGCAAGTTGTCTTATTTCTATTCCCATGGCTCTCTCTGCTATTACGCGACGCAGTGGAACGGTCCTTACTATTTCCACAGTGTCACCTATAATTACAATGGTACGATCCAGAACGGATCTTTGGGAAAACATATTTCGGCAGGATGCATCAGACTCGAGAAGAGTGTGGCAGAATGGGTCTACGATAACATCCCTGTTGATACTCCTGTAAAGACGGTCTGATAAAAGGCTATTGATATAGAAAGAGGATAATAATGGAAGAAAACATAGAGATATGGGATCTTTATGACGCGGACGGAAACAGAACGGGTGAGACGTTCGTAAGAGGCTACGGAAACTATATGAAGATCCCTGAAGGAAGATTCCACCTGGTGGTCGATCTTTTGGTGCTGCATGAAGACGGATCTTATCTTCTTACCAAAAGAAGCGATATCAAGGATATTTACCCCGGGTACTGGGAAGCCAGCGCGGGCGGTTCTGCAATAAAGGGTGAAGAGCCTCTTGAAGCAGCGAAAAGAGAGTTGTTTGAGGAGACAGGATTAACACCGGATTCCATGGAACTTGTCGGAATAATCTTCAAAGACAGCAGCAGATCAATGTATTACTCGTATCTTGTAAAAGTCAGCTGTGATAAGGACAGCATAGTCCTTCAGGAGGGCGAGACCACGGACTATAAGTGGGTCACAAGAGAAGGCTTTTTAGACTATGTTGATTCTGACGATGCCATGAAAACTCATAACCTGAGATACGAAAAATACATAAATTCGATCAGATAAGGCAGAACGTATATTACAGTTCTTTGTCGGTTTTTGTCAGGTTTTGTCGTAAAAAGAATAGAAACAGCTCAAATCGATGCTTTTTGAAACGCTGAAAGCCTTGTGTTTATAGGCTTTTTGAAAATTGTTGTACTAATAATGGGACTTGTCTGTTTTTGTACGCATTTGTAAGGTAAATTTTGTTGACAAAAGTGTATCATAACAATAGAATTAACTCATAAATAAGAACAAATGTTCAACGTGATTTCAGGAGGAGAATATGGCTAAGAGTAAAAATGCCGGTAAGGGTTCAGTTGCCCAGGTTCAGGACAAGGATGAGAGAAGGAAGGCGCTTGATGCCGCTATGGCTCAGATCGAGAAGCAGTTCGGTCAGGGTGCGGTTATGCGTCTGGGGGATAAGTCACAGGTTGAGATCGATACTATACCTACAGGTGCTTTGACACTTGATATCGCACTTGGTATCGGAGGTCTTCCCAGAGGAAGGATCATCGAGATCTACGGACCCGAATCTTCAGGTAAGACTACTGTTGCACTTCACTGCGTTGCAGAGGCTCAGAAGATGGGAGGTACTTGTGCATTCATCGATGCTGAGCATGCGCTGGATCCTGTATATGCAGGCAATATCGGAGTAGATGTCGATAACCTTCTGTTATCGCAGCCTGATACCGGTGAGCAGGCTCTTGAGATCTGCGAGACACTTGTACGCAGCGGTTGTATTGATGTTGTTGTTATCGACTCCGTTGCAGCTCTTGTTCCGAGGGCAGAGATCGAAGGCGAGATGGGTGATTCCCATGTCGGTCTTCAGGCAAGACTCATGAGCCAGGCATTAAGAAAGCTTGCTCCTGTAGTTTCAAAGTCCAATACAATTTGTATCTTTATCAACCAGCTCCGTGAGAAGGTCGGTGTTATGTTCGGTAATCCCGAGACCACTCCGGGCGGCCGTGCGCTCAAGTTCTATGCATCCGTAAGACTTGATGTACGTAAGGTTGAGACTCTCCGCAACGGTACAGATGTTGTCGGAAGCCATACAAGAGTAAAGGTTGTTAAGAATAAGGTTGCTCCTCCGTTCAAGGAAGCTGAATTCGATATCATGTACGGCAAGGGTGTCTCATCAGAAGGATGCATTCTCGATCTTGGTGTTGAGAATAACATCATTGATAAGAGCGGATCATGGTTCGCTTATAACGGTGCGAAGATCGCCCAGGGCAGAGATGCTGCAAAGCAATATCTTATCGATCATCCTGATATCAAGGATGAGATCGAAGATAAGATCAGAGATTCATATATGCCTGCTGATGAAGATGATGACGTTGCTGCACCGGCCGGTACGGCTAATGCACCCGAAGAAGATTCTGAAGGTGATGACGACGATATCTTAGGATTCGATGTCTGATCCAGTTATGACCAAGGAAGCCGTGACCTGTGCGATCAGGCATATCGGCACCGGTATCTACTCTTCAGGTAAGATAAAGCTCTATCTTATGCAGAGGGGTTATTCAGAAGACACTGCCGTGAGTGCAGTAAGTCTTCTGATCGATTCCGGTTATATCGATGATATGCGTGCATCGCGCAAGGTTCTGGCGGTTCGCTCAGGGAAAAAGCAGGAGAGCAGGCAGTTTATATATCAGCGCCTTCTTGAGGCAGGTATAGATGCTGACTGCGCAGATCTGGTCGTTGACTCACTTGAAAGTGATAAGGATACCTGCAAGAGCTTATACGAGGCGTCTTTTGGAAGCCCTGCTGATGATTCGCGCGACAGGGAAGATGAGTACGTAAAACTTGCCTGTCTCAGAGGATATAGTATGGAGACTGCAAGATCCGCTTTTATTGCATATCTTGAATCGTGAATATATGGTGATGAATGCACGATAGCATAGATCTTTACAGGTCCGTTATTAAGATGCTTTAGTTCATCATACCTTTCAGTATGTTTTCTTTATCCGGATTTAAGACAAGAGTTACTTATAGTTAACCCTGTTTGTTTCATTGTTCTCGTCAACCAGAAAGTCGACGATTTTATACTTTTCTGATCTTCCCGAATATACTCTTATCTCATAACTCTGGCCCTCGGGAAGGGAGGGAGATGTACCTTTGAATGTCATCTCATAACGGGAATCGACGCTATAAGTCATATCACGGACTGCTTCTTCGCCGTATTTATCTGCGAAATATTCTTCGATCTTAGTCTGAGCAAGCTGTAAGTTAATATCAACTATCTTTTCTCCGAATACCGTTGCGGTAACACCGGATAAGACGATGACTGCTATAAGGGTTAAAGCTGCTGTTTTAATTCCTATATATTTAGGGAAGTATTCTTTACCGTATTTGATCTGATAGATCAAACAAACAGGGATAAGAAGTAAATAACGGAAGACTAAGGTAATAAAGATACCGCCGAAGCCGAAGAACCATGCAGAACCCTGGAATCCGAAGAATACTCCGGTATATGCTGAATATACAGCATGTATATATGGGAAGAAGGAGATAAAGAACAACAAAGTAAGGAATATATCCGATGCGTTCTTTGCGTATGGTTTTATGTTAGATATCTTTCCCATAACATGCCTCCGGTTTGAATTGCTTTATAGCGTTATCCTAACACGGTGTTTCTCGTAAATCAAGATAAATTTATCGAATAACAATAAATATTTTCGCTTTATCGAGAAATGTTAACCCGGCAAGCAAGGCGGCTTCTTATTTGTTATAATTCCTACATTATGGAAAACACTATTATTGTCAGACAGAATATTAAGATCACTCTTCTTGCTCTAGGTTGTTCTAAGAACCTTATTGACTGCGAGAATATGTCCACTGAGCTTAAGTCAGCCGGGTACGATGTTATCAACAGTGTTCCCGAGTCCGATATCGTTGTTATCAACACATGCGGATTTATCGAGTCAGCCAAGAAGGAAGCGATAGACGCTATCCTTGATGTTGCAGATTATAAGATCCCTGAAGGGAACGTTAAGAAGATAATCGTATCAGGATGCCTGTCCCAGAGATATCCGGAAGATATTCTTAAGGAACTTCCTGAAGTCGATGCCGTTCTGGGAACTGCTCACTACGGCGATATCGTCAGTGTAGCTGACAGGCTTGCATCCGAATTTGACAGGGATTCCGAGAAGATAAACCTTACGTCGGGCGTCGGCGGATATAAGCACCTCGTTAAGGAAAGGGAGCTTTCCACTGAAGCATATGCCTGGCTCAAGATTGGTGAAGGCTGTCTTCACAGGTGTGCATTCTGTGCAATTCCGCTCATCAGGGGATCTTTTATATCCCGTCCTATGGAGGACATTGTTGAGGAAGCAAAGATAATCGCATCAAGGGGCGTCAGGGAGATCGTCCTTGCTGCCCAGGATACAACGAACTACGGTATTGAGCTTTATAAAGAAAGAAATCTGACAGGACTTTTGAAAGCTTTATCGGAGATAGACGGGATCGATCTTATCCGTGTGATGTACGGATACATGGACGGCATCACGCCGGATCTTATTAAGGAGATGGCAAATAATCCGAAGGTTGCCCACTATCTGGATATCCCGATCCAGCACGGATGTGACAGGATCCTAAAGGCCATGTATAGAAGAGATACCGTTGAGCTTATCACTTCAAGGCTTGAGATGATAAGAAGGGCAATGCCTGACTGCATAATAAGGACTACCGTAATGGTAGGTTTTCCCGGTGAGACCGAAGAGGACTTTAATGAGCTTAAGGAAAACCTTAAGAAGTGGAAGTTCGACAGATTAGGCTGCTTTATGTTCTCGCCTGAAGAAGGAACCAAAGCTTACGATATGCCGGACCAGATCGATGAGGAGACCAAGCAGAGACGTTACGATGAGATATATGCTCTTCAGAAAGAGATCTCTGCCGAAGCATCTCAAAAACGTCTCGGCACTGTCACGAAGGTCAATATCTGTTCAGTTTCTGATGACGGGATCTTTTATATCGGAAGGAGCTATGGTGAGTCACCTGAGGTCGATCCTGTCATTTATATCGCATCTCAGGAAGAAGAGCTTAAGATCGGCGATTTTGTTGACTGCAGGATCGTCGACTGTTCAGATGAATATGATATGACCGCCGTTACGATTTGACGGACAGGGAAATCTGTGTATTATTAGTATGTTGTCTTTTAGGGGATAACGGGAATCATGTATTTGAAGGAGCAATCTGGTAATGAATCTTCCTAACAAGCTGTCGATCGTAAGGATCATTCTTGTGCCTGTTACGCTTCTTTTTATGCTCCCCGTCAATATCTTCGGGTGGGAGCCTGAGGGCTGGAACAGCTTCATCAACTCCAACGGAATGATAGTTGCCGCATGTGTATTCATCCTGGCATCCCTTACAGATACGGCTGACGGCTACATAGCCCGTAAGTATAATCTCATAACGGACCTCGGAAAATTCCTTGATTCTCTTGCAGATAAGATCCTCTGCATAAGCATCATGCTCGCCTTCATCGGTCTTGGCAGGGTCTCTGCCTGGGCTGTAATGATCATAATACTGAGGGAGTTTGCTGTCTCGGGTCTTCGCATGATCGCCGCTTCGAAGGGCGAGGTAATCGCTGCCAAGATGATAGGAAAGATCAAGACTGTTACGCAGATGGTCGCTCTGATCTATCTGATGTTTGAGCCATTACTCCTGAAGATAACCGGAACGGGTTTTGCAGGGTATCCGGTACAGGTGTGCGCAGTCACGATAATCGGAGATATACTTTTCGGAATATGTGTTATTATGACTATTGTTTCAGGTATTGATTATCTTATTAAGGGAAAGCAATATCTGAAAGGGTAAGTGTCAAATAACTTCGACAGTCAAAATATACTATTGACAAAAACCTGAACTTACATTAAAAACAGTTTGTGGATTTATTAAGAATCGTACGGAGGTACTAATTATGACAAATGAAGAACTTTTCAACTCGATTAAGCAGATGATCGTTGATCAGCTCGGTGTAGATGAGGATACAATTACAGAAGATTCCTCTTTCGTTGATGATCTTAACGCTGATTCTCTTGACATGGTTGAGCTTGTTATGGCTATGGAGCAGGAATTCGATATCGAGATTCCTGATGACGTAGCTGAGAAGGTTGTTACCGTCAAGGATGCAGTCGAGTATATTCAGAGCCTTACAGAGGGCTGATATTCCGGGGTTTTTCTCTGAATAATTAATGAGGATAATACGGCTGGGTGCTTTCGGCATTCAGCCGTTTATTGTAAACATTGCTATGAACGACTATTCACAATTAGAAAAAGATCTGGGTTATACCTTTCAAGACAAGTCGCTCCTTGAGACGGCTTTTACTCATACCACTTATGTTTTCGAGACCGGAAGAGGCCATTGGGAGTCCAACCAGAGACTTGAGTTTATCGGTGATGCTGTTCTGGATGTTGTTGTCGGACAGATGATCTATGAACTGAAGCCCCAGGCTGACGAAGGCTACCTCTCCAAGATGAGGAGTGTCTCTGTCTGCGAAAAGTCTTTTGCCGAAGTAGCAAGAAAGCTCCATCTGGGTGACTACCTGCTCCTTGGCAAGGGCGAGGCACAGAGCGGAGGCAATGACAAGGATTCTACACTTGCTGACTGCTTTGAGTCAGTTATCGCGGCTGTCTATTTTGACGGCGGATTCGATCAGGCGAGGAAATGTATCCTTAAAAATCTTACCGAGACGGTCCGGAAAGCCGTAAACGGCGAGATCTTCCTGGATTACAAGAGCAGACTCCTTGAACTCGCTCAGACCAGAGGCTTCAGACATAAGATAACCTTCGAGGTGACAGGCGAACGTGGTCCAGCCCATATGAAAGAATTTGACGTCAGTGTTTATTCTGATGATGTGCTCCTGGCAAGTGCCACCGGACACAGCAAGAAGGATGCCGAGCAGAAGTGCGCAGAGAAGGGCATTAAGGAGTATATGAACCTTTACCCGGAGGGCTGCTGATACAGATTGTCCTACAAAAAGGCGCTGTATGAGTTATAATGCTTAGGTTAATAATTTAGGATCAAGACGGAACTGACATTTAATGTATCTTAAGAGACTTGAACTTCAGGGGTTTAAATCCTTCCCCGAATATACGTGTATCGACTTCGACCGCGGTCTTACAGCCGTGGTTGGTCCTAACGGAAGCGGTAAGTCCAATATCTCCGATGCTGTGCGCTGGGTTTTAGGCGAACAGAGCGTCAAGCAGCTCCGTGGCGGCAAGATGGAAGATGTCATCTTCAACGGAACGTCTGCCAGACGTTCAATGAACTATGCCGAAGTATCCATTACCTTCGATAATTCAGACGGTTATATCGATTATGGTTTCCCGGAGATCTGTATTACCAGAAGGCTCTACAGATCCGGAGAGTCCGAATACCAGATCAACAAGGTCAACTGCCGTCTTAAGGACATAACGGTACTCTTCCTTGATACAGGTCTCGGCCGTGACGGCTATTCTCTCGTCGGACAGGGCCGTGTCGACGATATCCTTTCGACCAAGTCCGAGGACAGAAGAAGGGTAATCGAGGAGGCATCGGGCATTGTAAAATACCGTGTCCGCAAGGATGAGGCGCAGAGAAAGCTCACCGGCACAGAGCAGAACCTCGTCAGGATCAACGATATATTAGGCGAACTTGAAGAGCGCAAAGGCCCTCTTGAAGAGCAGGCCGGTAAGGCGCGCAAGTTCAACGAGCATTATGAGGAACTCAAGAAGCTTGAGACCTCTCTTCTCGTACATAAGATCACGGAAGCAAATAAGGAGATGGGCGATTCTGCCGGCCTTAAGGAGCAGCTCGAGAAAGAGATCCGTGAGAGGGAAGACGAATACTTAAAGCTCAGAAAGAGCCATCAGGAGATCATCGAGAAGAGCGAAGCCTTAGATAATGAGATCGAGGACAGACGTCAGGAGCTTTCTGATCTTACAGAAGAAGAGCATGAGACTCAGACGGACAAGAAGGTTTCCATAGAGAGACTTAACCAGATCAATCAGAGGATCGAGGAACTCAAGTCCGATATGGAGACTGCCGATGATACGGTGGAAAAGCTCAGTGCAGAGCTCAATGAGAAGAAAGCCAAGGCTGAAAGCCTTTTAAAGAATGCCAACGACGCCAAGATCCTTAGCGAGGAACTTGACAAGCAGCGTCAGGCAAAGTTCGAAGAATATGAGGCATCCCGTAAGGAAGCGGGCAAAGCTGATACGAAGGTAAAGGCCAAGACAGAAGAACTTTTCGAGACCAGAAGAAAGATAGCCGAATGTCAGGCCGGCATATCTGCATTGGACGATAAGATCCGTGAGATGCAGGACGCAAGAGGCGCCTCAGAGAGCGGCAAGGCTGAACTTGCCTCCAGACTTGAAGAGGAAGAGAAAGCTTTAGACGGAATAAGGAAAGTCAAGGGCGAGGTTACAAAGGACATCGAAGTCCGCAATAAAAAGCTCGAAGAGTTAAGAACCCGTCAGGCCGAGCTTAACCAGTCCTTTGAAGTAAACAATAAGAAGCTTTCGGCTGAAGAGTCAAAGCTTCAGACTCTGAAAGATATCGAGAGGCGCAAGGAAGGATATCAGGAATCCGTAAAACGCCTTCTGGATGCCGCTGACAGTGACAGATCCGTAAAGAGGCTCATGGTAGGTGTCCTGGGTGACCTTATCAATACTGACAGCAAGTATGAGACAGCCATTGAGACTGCTCTGGGCAATTCGCTCAACAACATTGTAACCAAGAGCGAAGCTGATGCAGCTGAACTTATCGGATATCTTAAGGATAACCGGCTCGGAAGAGTCACGTTCCTTCCTATCGAGAACATCAAGGCCAGATATGTGGACGATGATGATCTCAGAAAGGCCAAGGGCGTTAACGGGTATATCGGTGTTGCATCAGAACTTGTAAGAAGCAGCCGTGACCTTGAAGATATCGTGGCAAACCTTTTGGGCAGGATAATAGTTGCTCACGATCTGGATTCAGCAAGAATAATCGCGTCTAAGACCGGGCGTGCATATAAGGTAATGACATTAGAGGGTGACTCTGTTAACCCGGGCGGATCACTTACCGGCGGTTCCATTAAGAAGACCGGTGCAGGAACAGGTGTTATCGGAAGAAGATCAGAGATCGAAGCTCTCACAAAGGTTGTTGCACAGCTTGAAGCAAAACTTGCAGATTCCGAAGACCAGCGTCAGGAAGTTGATGACGGTATAGGCACCATTAAGCGTGAACTTGCGCAGTTAGGCGAGCAGCTTAAGTTCTATCAGCTTGAGGAAGTAAAGGCTGAAGGCGAATACAATAATACCAGGACAAGACTTGAAGAGACTGAGGAGATCCTTGCTAATTTCGATGAGAATATGCAGTCGGTATCCAAGTCAAAGATCAGGATCGAAGAGGATATGGAAGAACTTACCCGCATAGAGGGTGAGATCAGCGGTGAACTTGCCGATTATCAGGAAGAGATCGAAGAACAGCAAAGACTCTCCGAAGAACAGGCGGTTAAGCTCGAAGAGATCGCTTCCAAGGTCAGAGAGGCTGCTTCACTTGCGGAGCGCAAGCTTGCTGAAAGAAGCGGTGTCCTTGATCTTGCAGGCCATATCAAGAAACAGATCGAAGAGGCAAAGCAGGGAAGAGAGAAGTTCGATTCCACGATCAGGGAATCCAAGGAGATGGTCAATAACATCACCAAGGAGATCAACGGATTTGATACCAAGCTCGATGAGAATGCCAAGCAGCAGAAAGTGTTGGAAGAGAAGATCGCCGCACTCTTTGATAAACGCAATAACGTGTCCGGAGATATCAAGTCGTTCGGTGACAGACTTGCCGCAAGCGGCAATGAGGTGAGCGAACTCCAGGCTAAGCTTAATGCGCATGTGTCCAAGTACGATAAGATCATTTTCGAGATCGACCAGAACAAGAACAAGCTCTGGGAAGATTATGAGACTACATACGACAATATCAAGGATTCTGTTGAGCCCGTGACTAAGATCGGCGAGCAGACCAAGAGGATCGCTTCGCTCAAGAATTCAATCAAGGCTCTGGGTCCCGTCAATCTCGGTGCACTGCAGGAATTCTCCGAGCTTTCCGAGAGACTCGACTTCATGACCAAGCAGAGAGACGATATCGAAGCGGCCAAGAAGGATCTCGAGAAAGTAATAGATGAGCTCCTTACAAAGATGAGATCAGAGTTTACGGAGCACTTCGATACTATTAACAGGAACTTCGGACAGGTATTCACGGATCTGTTCGGAGGCGGTACTGCCGAGATCGTTCTCGGAAGCGATTCCGAAGATGTTCTTGAGTGCGCGATCGACATCAAGGCGCAGCCCCCGGGAAAGAAGCTCCAGAATCTTTCACTCCTGTCAGGCGGTGAGCGCTGCCTTACGGCGATCGGACTTCTTTTTGCCATTCAGGAACTGAAGCCTTCACCGTTCGTTATCCTTGACGAGGTCGAGGCTGCATTAGACGATGTAAATATTACGAGATTTACTGACTTCGTTAGAAGACACTCCGCAAAATCTCAGTTCATTCTTGTTACACACCGTAAGGGAACCATGGAAGCCTGCGACCAGATGTACGGCGTTACCATGGCTGAGCGCGGCGTATCCAAGATCTTATCAATGGAGCTTAAATAATGGGATTAGCTGATCTGTTCAAAAGAGGACTCGAAAAGACCAGAAACTTCTTTGCCGGAAGCTTTACGAAGCTTGCAGCTTCAAGCGGACATTTCGATGAAGATATGTTAGATGAGCTCGAAGAACTCCTTATCCGCGCTGACTGCGGCGTTCAGGCAAGCTGTGACATCATGGACAGGGTCAAGGCCAACATCAAAAAGACCGGTGATGACAGTAAGGAAGCTGTCATCGGTTCGGTCAAAGAGCGCATGCTCGAGATCTTAGGCGAGCCTCAGACCGTTAAGATCGAAGAAGGCAAGCTCAATATCATCCTCATGATAGGAGTCAACGGAACAGGCAAGACTACCACTTCGGGAAAGCTTGCCGCCAGATACAAGAAGGAGGGCAGGAAAGTCCTTATGGCAGCCTGCGATACCTTCCGTGCTGCTGCTGTAGGTCAACTTAAGACCTGGGGCGAGAGGACAGGCACTGCCGTAATCGCTCAGGAGCAGGAGGGGGCAGATCCGGCGTCGGTCGTTTTCGATGCCGTGCACGCGGCTCAGGCGCGCGGGACGGATGTGCTGCTCGTTGATACTGCCGGACGTCTTCATAATAAGAAGAATCTTATGGAGGAGCTCGCGAAAATAAGACGCGTCATCGAGCGAGAAGCTCCCGATGCGGTCATTAAGTCGCTCCTCATTATCGATGCTACTACAGGTCAGAATGCCGTTATTCAGGCGCAGGGCTTCGGCGAGGTAACAGGCCTTGATTATGTCGGCATAACCAAGCTCGACGGAAGCGCCAAGGGCGGCGTTGCTATAGCTGTTGCATACCTGTCGGGAAAGCCCATTGTTCTTGCAGGATTGGGAGAAAGTGTGGAAGACCTTGCTGATTTCGATCCGGAGTTATTTGTAAACTCCCTTGTCAACGAGTAAATTGTAAAAATCGTTGATTTATATGGAAAATTCCGCATTATTTTGATTGTCAAAGAAAATATTTATATGTATAATCGTTTCGGTTTGCTCGGAGCAATAGTTTTTGCTATGTTTTAATGCTTCACCAAATTATATTAATTCTATTAAGAGAGGGGCCCGGTTTATGTCTTTATTAACGACTTCCTGGTTAATCGTACTCGGCGTAGTTGTGCTCGCACTTATCTACGTTGCGTTCAATTACTTCCGCATTAAGAAGATGCCCGAAGGAACACCTGACATGATCGAACTGTCAGGAATCATCCGTTCCGGTGCGCAGACTTTCCTTAAGACGGAGTACAAGAGCATTGCCATCGTTGTGGCTGTGGTAGCTGTTGTCTTTACACTCTTTGTTGAGAAGACCAGCGGCATCACATTCCTCATAGGTGCTTGCATGAGTTCTATCGTATGCGTTCTCGGTATGCAGAGCGCTACATACGCTAACGTTCGTACATCGAACAAGGCAAGAGAGAGCCTTTCCATCGGAGAGACAGTTAAGGTTGCTCTCTGCGGCGGTTCCATCAGCGGCCTTGCAGTTCAGGGCTTCGGTATGTTGGGCTTCCTCGCAGTTCTCCTCTGCTTCGGCGGCGTTCATCACGACGCTACAAGCTCAGGTCTTGTTATCTCAAGCCTTACCTGCAACCCTTACGTCATGAGAATCTCCACATATTCTCTCGGCTGCTCCATCGTTGCTATGTTCAACCGTGTAGCAGGCGGTAACTACACAAAGGCTGCAGATATTTCTTCTGATATCCTCGGCAAGCTCAGACATGACCTTCCTGAGGACGACTCAAGAATCCCTAATACAATTGCAGACTTCATCGGTGATAACGTTAACGATATCGCCGGCAACTGCTCCGACCTTCTGGAGTCATTCGTTGCTACAATGTCCGCTTCCATCATGATCGCTGTTACACTCTTCCAGACACACGGCGGAAAGGTTGCTGATTCCACTTTTGATGCAACAGTTCTTTTCCCGATCATCCTTGCAGGTTGCGGCCTCGTAGGATGCCTTATCGGTCTGGGTCTTGCTAATATCAAGAAGATGGGCGACAATCCGTCCAGAGAGCTTGACCTCTCTACATGGATCTCAGCCGGCTGCACCATTGTTTTCGGCGGTGTTGCTGCTTACTTCATCTTCAAGGATGTACCTCTTTATGAAGATTTCAAGCTCGGCTGGGCTTCTCCCTGGATTTCTTCTGTAATGGGTATCATCGCAGGTATCGCTATCGGTATCATCACAGAGTACTACACCTCCACAGATCACAAGCCTACACAGAAGCTTGCTGAAATGTGCACAGAGGGTGAGGCTTTCGTTGTTACAAAGGGTGACGCTGTCGGTTCAAGATCAGTTCTTCTCCCTGTATTCGTAATCGTCGTTGCACTTATCGTTTCCGGTGTTATCTGCGGTTCTTACGGTATCGCAATCTCCGCTCTCGGTATGCTCGCATTCGTTGGTGCTACAGTTTCCATCGATGCTTTCGGTCCTATCGCAGACAACGCAGGCGGACTTGCTGAAGCTTGCCACCTTGCACCTGACGTTCGTAAGATCACTGATAAGCTCGACGCAGTCGGTAATACAACTGCAGCTATCGGTAAGGGCTTCGCTATCGGTTCTGCAGCATTCGCTACAGTTTCCCTCATCATGGCTTACGTTGGTAACTACACAGCTATCGGTGAGCCTCTGCAGCTCAACTTCGCTTCATTCTTCGTTGTTGCCGGTGGTATCCTGGGCGGCGCGCTTGTTGAATACTTCTGCGCTATCCTCACAGATAACACAATCGACGCAGCAAAGATCATGGCTGATGTCGGCGACAAGCAGATGACACAGGAAGTTCTCGACGGCAAAGCTAAGCCTGACTACAACATGATGATCGCTATGGCTGCTAAGGAAGCTATCCACAGAATGGTTCTTCCTTCAGTTCTCGCTCTCCTCATTCCTATCGTAGGCGGCTTCATCCTTGGCGTTGAATTCGTAGGCGGTATCCTCGTTGGTGCTACTATCGTTGCTATCCCGAGAGCTATCTTCATGGGTAACTCCGGCGGTGCTTTCGACAACGCCAAGAAGTACATCGAGCAGGGTATGCTCAAGGGTTACGGAAAGGGTTCTGCAGCTCACAAGGCTTCTGTTACAGGTGATACGATCGGTGATACACGTAAGGACGTTGTAGGCGTTGCTCTGGACATTTTCATCAAGCTCATGTCCACAGTTGCAAACACGATCGCTCCTATTATCAGAAATTTCCGTCTTTTCGGTTAATCTGATATAAAATCCGATTTAGCGGCGGCTGTCTTTTCGAAGACAGCCGCTTTTCATAAGAATCCCTTTACAAACCGGACATCAGATGTTATCATCACCAAGTTGCCTTAATCGCAGTTTTGCGGAAGACTCCGACCCTTACCTTCGATTTTGGCGTATTTATTCTAAAGGAGGAAAGATTTATGTCAGCATCTTTCGACAAGCAGGCTATCATCAAGGAATATGCTCTTTCTGAGGGCGACACAGGTTCTCCTGAGGTTCAGGTTGCACTTCTTACTTACAGAATTAACCACCTCACAGAACACCTCAAGACTCACAAGGGTGACCACCACAGCAGAAGAGGACTTCTTATGATGGTTGGTAAGAGAAGAAATATCCTTGACTACCTTGCAGCAGTTGATATCGAGCGTTACAGAACACTTATCGCAAGGCTCGGCATCAGAAAGTAATCTTTCAAACAGATTATTTAAGAAGGGGCTGTGAAAAAACCTCGACCTGAAAATCGAGGTTACACAGTCCCTTTCTTATACTTATAGCTGTCCTTGGCGACAGCGTTTTTGCTTTTTAAGGAATGTCTGTTTACCGAGTTTGCTAAGCGTTTAGCGGAAGGT
>JAFRRJ010000050.1 GCA_017428155.1 Clostridiales bacterium | reverse complement strand
CCCTGAAGGCTCTGCATGCCGGAAAGAAGATTATAAGCTGCGATAAAGAAAGGGATCTGCAAAAGAAGGGAAGCCGTGCTCTTAAGAGCATAAACGGGCTTATAGTGATTGATCTTATAGTATTCCTGGAGCATCATGAAGCGCTCATCGCCCTTAAAAGTGGACTTGATGTGCTTGATCATGGGAGCCATTCTGATCTGGATATCCCGCTCTTCGGCCTGAAGTTCATCGGCGCGCTTATAGAGAGGGAGGACCAGGAAGTTAACTGCAAGGCTTAAGAAGATTATGGATAAGCCTGCATTGCCTATTAGCCGGTTTGCAATAGTGAATATCACTTCAAAGAGAAGCTCCAAAGGAGATATTACGAATGTATAAAGTACAGAAAAAAATGACATCTCTTAACTCACCCCAAAATCAATAATCACCGAGATATTTCCAGTTAGAAGCCCTGTGCGGATCTCCTTTGACAGTGAACCACGCACCGGGGAAATACTTATACCCGTTATTCTCATCAACATAAATATCATAGGACAGGAAAACTGTCTGAGGTCCGTCCTTAGGATCGGAATTAATAGGCTTGTTTGTAAAAGGATTAACAGGATCATCGATAATATCTGCCGTGGCAAGAGTCGGAGTATCTGCGTTGGTCATGAATTTATTAGAGGTCTTGAAACCCGTGGAATTAAAATCTTTTACCATAAGAAGAGGCATAAAGTATTCCATATCAGAATTGCAGCATGTGATGCCGAACTGGTTAAGCCCCTGACCATGGTCAGATACGATGATTATCCTCGTGTTGTCATAGACACCCTGCTCGCGCAGATAATCGAACCATTCACCGACAGCAAGGAGGGATGCTACGGATACGTGATAGCTCGTGACCTGTTCAACTGTGGTCATCTGCATAGTCTTTCCGTCAATCGTGTAGCGCTCCTCCATGTCAACGTCATAAGCCGTGTTGTCAACGCTCGTTGCAGGGACGTAATCAGGCTCCTGCAAAAGGCAGGGTGAATGAGTTGCTT
Organism: Clostridiales bacterium; assembly: GCA_017428155.1. Taxonomy (GTDB): domain Bacteria; phylum Bacillota; class Clostridia; order Saccharofermentanales; family Saccharofermentanaceae; genus Saccharofermentans. The sequence goes on along the minus strand of JAFRRJ010000050.1, from coordinate 1,620 downwards.
CATTTGTCATCATCAGGAACGTGTTTTCCGAACTGTCATTGATGACAGTTATCTCGGGAAGGCTGGTGAGGACTGTGTATGTGTCGATAAAGTCGTGGTTGTATCCGGAACTCTTTGAAAGTCCGTCCATATGCTGGACGATAGCAGGTGCAACCATATCTTCCGAGACCGATTCCGAGATATTGTATACACCGCCGTCATAAAGTGTTTCCTGAAGGAGCACGGGCGAGATCTTCATCATGGAGTAGCAGTAAAGATTGCGGTTGCGGATCTCATCGATACGTTCTGCTATCCTGACAGCAGATGTGCCGTCCGAATCATTCTCGAAAAAGTTGAATCTGCCCTTGGTGTTAAAGCAGTGGAATTCCGGATGGTCATCAAAGATTGACAGATCTGGCACCCATTCGTAGCCTGCATATGAAGGATCGAAAATCGTGACTTCATATCCGTTATCCCCGAAGATGACCGGCATGACCTTAAGAGCCTCGTTGTGTTTGTCTTCAAGGAGCATATCGTCTCTTTCATTCATTCTTTCCGGAGTATACTCATATCCGCCGAACAGAGCAGGAGTTCCGAAGTTCGTAAATGCACCGTAGGATATCGTGTTCGGGTAGAAAGTAAAGCCGTCGAACTTCTCTATAAGTTCGGGCTTCTCATTCAGGATGTAAGGCATCTGCAGGGACTTGGATTTGTCCATCATCAGCACTACAACATTCTTTCCGTTCCTGCTTAAGGGTATCTCAGGCATGCCCTCTGAAGGAACAGTATACATTCTGTACCATGAATAAGAGCCCCAGGCTTCTGCAAAGCTGATAGCGCCAAGGCCCGTGAGCGTCATGATCCCGATTACCATCACTGTCTTACAGACAGACGGGAATGATCTGTAGATGAAATAGAATAAGACAGCAACTGATGCTGCGGCGAGAATGTTGACCGCATATTCAGATAATTCAAAAGACGGAGTTATATCAAATTGCAGTGTCGAAGAGAGGATCCCGAGATCGGTGCCGAATAACATATAATCCAGTATCGATATTCCGCAGAAAGCCCATACTGATAAACAGAAAAGTCTTCTGACCTTTTTGCTCATAAAGAAATAGAAGATCCCTCCCCATAAGACAAAGCTGCCGAACGACAGGAGCATGGAATTAACGATATAGAGAACGGGGTTGGAAGGATTGGTCGCGTCGATAAACTCGAGTGCCGAAGCATTGATCACCGAAGAAGGTATAAAAAATCCGGTAAGTATAGCCATAAAGACTGCTCCCGCAAAGAACGTGCCTTTGCGGCCTTCCAATTGCTTTGCCCCGGCCTTTTCTTTCCTTAAGTTCTTAAGTCCCTGAGATATAAGAGGTGCTGCAAGCAATACGCATCCTGTAGCAAGAAGGAACTTCTGTCTTGCATCAAGGTCAGGTCTTATAAGCGTTAAGACAAGTATTACAGCGCCTGCTATTGCAAGCACGATGTTAAGTGCCTTCTTGGGGTCCTTAAGCTTGTAGAATACATTCTTAACAAGTGAGAATACGTTGTTTAAGAGCCAGTAGAAGACAAGTCCCGAAGGTGATCTGTAGAGCAGTACAAGGAATACTGCCGCAAGTCCGTAGACCTGTATCTTCTCTT
>JAFRRJ010000049.1 GCA_017428155.1 Clostridiales bacterium | reverse complement strand
TCCAGGCAGACAAACCGAATTCACCGGTTCTATAAACGGATACGTTAGTATTACAAAACGTATCCAAAAACAGCAAAATTTCAAAAAGTGCCAAAATCGGATACGTTAGTGTTACAAAACGTATCCAAAAACAGCAAAATTACAAAATCCAACTTTTTTCCAACATTTTGGCAAAAAAACTGGAAGAAAGTTGAACGGTTTCCATATAACAGGGAATCCGCTCCTCTCCCAGGATCAAAATGGCTACCTCACATACATGAGACAGCCCATTTCAATATTTTACTTATATTAGCAGTTCGCCGAAGTTGCAGCAGGCGGCTGAGGCGCTGCGGGATCAGATGCCGCACAGTTCTGTTCAACAGGCGAGCCGGTCGATACCTCATACTCGATATTGTGTCGCAAAGGTTTCTGGCAGCGCGGACAGTATACGAATCCGTAAGGATACCAACTTCTGTGCCCCAGATCATAAGTATGGTAATCGAATTCATAGCAGCAATACTCGCATCTGCAGTGGAAAATAGGATTATAGCCTTCATATCCCGGTACCGGGTTGGGATTAACCACTCCTGTATTCTGGAACCAGGGTCTTGAAAGCTGATGAACAGGCTGCTTAACTTGTGCAGGCGCCGGGGCAGCAACGGGCGCGGGAGCAGGAGCCGGCGGAGCAACCGGGGCAGGTGCGGGCGCAGGCGGTGCTACAGGTTCAGGGGCCGGAGCAACAGGAGCAGCAACGGGAGCTGACGTACGCGGCGTTCCCCGTGCAAATGATGCAGGCTTAGCAAACGGCGAAGGTCCGGGTGCCGGAACGAACGGCGAAGGTGCCGGTGATGCAGGCTTAGCAAACGGCGAAGGTCCGGGGGCCGGAACAAACGGTGAAGGCGCCGGCGGAGTATCCGGTGCGGGCGCAGGCGGTGCTGAAGGTGCAGGTTCCGGTGGAGCAACGGGAGCTGACGTACGCGGCGTTCCCCGTGCCGGTGATGCAGGCTTAGCAAACGGCGAAGGTCCGGGGGCCGGGACGAACGGCGAAGGCGCCGGTGATGCTGGCTTAGCATACGGTGATGGCGCAGGTGCCGGAACGAACGGCGAAGGTGCAGCAGGGTGCGAGGAAAACCAGATAGTACTGAAATCAAATCCGCATTTCGTGCAGAAATTGGCTGTATCATTGACCTTGGTCCCACACTGCGGACAATACTTACTCATTAAATCTACCCTCCTTATTTTCCATATAAAGATACTAAGATTATAAAGTTATAGACATTTATAAATCAATGTATTGTGCGGCTCACGATCCGGCACTGTCATCTATTATGTTGCCGTTTTTGACATTCTTCTCAACCAGATTCTCCCTTGCATATTCCCAGATTTCCTCAGACCCGAGGGCTGTATTCCGGTTGCGGTTCATTACCCAGCTTCTTCTGACGTCATGCTCCTTCCAAGCACGTCCGTTTGTCGCATCGTTAAGGATTAGCGGCTGGAAGCAGTCCATAGTTCTTGCGAACTTCGCTTCGGGAGTCTCTTGCGCCTCGAACTCCAGCCACAAAGACTTCAGGTATTCCCCCTGATCCTCCGGAAGCATTCCGTAAAGCTTGTCTGCCGCCTTAGCCTCGCGCTCTGCCTGAGTCTTCTTGCCTTCTTCATCGTATGCATAAGTATCTCCGGCATACACCTCAACAAGGTCATGGATCAGAAGCATGGATATTGTCTTAAGAACATCTATCTCACTATTTGAATACTCATTTAGAAGAAGTGTCATTATTGCCATGTGCCATGCGTGCTCGGCATCGTTCTCATGCGTCACGCCGTCGGTAATGTAACTCTGACGCTTGATCATCTTCTCTTTATCGATCTCTCTTATGAATGCCAGCTGCTTCTCGAATCTTTCAATGTCTTTCATATTCTCACCTTATATACTGCGTTTTTTCTTTAGTTAATGTTTATTATACATTTAAAATAAATGCCGATATAACACTGTTACATCTTGAGATCTCGAAAATATCATTCTTCCGGCAATATTCATTTTCGAGCGCTCATAAATATAAATATCAACATTTATGAATTTTATTTTTGCCATTTCACATTTAATATGAAAAAAGTTTTGATACCGGAGTAATATCCGTCAACAGAATGCATCTTTATAAGTGAAGGCCTTACTTTTCGAAAGGAGTTATCTATGGAAGACAATGATATAATCTCATGCCTTCTTATGCGTAATGAAGATGCAATTGCAGAGAGCCAGAGTAAATACGGTTCATACTGTTTTCAAATTGCACACAACATACTTAACAACCGCGAAGATGCAGAAGAATGTGTAAATGATACATTGAATGTTTTATGGAATACTGTTCCGCCAACTAAGCCGGTATCACTTAAAGCCTATCTCGGAAAGATCATCCGTAATCAGGCATTGATAAAGTACAGAACTTATCATGCTCAAAAGAGGTTTTGCGGACTTGAACTGATCCTGGATGAATTGGACGAATGCATTCCATCCGGCTCTGATATAGCAGAAGAAGCTAATACAAATATGCTGACAGGGATGATCAACACCTGGCTTGGCACACTTCCGGCAACTGACAGAGAGTTCTTTTTAAGACGTTACTACCTTTGTGAATCCGTAAAAGAGATATCAGAACGGTACGGTCTTAATCAAAATGCGTCAGCACAAAAGTTGCTGAAACTCCGGAATAAATTGAAGGATTATCTGGATAAGAGAGGTTACATATTATGAGAAAGGAAAATATATATAATGCAATCTCGGATATTTCACCTGAATATCTCGAGGAATTAACAATCGAGAATAAGACTCCTGCTGCAGAAAGCACACCGGCCAAGCGTTCCAAGCTGCCCTACATTGCCATTATCTGTGCAGTCGTCGGTCTGGCAGGAATCACATGTGCTGCAGCAGTACGAAGTATTCTCGGAAGAGGTATGAACAAGCTTCAGATCGATCCGAGCCAGCAGCAGGAACTTGTCGAACAGAGCGCAGCAATCGTGTATACGACCGAAAGCACTACTGCCACTTCACAAACTTCAACTAATGCGCCTATGGATGTAGATGCAATAACCGTTGAGCCGGTATCCGTAGTTGCTGATGAAAGATGCGCATTTATCTCATTTAGAGTTCACGGTTTCACTTTTGATGAACGGAATAATGAACCGGGATTTGAAAGGATTTATGTTTATGAAGATGAAGCAATGACTGTTGAACTTGATTATGATGCTTCCTTTTATATGGGCATCAACATGATTGGCGATGACTGGTTTTACGAAGACGGGACTCCTCTTCAATTCGATGAACGCGGCATTGAGATTCTCCGTTATTTTGATGACGAAGGCTATTTGAGTTTTATATTAAAAGTCAGCGGACACAGCATCTATAAAAATATGCTCGGAAGTACTGTCTATGTAAGACTAGTCAACTTATATGAGGATCACAAGTGCGACATCGTTAACAGCACCGGCAGGGAATGGACTTTTGCTCTCGAGATGCCTACAGAGAGCACCTCAATTCATTACGATATCAATTCACATATTGATGGAACTTCTTTGGATCTGGACAGCATTGAGATATCACCTATTTCAATCAGGCTGAATTATACGATGGGGCCTGATGCTGATCTTTCTGAAATGCCATACTTTTCGGGAGTTGTTCTCAAAGACGGAACAATTCTTGGAATAGGTGATGATGTACTTAACGGACACGATTCTGACAAAGCATATACTAACAGTTACTTCATCCGTGCAATCGAACCGGAAGATGTTGCCAGCATCATATTATTCCCTGATCTCCGTTATTCGTCAGAAGCATTGACGATACCTGTTATATCGTCCAACTGATTCCTTGAACCGATTGCTATATTGCTGATTCAGAACCAAAGAACAATGTAAAAGGGCTGACTCATTATTGAGCAGCCCTTCTACTTATGGTGGATGATACAGGGCTCGAACCTGTGACCCCATGCACGTCAAGCATGTACTCTAGCCAGCTGAGCTAATCATCCGCTTTTTGGAACTTTGAAAGTATACCTTGTTTTATCTTCTTTGACAATCCGTTCTTTGCTCTTAATACCAAAACATTTATTAACAAATTATGAACGGTTTCTGCGTTCGTAATTCATATTTGTTTTATGACAAAATTCGTTTTCCGTCAAAAAACCGCACTAGTTTTTGACATTTTACATGCTAAAACGCGCCCGAAAACACGGCAATCCGGCGCATTTTATATCATGTTGCACAAAAACAGGCACTCGTGTTTGTTGACACGCACAAATCGGAAGAAATTATGGAAATTATGAACACAATGTGAACTATTTGTGATATATTTGTTGCATGAAAGCTAAATACTGTTTCGAGGAGGACGGCTTTATGAGAAAAATGGGCAAAACACGTAAAGGCTTTACGCTCGTAGAGATGGTACTTGTAATTGCTATCATCGTCATTCTTGCTGGAGTTCTTGTAGTCGGCATCGGAACCTATTTGAACAAAGCAGCTTCTGCGGCTTCATCTGTCACTGCGCACAACAGTTCAGTCGAATTTTTAAATTCTCAGGTTGACAAGGAACTTGGTGTAGGTGCTGTCGGACCTTAATAACTAACAGAGATTGTATGCCTGTCTCAGGGGTGATCACAGACATCAAAACCTCTTATCCATAAAGTGAAGCACGCAAAAAACCTCCCTTATACAGGGAGGTTTTTTGTTGGTATTTTTACACATAACAGGAGCTTATTCCAAAGTTATATTAAGAACCTGAGGATTGTGATCACTGTTTACAAAACCCAGATCTCTAATCTCAAACGAATCTACTCTTATGTTGCTTGAGACGATGAATCCGTCAATGATGTAATACTGCAAAGACTCCGGATCACTGCCCGAAAGAGGAGTATATAGTGACCTGCAAGAGGGAGTCTCCTCACTCATCAGGAACTGCCAGTTATCCTCAAAAGAACTTATATCCATATAGGCCGGCTGCCACTGTTCAGGAATTACCGGGAAACTGTTATTAATATTCGAGAAGCTCTGGTTGAAGTCTCCGCCTGCGATAACATAATTACCCTTAGAGATCTCCTCGTTAAGGATATCCATCAGCATCTGTGCCTGTGCAGCCTTTCCTTCACCGTCATCATATGCTTCAAGATGAAGATTCACTATGACCAGTTCTTTGCCGCCTTCAACGGGAATCCTTGTAGTAAGGAGACATCTCTTTAGATTGATGATCCTAACAGGCCAGGAGAAAGGACACGGAAGCTGCGTCCTCTCCGCTGAGGCAACAGAATATTTGCTGTAAGTTGCAATACCTGAATCGATCTTCCCCATCGGAGGTATCGGAATAGGTGAGAATGCAACCTTAAAGTTATTGGCAAAAGCATAATTGGCAAAACCAAGATTGCTGAAGAAGCCTGTCTCATCTATGTGATAGCTCCGGTCACTGTTAAGATCTATTTCCTGAAGAAGGAGGATATCCGGATCCTGCGATCTTACCTCACTTACGATCGCTTCAAGATTCTGCCTTACCCTTGCCTCATCAGCAGTGTATACCATCTTGCCGCCATCCATGAAGAAGTCGGCATTATCACCAAGAGCACCATATCCCATATTCCAGGCAACGAGTTTAATCTGATCGCCCTGCTTAAGGAGCTCCCCGGATTCCGCGCTAAGCGCTGTAACAGCGGCGTTCTCTTTATCTGAGGGTTTATATTCAACAACAGTAAGCCAGATCAAAAGCCCTGCTATCAGGACGACAAGGATCAGCAATATGGCAAGTAACACTTTGCCTGCCGTTTTTAGAACTTTCATAATTCACTCCCTTTGGTTATTAGAACCATTCTTTGCAATACGATTATTATAAACCAACAGGAGCAAAAAGGAGTTAAAGAGAGTTGATCATTCGCCCGGTTTATCGCCGGTCAGAGCGTTCTGGAAAGCCTTAAGGTCATCTGTCATCTTTTTCGCTTTTCGCGAGTCAAGGAAAAACCTTATAAGCAAGACAGAGATGTAGACGACAGCCACGGACAGAGCCACTACTCCTATCATCTTCAGATCTGCGATCTTAAATCCTGAAAAACCGAATGAGAACAGGAGGATTATTATCTCAACCATGACGAACTGTATAATTTCTCTCACGATCATCTGCTTTACTGTAAGTTCTCTTTTGGAGTACATGACAAGACCGGGGATCACGCCCAGGATTCCGTCAATTATCGGAACTAAAAATGCGGCATAAGTAATATTCTGATCCGGTGCCATAAAGGTTCCGCAGATAAAGATAACAATATTTATCATTGTAACGATGATGAAAAAGTTAATTAGATTATCTTTAATATGTTCTTTCATACACTTATACCTTCTTTGAGATGAATTCCTTGAAAGGATTTACATATTTGCGCGATATGATGACTTCCTCACCGTTGACCAGCCTGCAGCTGAAACGGCCGTTGAGAGCGGGCTTGACAGACTCTGCCTTCATAATGTTAAGAACAACAGACTTGGAAATCCTGAGAAAATACCTGTCTCCCAATAATTCTTCAAATTCGTAGAGTTTGACAGCAGTCTCAAAACAATCCTTTGATGAATAGATAAAAGTCTTGTTGTCGACCGATTCTATGTAGAATATCTCAGATACGGGAATAGAGTATCTCTTTCCGCATTTTGTGCCGCTGATATTGCCGTCAAGGTTCTCAACGAACCTGATGATATCGTTGACACGTCCGTCACGCGCATGACAGCCTATCTCGATATATTCCTCAATACTGCCGTCTATCTTCTTAACATCTATCTTCATTTCCTGACTCCCGGATAAGAATCCTCACAAGAGAATTGTCCATTTCCTTTAAGATAACAATCGAAGAAATCAAGAGCAAGAGAATTGACCGTGCTCATTACATATTCATTATCAACGTCACCTGATCCGAGCATCTTAGCAAGAAATGGCGAGAACAGCGGAAGATCCGTAAAGTCCATGTGGAGCGAACCTTCAAAATATGTGCTGAAATATACATCTGCATTCTTCCTGATCATATTATTCGGATAAGGATAATCGATCCTTTCAGCTTCGAGCGCTTCTTCATGTGCATTCATATTCTCAATCTCGAAAACAGGAACTTTATACTCAATATCCTCAACAACATATCTGTCACCGGAAGCTCCCGTGATCGAACCGAGCATTGTCCCGTCGATATCGATGACAGCATCAATATCGTCTCTTTGATTTGCAACTTCGACTGAAGTCGCACCACCCATCGAGTGACCCATTAATCCAATCTTGTCACTGTCAAGTTCAGAAAGTGCATTGAGCACATCCGCCCTGGAATCTTCATCTGAAAACCAGTAGTTTTCAATATCATTATCAGCTCCCTTTATCAATTCATCGACAGCAAAATCCATATCGGCAACCCTTAAACTCATCCACTCCTGCGAAGCGGCAAATGTCTCTTCTTCTGTCTGATCGGCATTCATGACACTGTTCATAAAACCACTGTCCACAATAACTGTCTTACCGTCTGTATCCTGTGTAAAGAATGAATGATAAGGATGTTCTATGCTTACAACCACATAACCGTGGCTTGCCAATTCAAGGTAAGTCGAGGCATTGCTCTCATAATATCCGAATGCACCATGCGAGAATACTATAAGAGGAAACCTGCTGCCTGCCGGAGCATCTTCCGGTGCAAAGAAATATGCAGGTACTTCCCTGTATGAACCGTCATCTTCGAATTCTTCAATTCTGTTCTTATCTATAAGGATCGCCCTGCTCATCTTTACACTGTAAAGACCGCTTACGGGGAGTCCTTTATAATCAGTAAATACTAATGCCGGCAAAAGCGAACCCGCGATCAGCAAAACGCTCATTATAAGGCTAAGGATTTTCCCTGCCAGCGCCTTCTTTTGAACCTTCTTTTTGTTGATCAAATAGAATATAACCGCAAAGGCGATCCTTATTCCGAGGAGTATAAGAAGTCCAGTAAATCTGAAACTCAGATCTATTCCCGGCAGCAGTACCGATGCAAGAAATAATACGAGCTGCCCGGCATTGACCATCATTCTCTTAAACGACCAATTGCATTTTGATATATCTTTTCCGGCCAGGATCATAAAACCTGTCTCTGCGAGGATCATTAATGCTAACAATAAAAAAGTCATAACCATACCTTCCCTTCATATGCTTTTGCGGTGAGTATAGTTAAGACTTGTATGCTGCTCAATACCGGTCAATGCAAGATGCAAAAATGCGATGTGAAATGCACCGGAAGGTATCATTGGTTTCCATATTGCATTAATCCCTCCATGAGAATTAATACAGCGTGATATACCTCTGCCTCAACTGATTCAACAACATCGGCATCCGGCCCTTATTCATCATTATTCACGGCGTTTTCACGGCATAGCCGTGAAAATGAAGTGAATATATGGGCTGTTAAGAGAACTGATGCATCATCCTCTGTACAACAAATAAGGCGGCGCCTTTTAATAAAGACACCGCCGTCGTCTAAAGTTCAGCTGTTATGCATCATCCGATAAGGAAGCCGGAATGATAAGCAATTGCGCCTACTGCTGCCATTATCACGGTCAGGAAATACAGTGCATAAAAACCCCAGAATATCGTAAATCCGATTCCGCCATAGAAGCTCGCACGGCTCAATGCCGAGCAAACCTTTACCCTTGCAGTATGAAGACCGCCACGGTTGATATAATCGAGCACTGCCTGTCTGTTACTCTTGCCCATGACTATGGCAATGATACTTCCTACAGGAAGAGAGCAGATAGCACATGATACGATTGCTTTGGTAAGGAAATCCTTTACCGTAGCATCATAATTGGGATCTATTGGCTGCTGATAGCCAGACGGCTGGTAATACTGATTTTCCATATAAAAACCTCCTAAAAAATCTATACCTTTTCCTTTTTGCTTAATTAGTAAGCTTACAGTATTTTACCTCTGAAATTTGCCGGCTTCAATTACAATCGTATTTATTCCAAAGGCATGATATCCGTCATCTTGTCATTATTTGTTTCAGTTTCCCATTTACCGGTATCCGCATAGTAATACCGGACTTTCTCATCATAAACGTAGTCCGGACAGAGAATGCTCAGTATTCCAGCTCTCTGGTATCGATCTTAACGGTTGAAGACCGGTTCTTTACCGCAATCTGGAATTCATCCTCATAAATGATCTCGCCCGGCACTTCATAACACTCTGAAGAATAAAGCTTTACACCGTATTTACTGCACATAGCACGGTAGAAAGTCATCTGTTCCCAGATATTATTGCCTTCTTCATTATCCTTGAACCAGGTTATTGCTCCCTCGGGATTATCCTTCTCATAGAACGGCGGAACAGGAAGGACCTTCTCAAAGTATTCACGGTTCTTCCAATATTCCTTCTCTTCATCTTCAGTAAGAGTCTTGCTGTCTACAAGTTTTCCGACAGTCGTAAAAATGCCTCTCGGCTGCCCTGTCCTGTATGCATTATCTGCCGTATGTATCCTGTAATATCTCATATCATATTCCTGAACGTATATTGCTTACATCCATTACACCCTTACGGTCAGGATCCTCCAATACCAATACTTTCTTTCCTACTTTAACGACTGCCACTCCGTCTCCGGGTTCGACGCTCGCGAAAACATCCTGATTAATGGAGTAGCTCATCAAAGTCTCATCCTTATCTTCAAGATAGATGTCCACTACATACTGATATGTAGCATTTCTGTTATCCTTGACTTCCTGAACTCTTGTGGCCGTCAGAATGACACCTCTTCGTATTCCCCTGATTCCGCCGATCATATGGTAGATAATGTTGCCTGTACCGAAAGCGCCGCCGCCACAGGCAAGTAAAGAGACGATCTGATAAACAAGGCTGTCAAAAGGGGTCAAAAGAAAACTGATGCAAAAGCCTGTGCATGCCAGAAATGCGATAATAGCAACCACCAATAGACCTCTGTTCGCCCTGATATGCGCCTTTCTGACATTCCTGATCAGTTTCTTGTCATTTTCCGTAACTTTATCAAAGGTCAAAGAATCCACCGGAACAGATTTTTTAAGATAATCTGAATAGTGACTGTTCATAGTTCTGTATTCCTTTCCGCCTATATCCTGGATAGCATTATAACATGACGATGCCATAATCTTATCCGTTCACAAAAAAGGCGGCGCCTTTGATATAAAGCACCGCCGGTCTGTCAATGTTCTTGATCCGTGATCACTTCTGAATCTGCATATCCATCGCCTCATAGAAGTCCTCAGCCTTGCCGCTCTGGATCAGGATCCTGACCTTTTCCATTCTCGAACTTGTTCTGAATGCGGAGGGGACCACATTGTTATACTGATCAAGTCTCCTCTTTACCACAGTTCTCTTTGAACGGAGTTCATCAGTACGCTTCTTCAAGTCGTCTTCGTTTTTCTTTCTTGCACGTATTGATTCTGATTCAGCCGCATTATACTCATCTCTTAAGCGTGTTGCCCTGATTCCTCCGAATATAAGAAGAACGACAGGCGCACCAAAGCAAAGCAATGCGAAGATTACGGCTGCGCCACTTGAACCGCCGCTTGCGATCAAAAGGAAAAGAAAATAGAAAAACCAGAATGCTATCACTGCATAGATAAGAAACGGCCAGAAGAACTTAAAGGCCGCATGAGGTCTGAAGGTATAATCAGAAGGTCTGTTAAGAGTTCTCTCGTTATCACTTATCTCCTGATTAAGCCTTTCATATTCCTTGTATTCCCTGCTGAGCTTCTCGGCAAGAGCGATACTCTCTTCCCTGGTCAATACAAGCTTTTCAGAAGTATTCAGCTCGGTTGATGACGATGACTGTTCAGTCTCTACTCCGGTGAACACCTTAAAACCACACTTTGAGCAAAACACATCTCCTGCATTAAGCTCGATACCACACTTGCTGCAAAAAGGCATAGACTTCTCCTCCTCCAATCAAACTTGCAATAATCTCCCTTTTTCCACGGCCGCGCAAACCGTATGAAGTTTATTATATCATTTCTTTTTGATTGGTATATAGAAATGCCGTCTGGTCCATGCTCTCTGAAATATCTTATGATCTCCTGCAAAGGATACAGATGTTAAGCTTCTGATTCCATCTCTGAATGGATCAGATCCTCGTTAGCAGCCATGGCCTCCAAAGTCATAGTAAGAAGCTTATCCAGCTCCCAGCCGAGCTGAGCTGCGCCGCGCTCGATCACTTCTCTGGAGGAGCTTCGTTACGTGTGATCATAAAAACTCCTGTATAAACATGTCTCAATCTATTATATAATGCTTAATCCATATTTCGTTGTGTCTTGTTTTACCTGAGTATCTTCTCCATCCAGATCATATTGTAGAGGCGTCCGAACTTTAACCCGCAATTATGAAATGTTCCGGCCAATGTATAACCCATGTGCCTGTGAAAATTCTCACTGTCCTTCGTAAGATATTCATCTTCTTCAACAGGGTCACCGATGCAAGCGTACAGATTTGTAATCTCTGTCTGACTGAGAGCTTTCTCCAGCGCCTCATATAATACTCTGCCATAGCCCCTGCCTTTATAGCCATGGTCAACATAAACTGTCACTTCACAGGAACGGTCATACGCAGCTCTGTCCTTGAAAACACCTGCGTAAGCATAGCCTCTTATCATTCCCTCGTCTTCGAGAACAAGATAGGGGTATCTTTCCAATGTTTTCTTTATACGCGTGCGAAAATCATCCTCAGAAGGAACGCCATATTCAAATGAGATTGCCGTGTTCTCAACATAGTAAGCATAGATATCAAGGATGGCTCCAGCATCATCAGGTGTTGCGCTTCGGATATTCATTTAAAACCCTCCCCTCCTCATCAAACTTCAGCGTTGCATTCTCGGCATGCATCATTACCATTCTGAACCTGTACGGCTTAATGATACCTTCAGGCGTGGAGATTACTGTGCCATATACCGGCTCTATGCTCCGTATATTGCCATTTTCATAGAGTTCCACTCCTAGCTTTGTCCTTATACTGCCAACAGGTGTTTTGACACTTATCTCATCAGAAGGCCATAGCGTTATGGCTCTTATCTTTCCCGACGGATAGAAAAAGATACACTGAGGTCTTATGTGAAGTTCTTCGCCCGCAATCGGGAAATCATAATACGGTGCGTTTTCAGCCTCTTCTTCAATACTCCAATATGCGCTTATCTGACCATACAAAGGAAAGATCCTTTTCACATTTCCATCTTCATAAAAAGTTATGAGTTCTGTCTGGTAATCGCCTGCAGGAAATGACAGCACGGAAGGCTCTTCGAGATATACGCTTCTCAAAGATACCGAGTCATAATAAGATACCGCGCAGCGGTGCTTCTTTCTGTAGTCCGAAGCTCCGCTGCACGGAAGGAGATTACCGTACTTGGTATTTATGATGTCGAACTTATCAGTTACCAAGGTCGATAACGGGGATTACCGCACCGTTGTACTTATCAGCGATCCACTGCTGTGTCTCTTCTGAAAGAAGTGCTTCAACGAGTGCCTTGACTGCAGGGTTATCAACGTCTTCCGCTCTTACCGCAATGATGTTTGCATAAGGGCTGTCCTTGCCTTCACTGAATAGCTTTGCTGATGTGATGCCTGCCTCGAGTGCTTTGTTTGTATTAGTGATGAAGAAATCGTAATCATCCTTTGTAGGAATGATCTGAGCCGAGTCGATCTCAACGATCTCGATCTGCTTCTTATATTCCGTGATGTCCTTAACTGATGCGCTGAGCGAATCCTTTGCATCGGGATCAAGAACAATGAAGCCGTTCTCTTCAAGAATACGGAGTGCTCTGTATTCATTTGTACCGTCGTTCGGGATAGCGACTACTGCTGTATCAGGGATCTCATCTACTGATGCATATTTGTCAGAATATGCAGTGATGGGTTCGATGTGAATGCCGCCTGCACTTACGAGATCATAACCGTTTGCTTCAACCTCGCTCTCAAGATAAGGGAGATGCTGGAAGTAGTTGAAGTCGATCTCGTCTGAGTCGAGTCTTTCATTGGTCGTGGAATCAGCAGCAGTTGCCACAAGTTCAATAATGATGCCTTGTTCCTCGAGTTGAGGCTTAACATGTTCGATGATCTCAGAGTGGGGAACGAGGTCAACAATTCCCTTAAGGACGATCTTCTCATCAGCACTTACATTTGCAGTAGTCGTGTCTGTGCTTCCCTGTGCTGTTTGAGATTCTGTTGCTGAAGAAGATGTCTGTTCTGTCTTTGCTGAGCATCCTGCAAAGCTGAATGCTAGAGCGCCCAATACTATTGATGCTAAAATTCTTTTTGCGTTGATCTTTTTCATAATATTTCTCCTTTTGTGTTAAACAAGATTACGTGTTTTTAATATTGATTTTGACACCAGATTTCCGATGCCTTGTATCAGCTGGACGAGGATGATCAGTATGTATACACATGCGAACAGCCTGTCGTGCTGAAATCTCTGATAACCGTATCTGACTGCGATATCTCCGATACCGCCTGCACCGAACATTCCTGCCAGAGCCGTCATGGAAAGTACCGTAATAACAGATACCGTGAATCCTCTGATCAGCGAAGGCAGTGTCTCAGGAAGCAGTATCCTGAATATGATGCTGATGTTGGTGCTTCCGATTGCTTTTGCAGCTTCGATCTTTCCTTTCTCTATCTCTAAGAGGCTGCTCTCAACGATCCTCGCATACATCGGAATACAGCTTGCGGCGATCGCGATTATGCAGGCATTCGTTCCGTACGACTTTCCGAATATGAGTCTTGCCACCGGGATCATGAGAATGATCATGATCATCTGCGGCAGTGATCTCAATGCGTTGATAACCCAACCGGAGACCGTATAAGAAACCTTTAGCGGAACAAGACCGTCAGGATTTGATATGGTAAGAAGGATTCCGATGATAAGACCAAGCACAAGTGTTATCAGAGATGATATTGATGTCATGTACAAAGTCTCACCGATCGGTCCCAACAGGTCTTTCCATATCTCAGGAGAGAAGGATGCAACTATTACATCCCACAAAGATGAATCCAGTAAACTCATTTCTCTCCTCCTTAGATTCCGCTGCCGTGCGTGAGTTCGACGTTCTGTAAAAGCCTGAACACTCTTGCAAACAACTCACCTGTCTTGCTGTTGGGGTTCTCGAAAATATCTCTTACGAGTCCGCTCTCCGTGATCTTTCCTTCCTCGAGCACCGCCATCCTGTTGCAGATATATCTGATCGCATCAAGTTCATGAGTGATCATGAGGATCGTGATGCCGGACTTGGCATTGATCTCTTTGAGAAGGTCTAAGATCTGCATCGTCGTCTGCGGGTCAAGTGCCGATGTTGCCTCATCAGAGATAATGAAATCCGGATTGGTAACTATCGCTCTTGCAATACCTACTCTTTGCTTCTGGCCTCCTGATAACGCACCCGGATGAGCCTTAAGTTTTTCGGTAAGCCCTACGAGCTCAGCAGTCTCCTGAACGCGTTCTTTTATCTTTGACTTAGGGAATCCCGCGACTTCCAACGGATAGGCAATGTTCTGATATACGGTCATCGAATCGAACAGATTGAAGTTTTGAAAGATCATTCCGATCTTATGACGTTCTTTCAGAAGTTCTTTTTTCGAGAGCGCCAGAATATCGGTACCCCCGAGCTCGATCGAACCGCTGTCAGATGTCTCAAGTCTGTTGATGCATCTTGCGAGTGTGGATTTACCTGCGCCGGAGAATCCGATAATCCCGAATATCTCCCCTTTTTCCACTTCGAGATTTATTCCGTCCAGCACCTTCAGCGGCTGGCCGTGAGGATAGAAAGTCTTATGCAGATCAGTGATCTTAAGATATGTACTCATTTCACTTAACCATGGCTGAATGTATCAGCTGCCCTTTCTTTCCTGTCTTTATATAATTCTCCGTGTAGATCTTTGCCCTTGCCGGGGATACCCAGGCTGTCAGCGCGGCAATGCTGGCAATGTCGGAAAACTTCGAGATACTCTCCCGCCTTCTGACGGACTTCTTCAAGATCCGCACATGAAGGTGCGGGAATATCAGCCATCTCATTCTGGGGAATGAGCGGGATGATGTTGAGTATCGAAGCTCCTTGTCCCGCTGTTACTCTTGCAACTTCGGGAATGTGCTCATCATTGATGCCGGGAACGAGTACGCTGTTGATCTTAACGACGATCCCGAGTTCAGCTGCACGGCGGATGCCTTCAAGCTGTTTTTCTATAAGTAATTTCGCACCTTCGATGCCTTCGTGCTTCTTCCCCTTCTCATCGATGACAAAATTGTTGATCTTCGCTTCGATCTCAGGATCGACCGCATTAACCGTTACAGTAAGTGTCTCAATGCCGATCTTTGCGATCTCATCGACTTTATCGGGAAGTCTGAATCCGTTTGTGGACAGACAGCAGATGAGTTCAGGAAATTCGTCCTTCACGAGTCTGAATGCCTTCAGCGCCTGATCGTTCGCGAGTGTGTCTCCAGGACCGGCAATTCCGACTACTGTAAGTTCAGGACATAATTCCTTTGCTTTTCTTACTGTTTCCACAGCCTCTTCAGGCTTTAACACCAGTGAACTTACACCGGGCTTTAGCTCAGATTTATTAAAACCTCTGGTGCAGAATCTGCAGCTGATGTTGCAGACGGGACTTACGGGAAGGTGCACTCTTCCGGCCGTCACATTCGAATGGCCTCCCAGGCATGGATGTCTTTTTTGCAGATTCTCGAAAGAACCTTTTCTAAATGTCTCATCGTATGCCTTTCTCCTTTTCTCTTCTTTATATCTTGATGCCAGAATGCTTACGCGTGAGTTAATTACTCTGTCCAGAACATAAGTGACTTCACGCTCAACATCGACACTCTGTATAAGCTTGTCATTAAGAGCCTGCTTTGCATGAAGACCTGACTTTGCAGAGAAAACGATATTGCAGTCGTCGATCGCTGCGGCAAGACGTGCGATGAGCGAGTCGTCATGCTGGAGACTTACCCCGTAACTGTCGATCCTTCTGGTATCAACAAGTTCATACTTCTTCGATTCGGTATCTATCTCATAGATATCGAATCTGTCGGCTACACCGAAGTGCCTGTTGATATTTACGCCGTCTCCTGTTGCAAATGCTGCCCTGATCATTGTTTATTCCTTAAATGTGATAATTGTCTTTGATGCTGTCCATGAGACCGAATTCGATAAGGATCTCTTCAAGTCTCTCCTGTGTCATCGGCTTGGGGATGACAAACTGTTCATTGTTCTCGATCGCCAATGCGAGGTTTCTGTATTCCTGTGCCTGAGGATGCTTGGGATCATGATCTATAACTGTCTTCTTCTTGATCTCAGCCCTCTGCACTTCATTGTCACGCGGCACGAAGTAGATGAGCTGGCTGCCTAATTCCTTTGCGAATTCTCTTAAGAGCTCATTCTCTCTGTCAACTTTACGGCTGTTGCAGATGATGCCTCCGAGCCTTACTCCGCCCTTCAGCGCGTATTTCTGAATACCTTTACAGATGTTGTTTGCCGCATAGAGCGCCATCATCTCACCTGATGCAACGATGTAGATCTCCTTTGCTTTTCCTTCTCTTATCGGCATCGCAAATCCGCCGCACACAACGTCTCCTAAAACGTCGTAGAAAACATAATCGAGATCGTCTGTATAAGCACCGAGGTCTTCGAGCATTCCGATGGAAGTGATGATGCCTCTTCCCGCGCATCCGACGCCCGGTTCAGGTCCGCCTGATTCTACGCATCTGATGCCTCCGAAGCCTACTCTCTCAATCTGGCTCAAGTCATCGACTTCACCTTCTTCGCGGAGCGTATCGAGTACTGTTCTCTGCGCAAGACCGTTAAGAAGAAGTCTTGTTGAATCCGCCTTAGGGTCGCATCCTACGACCATGATCTTCTTACCGAGTTCAGCAAGGCCAGCCGTAAGGTTTTGTGTTGTTGTGGATTTTCCGATTCCACCTTTTCCGTAAATAGCAATCTGTCTCATTTCTGGTAATCTCTTTTCTCTTTTTATCTGTATGTTGCAAGTACTCTGTCGTAGATATCTTCTATAGCTCTCAAGCCGCCTTCATAACCTAAGTAACCGCAGTTCATGACGAGTCTGTGCTGGACCGGTACCGATATGATCAGAAGGTCTCCGTGAAGCTGATCTGCAATGTGCTTATCCCAGGAGCTTCCGAGTATCAGGATCCTCTTATCCTCATATTCTTTTGCGTCTTCCAGAAGCTTCTTCTGATCAAGTCCCGCGTCAGGATCGAATACGACCTGTACATCTCTTCTCTGCAGATCGGATATTCTCGAGAATTCATCCAATACACTTTCCTGATACTTCTCCGGGATGTCATCAACGATGAACTGTATTCCCGGAATGATGCCCAATTCATTAAGGAGGAACTTGGAAAAACCGAGCGAATACGAAGCATCAGCAAGTGAGTAAAATCTTCTCGGAATACCGTATCTGAACTCGAGCATGAAGCTTGCCATCTTATCAATGTGCGAATAGAACTTCTTCTCTTCACGGTCGATGTACTCTTCAACCTTCTTCTCATCAAGCCCGCCGAACTTCGCGACTTCCCTTAAGAATTTTGAAGTCTCTTTTGCACCGATAGGTGTGTACGGGAAATGCAGATATGGTGTTCCGTATTTGCGCTTTAAATGCTTTACGATATCAAGACCAGCCCATGATCCTACGAAAAGATTGAACTGTGCCTGAGGGATAGACTTCCACTCCGATACGCCTTCTGATTCATTACCGAAAAGAATATTTACTTTCAATCCGATTCCTGTAAGGATTCTCTTAAGCTGCTCAAGGTTGCCGTTCCAGTATGGATCCTGGTAAGGGATGTTCGCAAAAACGTTTACCAGTCCCTGAATAACTTCTCTGTCCTCATTGAACTTATCGACATACTGGTCAATGATCGCGTTGACGAGTCTTGAATGGCTTACATAGTTATTTGATTTGAAGCCGCCTTCCTCGACATATACGATCGGCTTGTCATCAAGCTGGAATTCACCTACAACTGAAGCAACATCATCACCTGTAATAGCTGCTGTGCATCCTGTGATAACAACATATAGATCGCCGTCTATGACTTTAAATGAATTCTCGATAACGTTTCTTAACTTCTTCTCGCCTCCGAAAACCACGTCAGCCTCTTCCGAATTCGTGCAGGGCATTGTCGAACCGCCTGCATAGCCTTCTCCCTGTCCGATGATGCGCTCTACCTGAACTCCGCAGCCGGGACCCGAGTGAAGGATCGGAACACCTTTCTTTATTGCCACCACGCTCTGGCATGAACCGAGCGCGCATGTGAATCTTGGTTGTTCAATAGCTCCTGACATCTTAGAATCCTCCGTTTCCTCTCGCACATCCTCTTCCCGAACCGTCACCCTGGAAGTATCCGGGATCCTGCTCGAACCACCACTTGGTGTAAGGATTTGAAGCGTGCTTGGAATAGTTCTTTATGAACTCGATGGAATCCAAAGCGTCATCTATTCTTCTTGCGTAATTAAGTGCACCCTTGTAACCGATACCGAACTGCTCATCTCCTATGAGAAGTGACGGGATACCGAATTTTGCACCCCACAAAGTCATTCCTCCGTGTCTGGCAAGAATGAGATCGGGCTTTATCCTGTTTAATGCATTCACGAGTTCACAAGCCTGCTTGTTGCATACTCTGTAGTCAGGAACATCGCCATAATTCTTAACTGCCTGGCCAAGGATGTCGAGCTTGTCATCACCGCTGTCATAAACAGGATCGTGATGGAATACTGCCGCACCGACAACGTCCATTCCGAGTTCGCCTAGCAATGTAATGAGCGCCTGACCGTGAGCCGCACCCGCGGTAACATATGCTTTCTTGCCCTTGAATCTCTCCTTGAGCTTCTCGATCTCGGGAAGATATTTCTCGTGACCTTCCTTAATGATCTCCTCAGCAATCTCTTCCTTGCCTACGAGCTTACCGAAAGCTCTGAGCCATCTGTCTGTACCCGCAACACCATATGCCGGCGGAACCAATACTTCAGGAACTCCGTGAAGCTGATTTAACCCTGCGCCCATATATGTCGAGAGCGACGGACAAATGTGGATCGAAGCAGCTGCCTCGCTTACATGTGAAAGTTCTTCAACCGTTGAGAACGGAATGATGTATTGAGGTTCATAACCGAATCTTCTTACGATGTCATCGAAAACATGACTTCCCCAGAAGTTAATGATATTTACTTTGTTTGTCTTCTTCTCTGCAGGCTTTACTATGCCTCTTAATACCGTGTGATATGCAGCATCGAATCCCGTCGTCCAGATCTTTGATCTGAAGCCTTCGCAGTTGCATGTAACTACCGGAATTCCGAGTTCCTTGCTTGCCGCTTCAACGACTGCTTCGATGTCCTCACCGATTATTCCCGAAGCGCATGATGTAGTAACAAAGATTGCGTTAGGATGCTCTCTCTCGTATGCGAGCTTTATTGTCTCTTCGAGTTTTTTAGCAGCACCGAATACAGTGTCTTTCTCGAGTATATTTGTTGAGTAATATCTTCCTAATGCTGCAGGAAGATTTCTCTTTGACTGCTCGATCCTGTATGTGAAGTTGAAATCTGCAAATTCGCCTGAGCAGCCGATCGGTGCGTGATTGATAACAACCGCATCCCTGATCATTGCGAGCTGGCAGAATGCCTGCTGCTGATTGCATCCTAAGCACTGAGAGAACTTTCTCTTGCAGTCACGGAGTTCACCCTTCGCGGATTTCTCCACAATCTGAGAAGCACTTCCCGTAAATGCATTGATAGTTCCGAGTCTTTTCTCGCGGATTACAACGCTGGGTTCCTTAATACTGATAGTTGACATTTTTGTAATCTCCTTTATCAATCGCCTATCAATCTAGTAGGTGATTGTTCGAAATGAATGATACACTTACGGGAATTTAAGTGTTAATACGCAAAAACAATAGTTGGTTATAAGTAAAACTTATGAAGCAAACGAGCGTAAATGCTCTATATATTTCTCGCCCAGTTCGCTTAAAGCGCTTCCATCACGCGTTATACAGATGACAGAGGTCTTCTCCCTGCTGTCATAAGGAATGGCCTTATATCTCGAGCCGTTAAGTTCTTCGCATATTATGCCTGAACAGAGTGTATAGCCGTTCAATCCGACCATCAGATTAAGCATCGTTCCACGGTCATTAACCCTGATGATGTTTCTTTTCGCGAACATGCTTACAGGTTCTTCCGCCAGATATATAGGAGCTCCCTCGCCCTGGGTGAAAGTCAGACATGGATATCCTTCCAGGTCTTTCTCGGTTACCTTCCTTGCATTTGCAAGCGGATGCTTTGATGACAGATATGCATACACCTTGCAGTCAAATAATTTGTAGTATTGAAGATTGTTCGCCTTCAGATATTTGATCAGATAATTGCTGTTATATTCATCCATGTGAATGATTCCGATCTCAGATCTGAAAGTTCTGACATCGTTTATAACATCCGACGTCTTTCCTTCATATATTGAGAAATCGTATTTGTCAGTACCGTAATTTGATATCAGCTCAATATAAGACTTTACGGCAAATGTATAATGCTGCGTCGATACACCGAATCTTATCTTCTGTTCTTTATCAATATACCGTTCCTTAAGAAGATCGTATTGCGCGACAACCTGCCTTGCATAGACAATAAAATCAG
Source organism: Clostridiales bacterium (assembly GCA_017428155.1). Taxonomy (GTDB): domain Bacteria; phylum Bacillota; class Clostridia; order Saccharofermentanales; family Saccharofermentanaceae; genus Saccharofermentans. The sequence goes on along the minus strand of JAFRRJ010000049.1, from coordinate 42,820 downwards.
CCCCTTCTGCAGTTGTGGTAACACCTCTGTTGGAACGTTCAAAGATAGTTATCCCTATCTCTTCCTCAAGATCCTTTATGGCATCAGATATTGCCGGCTGCGAAACATAGAATCTCTGTGCTGTTTTATTTATTGATTTCTCATCTGCAGTCGTGATCGCGTACATCAGTTGCTGCAACGTCATTTATTTTTCCTCTGTCCGAATAAATCATGTGTTAAAAAATATCAGCGTGTCAGAAGCCCGGCATCAAGGACAAACTGATTGCCGGTCATATATCTTGCCTTATCGCTTGCTATATACTTCACTGCTTCCACTATATCCTCTGTCTCGATCCATGGTGTCTTAAGAAGATTGCCGGCTGATCTCTCGGCAATCTCTGTAGGAGTCGTTCCCTCGAGTTCTGCAAGACCGTCATTCATCGGCGTATTAACTCCTGTCGGATGGAGTGTAACGACTCTGATACCATATGGTGCAAGTTCTATTGCCTGAGACTTTGCAAGTCCCACAAGACCGTGCTTTGATGCCGAATAATGGCTCATGCGGCCAAAACCGCGAAGTCCCGCAACAGATGAGTTATAAATGATCACACCGCTCTGTTTCTTAATAAGATGCGGTATTACATATTTCGATACAAGGAAGCCGCCCTTGAGATTAACTTCTATCAAAGCATCCCACTGTTCCTCAGTAAGCTTCCACGAGTAACCGTAAGCAGCTATTCCGGCATTGCTGAAGAGGATATCTACTCCGCCGAATTCGGTTACTCCGCGGTCTACAGCCTCTTTAACATCAGATGCCTTGCGGACATCTCCTGCATATATGAGGATCTTTCCGCCTGCTTCTTCCACTTCGCTCTTGAGCTTCTCAAGATCCTCATTGGATGATCTGTTATAAGCCGGATATTCAATTCTTGCACCAAGATCGAATGCGATTATGTTAGCGCCCTCCTGTGCAAATGCGAGGGCAACTGCTCTGCCCTGGCCCTTTGCGGCGCCGGTGATAAATATGGTTTTTCCTTCAAATTCATGTGACATGATCTTATTCCTCCTTCATCAGGCGAAAGCCTTTTCGAAGGCTTGGGTAAGATCACTTATGAGATCTTCCGCATCTTCGAGTCCAATGGAAAGTCTTATGAGGTTCTTCGGAACATCTGCAAGTTCGTGCTGATCGGGTTCAAGCTCCGTATGAGTGTTCTCCGGCGGATTTGTGATAAGAGATCTTACATCACCTATATTAACGTGATAGTTAAAGTTCTTAAGCGATTTGATGAAGATGCCTTCCTGCTCTCTGGTGCCCTTAAAACCGAATGAGAGAAGTGCACCGGGGCCCTTAGGAAAATCCCGGTCGGCCAGGTCTTTGAACTGACTTCCCTTTGCATATGGATATCTTACGAATTCAACTTCATCGCGGCTCTCAAGGAATTCAACGATCTTTCTTATAGTCTGGACCTTCTTATCAAGTCTTACCGACAGCGTCGACAGTCCCTGAAGAACAAGATATGACTCGAATGAACCTAAAGCACCGCCGAAGAACTCAGTAAAGAATATCTTAAGTGATGCAATAACAGGTGCACCGGGAATAAATTCAACAGCGCTCCGTTTATTGTTCTGAAGGTCTCTCATCTTCCAGCTCTTCTCATAGAACTGGGGATACTTCTTCTCATCAAAGGGGAAGTCACCCTTCTCGACAACGATTCCCGCAATTACATTGCCGTGACCGTTGATCTCCTTTGTCGCGGAGTAAACGATTATATCCGCACCATGCTCGAAAGGCCTGTAGAGATAAGGCGTAGCCACCGTATTGTCTACTACAACGGGAACGCCGTGCTCGTGGGCGATCTTGGCGATAGCATCGATATCATAAAGCTCGATATTCGGATTGCTGATGGACTCAAGATATACCGCTCTAGTATTCTCATCGATAAGTTCGCCATATGCTTCCGGATTTGTCCTGTCCTTAACAAATCTCGTATCCACACCGTACTTCGGCAGGAACTCCGCAAGGTCTAACTGGGCCGCACCGTAAAGTGATGAACCTGCCACGATATTGCCGCCTCCCTGAGCGAGCAAAAGCAGCGTATATGTAATTGCTGCCATTCCGGATGAAAGTGCCACTGCAGCCTTTCCGCCGTCAAGTTCCGCAATCCTTGTCTCAAGGATCGTTCCTGTCGGAGTGCCGACTCTTGAATAAATGCCGCCTGCCTCTGCTCCTGTCCAGAGACGTCTTGTTCTGTCGATATCATGAAGATCGAACGAAGCCGTCTGATAGATCGGCGGTACTACCGAATTAAAGTGCTCTGATGATTCATATCCTGCTCTTATAGCCTTTGCGCTGAAACTGTATTCTGACATTGTAATCTCCTCCTGAAATATCTTTGTTGTCTCGAAAATAAAAAGCCCGGGGGCATTGTTGAACTCCCGGGCCAGATAAAGTTAAGTGTATCCTGTAATAAAAGCTTATTTCAAACATCGACATGACACACCGGTCAATCCATTTGCCCGGGAGCTAAGCATTCGACAACACATCATGATGTTTGCTTTAATGCTGTACATGTCATGTCTCCTTTTCAGAAAGTATGATGGAATGATAATCGAATTCACCTACTATGTCAATAGGTTTTTGTGGCAATTTTTTTCTGTTTATGGGAGTATGCCTTTGGGGCAACAACGAATTCTCCGGAAAGACGTGCGTAGGTTTCAGGTAAATCACTATCTCAATCAGGCCAGGCTGTATGAGGCGATATCTGATTGCAAAAAACAAGTGAATTAAACGTGACTAAATCGAATCATTTTCAGACAGATATCGATTTACTCTTTGCATAAAAACATCCGCAGCTGTGTCAGAATCCTCAGTCCCGATTATATATGCGTGCATTTCCTCACAAAATAATGCGCTGATAATGCTGTCGGAAAACGGGTAAGTCTTTGCGTTATCCAAGACATCTAATAATCCCCGCTTATATGAATCAGCATTATTCCCAATAATACCAACATGGAACAGATCATTATTAATATATCCGTTGTCTATTAGTTCGAGATTATATTCAATAATATTAGCATTTGTTTCATATGATTCAGTATATATACCCCAGGTGTTTGTATTGAATAATCCTGAAAACTCATCGGAATTCAGAAACTCACAAAAGTCTGAAAGCTTTTTGTTGTTTTCTGCGGATGCATTTGAGTAGTATACACCAAGGTATTCTTTGTAGATTGAGTCTTTGTATTCTCCGGGGAACCCACAGAATTTGTAATCAAGATATGCATAATATGTATATTCTTCGACATCGAGAGTATCAATATATTTGAATTCGGAAGTTAGTTCCTCCGGATTATTGTTCAAGTACAAAATCTCTTTGATTGCCTCTTTGTCATCATGATATGCAAATGGTAAATATGTCCCTGACAGATTATCAAAAGAAATCCGTTCTAGTCTTCTATAAGCAAAATCTTCTGCACTGTTTACGGATTTAGAATCATAAACACAACAGGCACACTTGTAGAGAGGAACAGGAATATTATAAGAAAACGTGGATGAATCAAAGATATTTCCTGCCGGAATAAAATATAAATCCGCTTTATTTCTAATAAGTTCTGCTTTCTTTGTGTCTAAATAGTCCGCTTGACCATTATATTGTAGTTCTTCTACATCTCCATAATTCAATATATATGTAACGCTTGTATTGTAGCCGTATAAGGCACCGAAGATTTTAAAGATGGATTCGTTGGTGTATCCGGTGTCATACAACACACAAACATCAAAATCCTCCCAAATTTCAGAATCTGTTACAAGCGTAAATTTCAACCATTTAAAACTCCCCATATCTGAATCATCTGAAACATCAAAATTAGCACAAAGCATAATATCTCCATCACCGGAAATGCCTTCACATATCATTTCGGATATAGCATATTGTTCAAATAAAATAAGGGATGAATACTCTTTGCTTTTACGGTTGAAGGAGAATATTCCATTTTCTCCACAAATGGTTATCTTCTTATCATCAGATGCGATAACTTTATATTCATTTCCTATAATCTCAGAAGATAACTTGCAGTGGTACATTTCCTTTAATCGATAATCGAGGCAGTATATCGAATTGCCGAAATCGTCGCCGACCGACGAAACGACAATGCAATTATCACAACAACTAACATCTGATATTTTGTCTATTCTCTTAGATATTGTTTCCTGAGGATGCTCAGGATCTATGATCCAGACCGTATTAGTTGCAAAGACAACGATATATCCTGCAGGACAAGCACTTATATTAAGCACATTGTTATTGTCGGTAATACCACAATCAGCCAACTGAATAGATCTGACAGGATCCGCAGAAGCATCATCAAAAACCAACAAAGAATATCTTGAATCTTCTTTTATAAAGTCAACGCATAAGAACACACATGTTCTTTTATCTTTACCCAAAACTGTTGCAGAATCTAATACGTTTATCTCGTCTGGAATATGTGGTTCAATATGTTTGTACCCTTCATTGTTGAAGACACTAAATCTGTAATCATTGTTATCACTAATTGGGTTTTCGATCAGTAATAATTCCGAATCACTTATAAGGCCGGCGTCTGTGTCATAGTTTTCGAATCCGACATCATCTAAGATTTTCAAAGAATATGGAGCACTATTCGTATTTCCTGCAGGATCTTGGTTAATACGGCAGGCAGTAATAGCTGTCATTAGTGAGAATAACAGAATCAAAATAGTAATCTTATGAAATATCTTCAACAATGGTTCCGTCCTTAATGATTATTCGTCTATTTGCCCTTTGTGCAATCTTTTCGTTATGGGTAGAGACAATAACGGTCTTATCCTTGCCGACATCATCAAACAAAATGCTGATGATTTCTTCAGAATCTGAACTGTTAAGTGCTCCCGTTGGCTCATCAGCAAGTATAACTTCAGGATTATTGACTAATGCCCTCGCTATAGCTACTTTCTGTGCCTGACCACCGGAGAGTGTTTCTGCTCTCCTTTTAGAAAGATTCATAATACCCAGCCGTTCCATTACGCTGTTAATATCAGTTTTACTGTAAGGCTTTTTGCTTATGATCAGAGGCAATTCTATATTCTCATATACTGTATAATCCGGCAGCAATTTATAATCCTGAAATACAAAACCGATTACCGAATTGCGGAATTGTGCCAAGCCCTTATTGCTTTCAGAAAGTATATTTCTTCCTTCAAAAAAGTAGTCTCCTTTGGTTGGGCGGAAAACTCCGCCGAGAATATTCATAAGCGTTGTTTTCCCGGAACCTGAATCGCCAGTTATAACTATTTTTTCTCCACTGTCAATTGACAGATCTATATTGCACAATGCGTGAACATTATCGCCACCGGGGACACGGTAATCCTTGTGGATACCAGACAACCTTATATACTCATCCATATTCATTGTTTTCCTTTCCTAATAGAAAGCAGATTGCGAATGTAAAAAGCGAATAGATGATCATTATCATCAAACTTAGTACAAGGCTTAATCCGTCAAGTTTATTTGAAAGTGATATTCCTCCTGTGGTTCCAACTGATAAGTTATTTACATAAATAATTATTCCGGCAATTATTCCAACTAAGATTACACAGAACCTGGATAGAAAAGCCAATAATATCGATTTCCGTTTAGTTCTTCCCAAAAGATAACTTATCCTGATATATGAAGTCTCCGAACCGGTGTACATTAGAACATCTACTGTGGTCAGCAACAAGCCGACAAATAAGTATTCAAAGAGTTTTTGCAGGATCTTTTCAACAGTATTGCCCAGCTGGTCTTTCTGGTCATATATGAAATCCTCCATATTTTCGCAGAAAACAACCAGTTCATCTTCTAAACATTTGCTAGCTAATACCGAGTCGATATCAGATGTTTCGATAAAAACCAAAGGCATGATATCTCCTCTAACTTCCGGTAATCTATCCGAAGTCAGGTTATATATAATGGCATCATTCGATGAGTTGGTTTTCAAATACCATTCCAGCTCACCATTGCTGAGCTCGCTGGAGTTTGAAAAAGTTATAGCGTTAGAATAAAAGCCAATAACGCGAAGCTCAACCTCTATAAATCTATTGAGATTCCTGGATTCAAAATTGGAAAAATCATATATTTTAAATGTGTATTTCTGATCAAGTTTAAATGTTTGAGCATATTTATCCGGTAATAAGACTACATTTGATTCATCTTCGCCAGGCTCGCGGCCACCCGTAATGTTGAATCTCATTTTTCTTCCTATAGGGTTTGAATAATCACAGCCATTCAAATACTCCCCTTGTATTTCCATATTATAAACAACAGGGTTCCATGCTGTTTGAATGTTTTCGAGCGTATTTAATTCAGTTGCCAGGCTTGGGAGTTGTTCATTAGTCGGACAAATAAATCTCGCGGAACTTCCTAATTCATTATAGAATCCTAAGGCGTATGTATTATTCCATTTTGAACCGCTGATTGATCTTACGTAATAATTTATGTCTCTGAAAGAAGATATCGCAGCCAATAACTGATTGAAGAATAAGGACAATACTACAATATAAAGAGCATTTATTATCATTCTCTTTTTCAAAAGAATAATCACTGTTCTTGCGATGGATTTCATGCTCTATATCCCTCGAATCCCATATGGTTTCTTAATGCCGTATAAATTGACACACAGACTAAGTTAAGAATAACTGTAGAAAGCACACAGGAAACCAAAACAGAATTATTTGAGTAAAATACTCTGTTAAAGAATAAATATACCGGCAATGAGAGCAACGCTGCCGACAAAGAGAGTAACAGGCATAATCTCAAATTTACGCTGTATTTGATTGCTTTTGTGCACCCAAGTCTGATCCTCACACTATATTCATATTCCAGTTCGGAATATAAATATCCGGCCATGCCAAAGAGTATAAATGAAATCAAAAAAACAATTGCTAAGGCATCCCGAACATCGTCTCTGATTACGTTATAAGCCCGTTGCTTTAAACCATTTTCATCTATTGCATCATTTTCTATGTCTATTGAATGAACTGTTGCGAATTCGGAAATAATATCACGGTATTTGTAGGCTAAGGTATTATCAGGTAAATCATTATTGACCATGAAAATCTTGAAATCGTCTTGATCTTCAAAAACTATCTTAAAGAAATCAAGCGTAGTACATAAACCAGGTGAGCCATATTCATCATCAAGGATTCCTACTACATTAATATTTCCGATAGACGGCAATCTAAAACTGAGGGTTTGAGGAAGATTATCCGGATCATAAGTGTAATTGTAAACCGCAGACATTGCTGCTCCTCGAAAAGAAAGAAATTCTTTTTCATTTTCAGGTAAGCGCCCGGTTATTAATCTTAAATCGGAATCCTTATAGCCATTGATTGAAATAGGAATTATCCCGAGAATTCCATCCTCAACAACCATATTTCCATCAATCTCATCATAATAAAGCATATTATCATCAACAACCTCATCACTGAAGTTGAAATTGATCCATTCACTTTCGCATGAACCGCTTAAATGGAGATTATCTAAAAGTTTTTCACATTCGTTCAGATCTAATCCGCTGACATTCGCGATGTAGAGAGTTTGGGGATTTCTTTTATTGGAGGCTCTAATTGCCTCGCTCTTGTGGAGTGAGGCAATTAGTCTTCCAAGTGCAATGTTCAAAACCAATGTGCATATAAATAGTGCACACCAATAAACAACAAGATGTACTTTATGTCTTTTCCAATAACTGCAGATAATGTGTCGAAGCATTAGAACGATATAGTGTATTTATGAGTATAGTTTTGCTGTTCCTTTACAATATACATGGCACCTGCAGTTGCAGAAGTGTCACTAACAGATGCGGAATGATAAGAACGATTGATTTCCGAATTATCATCTTCCTCTGTTGTTGTTGATAAATTCGAATATCTTGATTCTGTTGAATCAGAGTTGCTACTCTTTTGATATGTCTTAACAATGCTGCTTGTATATGTATTCCATTTTACCAGTCTTGCTTCCACATATCTGTCACGCGTCCAATCTTTTACTCCGTCTATACTGGTTATGCTTGTTGTAGCCTTGTTACTGTTCCATTTAAAAGTCATTTTAAATGACGTAGTATGATCTGAAGCTGCCATAATATTTGCAAAACCAAATGCAAGAATTAAAACTGTAACTAATACCGAGATTACTCGTTTCATTTGAATCTTCCTCCTATTACAACATAGATTTATTGTGATGAAGCAAATAGCTTCCATCGCCATATAATTACCACAAATACAATTTAAAACCACAAAAAAAGCAAAACTCAGGGATAAAGTAAAAAATCCGGGGACAAAGTAAAATTTTAAGTCAAAAAAGCATTCCACAAAAACGGATGGGACTTTACTTTTGAACCACAGTAAATACATCTTCCTGTTGAGCGCATTATCAGTGTATGTGTATAATCTAAATTATTATATGTGCTGTCTTACTGGGGGATCGGGGATGAAAGCAAATAAGGTTGTTTCTGTATTGATCATATTTTCGATGTTGACGCTAATGAGCTCATGCTCAGGCGTTCAAAATGGTGATAACACATTCACGCAAACGGGTACGAATGAGACTTCGCTGGAACCAACTGAAGACTCAGGACTCACCTACGAGTTCAAGATGTTCTCGACGCTGCATGACGGGAAAGAACTGAGTGATTATAACGAGATACAGGATCTAATCACCGACAAGACTGATGTGCGTGTTAAGGAGATTTGGGCCGTCGGCACCGACTTCTCTCTTGATGCGCTTTTGAGCGCGAAAACGCTTCCCGACATGCTCTACGTTGATCAGGGTATCAGCGGATTCTATGACGCCGGACGCCTTGTTGCGTGGGACGAGTATCTTGAGCAGTTCCCGCAGTTGAAGCAGCTCTACACGGATGCAGAGTGGGATATGTACAGGCAGGCAGACGGCCACATATACTGGGCGGATGTTTTCGGGCGCTACAAAGAGGAAGACACATCGCATGTGCACAACGGCGAGGCATTCTGGATCCAGGCGCGCGTCCTTGAGTGGGGCAGCTATCCGAAGATCGAGACGTTGGATCAGTACTTCGACCTGCTCGAGAAATATGCCGAAGCCAATCCCGTGATGCCCGACGGCACTGAGGTGATTCCTTACACATGCCAGCTTTACTACGGCAACGCGCCTGCGATGCTGGACGGTTATCCCAACAACGGCAGCTTGACTGTCGATCCGGACACTAATGAGATCATTGATTACAACACATCCGGCACGGAACGTGTTTATTTAAAGAAGCTGAACGAGGAATACAGCAAGGGCATAATCGACCCCAAGTTCGCGGATCAGGGCTTCACACAATACACAGGCAAGCTCGCCGAAGGCCGTGTGCTCGGAACTTACACCTCGTATGACATTCTCTCAAACCACCTGCATGACTCATACACCAAGCCCCTGAAGGCCGAAGACGGCAGCAGATACACACTCCGGGAACTCGGCTGCGACTATGTTCCGCTGGGACTCGTAAAAGAAGAAGGCATGGATCAGCGCTGGCACACATACGGCGGTGTCATCAATACAGACAGAGGCATTGCGGTAACAACCGACTGCAAAGACCCGTTTGTTGTATTCAGTTTCTTCAACGCTCTTTTAAGCCCGGACATCATGGATCTCCGTTTCTGGGGTGTCGAAAATGTTGACTATCTGAAAGACGGAAACGACCAATACTACCGCACTCCCGAAATGCGCGAAAACTGGAACAATGACGAATACAGAGCTCAGCACGTTTGCGAGTATTCATGCCTGCCCCAATGGAGTGACACGAGCCGCAACCAGTTATCAGAATTCACGGCAGGTCTGTCAGTGCCCGTTAAGAAATGCTTCGAAGCATACGGCGTATCAGATTATGTGGAGATGATCGGTTCAGTCTATTACGATAAGAAGCCGTGGTATCCGCTCGATTTAAGGATAGATGAACAGTCTCTTTCCGCTATTGAAGACTTAAGGAACGAATGGCTTCCAAAGCTGATAACAAGCAGTGATTTTGATTCCGACTGGGAATCTTATCTGGCAGCATATGAAGCGTGCAATCCGCAGAAAGTTATGGACGATGCACGGTTGATCGTTGATTAAGTCATTCTGATCAGGTGGAGATAATGGTCAGGAAGGTAATGATTCCGCTAAGCGAAAAAGTAATGGAAGCTCCCGGCACAAAGCCTTAAAAGATACATTAAGAGTATAATAGAGGCATCAAATACTCAAGGGTGAGGAAAAATAATGGAAAACTACCGATTGATCCCGGAAAAATTCAGGTTCCTCAGCAGCAGTGGCCTTAAGGTCATCGCTGTAATTACTATGCTGATCGATCATGTGGCAAGTGTTTTTTTGAAGAAAAACCAGATACTGCTTCTTCAGATAGCAGGCAAAGAGCTCACCTTATATTATCTGATGCGCATGATAGGAAGACTTGCCTTCCCGATATTTGCTTTTCTTCTGGCAGAGGGATTCCACTATACGAGCGACAGGAAGAAGTACGGTATCCGCTTGTTTGTTTTCGCGCTTATATCAGAGATTCCATGGAACCTCGAACATACCGGCAAATTGTTCTACAGCAGCCAGAATGTCTTTTTCACGCTTCTTCTGGGATATCTCGGGTTATACTTGATCGAGAAAATGAAGACCAGCCCGAATAAGACTAAGGAAATAATCTGGCTGTTTGCTCTGCTCCTCATCTCCATCGTGCTCCGTTCGGACTACGGCGGTACAGGATTCTGCTTCATCCTTCTGATGGGACTTCTTAGAAATTATCCCGTCTTCAGAGCTGCAACAGGTGCATGTCTTCTTCCAAGCAAATGGCAGGCCGGTGTGGCATTTATACCGATCGCGTTCTATAACGGCAAAAGAGGTTTCATCAAAGGACCAGTCCTCAAGATCTTATTCTATGCAATCTACCCGCTTCACATGCTGATCTTATATCTGATCAAGAAGAGCATGGGCGGCTACTAATAGATTCTTCAAAAACTAAGCAGGTCAAATACAGCTTCGAACAATACCATTGCTTCCATGTAACTTACCTCGTTCTAATTCGGTTTATTGCATTAAACCTGTGGTTAGTTTATCGCGATAGACCAACGCTGTCAAGAAACGGTTATACTAACTCCGTTCGTCCAAAACTTTCTGTGCTCTGTCTTGTGCAATCGCGATCACAGAATCAAGATCTTTCTGCCCGGTGAAGTATGCTGGCATTTCTTCTATAAGTATTATGCTTATCGATGAATCTTCTGAACTTACTCTTGAACAGCTCATTACAAGTTCCTCAAGATTATCAATGTCCTTTTCGGAAAACACAAGTCTGTTATCCTCGTAATCTTTAGGAAGTTCAAAGTAGAACTGATTTGATCCGGCCGTGTTAAAGTAGTCGGCTGCCAGTAAACCATATTCATGAAATGCTTTTCGATCAAGCACAAAGTGTTCGCTCAAAGCCATTTCCTCCTGAATTTCATCAGAAAGAAGTATCCTCACAAACTCCATGCATTCTTCTGCATCAGGTGTTTCAGCGGAAATGGCAACCGAAGTATACGCTTGAGCAAGAGGGCCGCGCCCGTCTGACGATGGAAGTCCTAATATTGTTATATCCCCGTTATGTTGTGCCATTCTGTTGAAGTATTCCATCATATTCATGCAGGTATCGCAGTTGGCAATATTTATATCGCGGGCAATATAATCCTCACTTATGTCGGCTTTCTCCGGAACATTTTCCTTAACAAAAGACGCCAGTTCCGAGAATTCCGGACATGTAAAATCCACCTTCCCATCCTTGATAAACTTATCGCTCATCGCGTTGAAAAGCTCAACAAAATACTGTGCCTGACCAAGCATTATTACATCATCACCGTTAAGCGGACCTTTTAAGAACTGCTTATATTCATCAATGGTCATTCCAACACCCGAAGCACCTGCATATCTGCTTTCTGTGATGATTCCGTCCAATCTGAAACAGACAGGCATCTGGTATAGTTTGCCGTCGAACTTCGATGCTTCAATTACACCTGCGAAGTAATCGTCCGGAGACAGATCAGTAAAATACGGCGCAAGGTCTATAAGATAATTATCGTTGTTAAGCTGGCCGATAGAACTCGTGTTCAAGAAGATATCCGGTCCTTCGCCGCTGATGATGTCCATGGCCAGCTCATTACTGAGCTCATTACCGGCATTGAGCATCGCCAAATTATAGTCTTCGATATCTGAAGTATTTGCGAAATCATTACCGGCAGCCTTATTGTATTTGTCTGTAACAACAATATAGTAGTCATCGCTCTTATCGTTAAACTCAAGGATCGCATCTTCTATCTCTGCCGGATAGTAGCCGTCACCAATGTAAAGGCTGAGTACCGTTTTTCCCGCATTCGGATTCTTATCGGCTTTGTTCAGCTGAACGATATAATACTTTGAAGCAGCCTTTGCACGGTTATAATCCATCGTGAAATTGCCGTTTTCCTGTCCGCAAAGAAGGATCGAATCTCCTGTACAGTCAACGATCTGAAAACACATGAACATGTTTTTGTTTACATTACACCAACCGTAATCGAATAATTCCTCAACCTTTTTATTTTCGATGTCGATTACTGAGACACCTGTCGATGACTTGAAATAGATCTTACCGTCAGCGCCATAAAAAACCGATCCGATCTCATTAAGAGTCTTCTGATCAAGCCATTCATAAGCTTCTGCATCCGGCTTTTGCACAGAGCAGTTTACGAGGTCCAGTTCATAATAACGGGTTCCTTTTTCCGTTGCCAGGGGAACTAATGCAGTCGTGTCATTTAACGGAAGAATGACCGGTGCTCCGTATATCTCGTTGTCAGTTTCCGGAATGTCTGTTTTATTCCAGGTTCCGTCAGGAGACTGCACCTGAAGCATGTATTTCATGTCTTCTCCAAGGTAATTGTAACCGGCGGCAACTTTATACTCACCCACGGTGAAAGCATCACCTTCGGCTTCAAATATATTTGGATCAAGCTCACGGATATCCAGGATCTTTCCGGTCTTAAGATCCACTTCTTCCTCAAAATAAGTTACAGCATATGTTTTGGGGTTATATTTGTTGACCAGAAGAGTAAGTCTGCCATCCTCATAAACGGCATCATATATGAAATCTGTTGAACTGAACTCCTGTGAGATATCCATCTTTTTCATCTCATCTGCAGTTCTGTCTATAACCGATACGGAAACATATTTATTGTCTTCGGACTCTATGAACTGACCGAAGGTGATGAGAACTATCTCCTTCTCATCAAGACCGGCCATCCATGTCGTGCAATCCGGCCTGACTTTCTCAAAATCGATCCCGAGATCTACCTCAACAACATTACTGTCGAACCACGGAGCATCTTCTGAGACCTTTTCCTTGCCGTGTTTAGTCGAACCTTGCTTAATCCCGCAAGAAGCAACGGAGAGTATAAAAGTCAGCAATAATAATGCAGAAACGGTTTTATGGAGTACCTTTTTCATAGAGAACATCTTCTTATTTGCAGTTACAACTTCATGCACCATTTTATATTTTAAAAGTGATATTTATCAGGCATTTCTGAAGTAATGCGGTTATAGCTTCCCAATATATTCCCCTAAAACAATAAACCTCCGCTGCCGTTTAGGAAGCGAAGGTTTATCTAACAGAAATCATTGTTGTTCTATATTTGCATAAGCTAAATTATAAATATGGCATGCCCGGCTATAAACGGCGCCGGCTTTACCGCGAGACACATTAGCTCTCAACAACACTGCCGTCTATCATTCTTAATCTGTGTTCTCCGTAACGGTATACATAATCATCATGTGTAGCAATAATAAATGAAGTGCCCGTCGCTTTCTTGATTTCAGTAAGAGTCTGCATAAACACTTCTGCATTAGCATGATCCAGACTGGCAGTGGGTTCATCACAAAGAACCACTTTAGGATTACAGATCAGAGCTCTGAGGATAGCAACTCTTTGCTGCTCGCCTCCCGAGAGAGTCGGGATGGCTTTATCTTGAATATGCCCCAAGTTAAGAAGCATAAGATAATCGTCCAATTGTTTTTCCAACTCTTTAGTTACCTTCTTATTCTGAAGATACAAGGGAACCAGAATATTCTCTTTTACATTCATAAAAGAAAACAAATTCAGATTCTGAAAAACCATTCCTATGTTATTCAGCCTGTATTTATCCTTATCCTTGCGTGAAAGAGCGTTCACGTTTTCTCCGCTGACAACAATATCTCCTTCAACATTATCTATCAGTCCGGACAACGCGTATAAGAGTGTTGTTTTTCCTGAACCTGAAGGTCCTGAAATCGTAGTTATCGCACCTTCTTCAAAGGAATAGTTAATTCTGTTAAGCAGAACCCGCTCTTTATCGCCTTCCATGATCTGGTAAAACACATTTCTTAGTTCAATTATCGATTGACTCATATCCTGCCTCTTTCTATAAACTATTTATGTCCCTGAGAACATTTATGTAACTCTGAGCATTTAATGCCCGCCTGACAAATAAAAACCTTGCAGCAATTGATACAACACTGAAAATAACAAAGCACAAAACCATAGAATCATATGGAATGCTGAATCCATTTCGGAAATAGTATTGATCAAACATCATGTAGCTCACGCCCTTAGCAAAAAGGATTGCAACCGGTATGGCAACAATGGACGCGATAAGCACCGGATTAATTGAAGCTATTCCGTAAATCCTGTAAATCTCAGCATCAGAAACCCCAAGACCCTTCAGTCTGGAGATATCAAGTTTATCGCTTTTTGAAGATATCATAATGTAGTTTAAGAGCGCGAGTGCCGAAGCAACGATTACTACAATTGCAACCATCTCAACAAGAGAAGTTCCTTGAACAGCCTGAGTCCGGCTCTCGTTCACCATACCTTCATATGATTGAATCGTGCAGCCCGATGAATCTATTCCCTGAAGACTAGATTCATCCTTAACATATAAGGCATTAAATTGATCCTGAAGTTTTAACTGCTTTTCAATATACCCTTTGCTTGCATACAGATTTAAATGTGCAAAGTTAATGTTGAAATATGTTCCTACAACAGTGAATTCGATTTCATGACCATCAATATCGACCTGAATAACCGATCCGATGTCTCTGGACCCCGCATATGTATTGGGGACAATGATTCCGTTCCAATCAGCATTCATATAATAATCACTGATTGGTTCTTTGATATCCGGTGACAGATCATCGGTAACAATAGTCTCCCATTCCCCAAAGAATTCCGGTGATACGCCGTGAATATACCAAACAGTATCTTTATGCTTTGTTTTGAATTTGTAAGCATAACTGTAGCCAGCTGTTGCTTCAGAGTCGTGAGTCTTTATATCGTCATACCAAAGCAGACTGTCATAATGAATGTTATCTTCCGTTGCTTTCTGCGCACTGGTTCTGACGTTTTGATATAACATTTGCAATCCGCAATATAAAGATGAACTTATCAGGATCAGAATACAAACAACTCGGATACGTTTAAAGAATCCTTCTGATATGCTTTCAGCCATTAACAGTGACTTTAGACCGAATCGCTTAGACATACTCTTAAGCAGCTTATGTAAATCCAACAGAATAAATCTGAAGGCAATCAGAAGGAGAATGAATTCACACAAATACAAATTCGCGTCTTTCTTCTCGTTTGCAATAATCGGCACTGCAATACAAAGGATTACAACGGGTGCTGCTATTGACATAACCTTAGTAAACTTTGTTGTTTTCAGTGCAGTCCTGTCATCACTGTTCCTAATGGAATCTATTACACTTTTTCGCGTAAGCCTTCGAAAAGTTAACATGATCATGCATGATAAAACGATAAGATGAATCACGCATGAAAGGACTATTTGAAAGAAGCCTATGAACAGAACGTCCATTCCGATAACTCTTGCTATAGTCGTAAAAATCAACTGTCCGCATATAATTCCCAAGACTACGGCAACTATCTGCATCAGCAGCATTTCTCTGAAATACACGCCGAAAAGGGATTTAACGGACGCGCCGAGCAATCTGACACCGTCATTGAAATTCTTCCGGCTGGAATACAAAGCACGGAACTGCATTGATATGATCCATTGGAAAAACACGATAACGGCAACAGAAACAGAGATTACCGAAAGCAAAATCGCTTCAACCTGTTGTTTGTCACTTGCACTCAGAGATTCGTTCGTAATGTTACTTAATCCGGTGGAAATCATGACAAGCACAGAAATCAGCGCAAGATTAAGTACATAAGAAAAATACAGAAATAATTTCTCCCTATTATGGGATTTAACCAATTGAATTATTATTTTGTCCATTTTTATCCCCGTAAACTATGCATTTTCAGCCACATAATTGCTGATATCAGCAATGCAATTATAATTCATAATTACCTTTTTAGGCATCTCTATGCTGAATTTCTTACAGATTTCTGTCCATAAGACCATCATATCAAACGAACTTAGCTCAAGATCATTTTTGAAGCTGCTTTCTCCCCTTATGTCAACTTTTGTATACAGCATGGAATCTACTATTTTCTTAATGTCCATTTGTATTTCGTTTACAGCAACGAACTGCTTGAGAGAACTCCTCATTATCTTTCCGCTTCCGGTCTTCGGGATCTCATTATCCGTCAGGATAAACTTGTGCACTTGCTTGCCATAAGGCAATTCACGGTTCTTAACCTGCAGGCTATACAAAATATCATCATATTCAGTGAAAGACTTGCTCGTCCGACCAAGAAAATACAGCTTTTTATCTTCTTTGGTATACACGACGCACTCTTCTATATCATCAATTGAACTGAAGAATTCCTCTATTTCCTCCGGAATAATGTTTTCCCCGTTATTCAATACTATTACGCTTTTCTTTCGGCCCGAGAAGTAGACTCTTCCATTATCAGAAATGTAACCGGCATCGCCGGTCTTAAGCCAGCCATCTACAATTGTTTGCTTGGTAAGCTCCTCATTTTTGTAATAGCCGAGCATAACGTTTTTGCCTTTGACGCAGATCTCTCCATCGATAGTTTTGATCTCTATTCCGGGCATCGCATGTCCCAAAGTCTTATAGTCCCGCTCCCTGTTTAACTGGAAGGAGGTGATTACATTGGCAGTTGCTTCACTCATGCCGTATGCACGCATAACGTTATAACCCAATGAATCATAGGCTTTTACCAAATCCTCTGACACATTCGCTCCGGCCAGCATGATCTCGCCAAAATCAGTGCCGAAAACACTGCTGCTCTCAAGCTCAGGTGTATTCTTTTTGCTTATCACGTATTTTCGCATTATACCTTCTGCAATCAGCGGAACAACACACAAACTTGTGGGATTATACTTCAGCAGATCTGAAGCCAGATTTTCGAGTCCTTTTGAGAGAATAACCTGATCTCCACAGCATATCGGCAATAACACATTAGCCATCAATGCAAAAACGTGCACCAGCGGCAAAACGGATAAGACCTTTTGCTCGTTCTTATATCTGTACGTATCTACACCGGCCTCAATGTTTGACTTCACACAGGATATGAAATTTGTTGCAGACAGCATTACGTATTTCTGAAATTTTGACAAAGTTCCAGAGGTAGGAACAATAACATGCAATTCATCAGGAGATTTGGGGACAAAATTCAGAGTCAAAGATGTCTGTTCTTTTCTTGCCCGCTCCTGAACCATCTCGCTGATATTTATACATTCAATCCCGCTTACGCTGCTGAATTGATCCTCTTTCAGCCTTTCGCTAAAAGCACTGTCAGCTATAATCAGGTCAACGTCCAAAGCTTTTAAGTTATCGCAGATCAATTCCGGTTCTAATTTATCATCTATCAATATAAAAACGCCGGCTCCGCATAAACTTGCGGAATACAAAACGATATATTCATAATCATTCTTGACAAAAGCTGCCAAATGCTTGTTTTCTTTTTCCCTTATATGATCATTTATCCAATTGGCAGAAAACATAACATCATCAACAAATTCAGCATATGTCCGCTCTATTGATTCATTGTTCTCATTCTCATATACGAACAGGGTTTGTCCGGCATATCTTTCTTTTAAACTCAACAGCAGTCCGGAAAAATCGCTGTTTGAACCTACCCTGTTTATTATTTCATTAACATCTCTCATTTCTTATAACTCCAAATACGAAAGAACAACAATTTATAGAGGGTGAAAACAAGTATTGGGAAGATACGCCTCTATAAATTGTTTGTTCCATCTAAACTATTTTATTAGACTATGCAGCAACCGATTGTACCGAAAATCGCAGGTGTAACGACTTCTTCGATTTCTTCGATCATCTCGAAGCTCTCTACTACTTCCATCTCTTTGTAATCCTTCATCGATAGAGTCCTCCTTTCTTGAAAAATTATCCTCCCACTTGTTTTATAAACGTAAATATCAGTTCAAAATCGGACAAGAATAACAACTTATAGAGAAAAAACAAGTAACGGAGAATATCACTCTATAAATTGCTATTTCTCGTTTGTTTTTATGTTTTAATTAACCCCAGCAACATGCAATAGTTCCGAAAACTGCAGGTGTTACAACTTCTTCGATATCTTCGACTAAATCGATATTCTCTACGATTTCCTTTTCTTCGTAATCCTTCATGGATAGATCCTCCTTTCTTTCCTATTTATCCTCCAACTTGTAATTTCATGTTTTATTGGCCTTTGTTTTTGAATTAATTGCATAGATATTCTTAAGGAATCTAAACACCAAGATTACAATCAGGATCAGTGAAAACCAGTTGATAATGTTCGCGGAAATAGTCAAAGCGGCTCCCAGTTCATGTAAAAAACTCCAAAGTCCCCTGAACGAAATGATCCACATCAATAAAAGGAGCAGTCCGCAGACCACATTTCCCTTTGAACGGAAAGACAAACGCATCCAGTCGCTGATAGCCTTATATCCTTTCAGACGCAGGTTATAGATTCCAAGCAGAGTACTGAGAAAGAAATACCCGTCTGAAGCGCCTAAGGGTAAAGCATTGGCAATGAACATAGACATGTTGGCCAATATCCAAAGTATCAACAAGTGGCTCTGTCCGATATACCTATAAAGAAGAAATCCTGCAACAGCACCGAAAGCATGAGCGAAAATGCCTCCGGAGATGATTACGAGCCTGTTATGAGTTTTACTTATATTTATTCCGTTATATGTTAAATATGCAGTCGGGTAGATGACATATAATCCAATCCTGAATTCGTCCACACTGATCCCGGCAATTTTCGAAGCTATAAAATGACCTGATTCATGGAAAAATACGACTAAGACCGGAAGGACAATTATCGCAAGAAGCCATTCGTAAAGCTTTAATTCACGAATATCAAAAGTAAGCTTTTGGGAGGTAGACAACAACACCATCCAAACTGTCAGAAATATAAAGACAGTAAAATAGGCCACCGAAAAAAACAGATTATTTCTCTCTTTAGCAATCCCCGGCGCGAATTTCTTTCTGTAGAAAGTGTTGGAAAACCTGTTATATTCATTAAATGAAGACTGCAATTGTGTTCCGTCATTAAGGAAGCCGCGCGTTTTCAAAACTTTAGCAAGATCCTGATACTGTTCAGGCAGCTCATCGATCTCATTTATCTGCTTCGTATCAAAGCAGCGAAGCAATGAATAAAACAACTCCCGTTCTTTAATAACGACATAGGAATTACCGCTTTTATCTCCCAGAATCAGCCGTTTTCCCAAAAGCGTATATGTTTCAGTATATGTCGACGTTTCAGACAGATTCAACATTAGATCACCGTATGCTCTACCATTATTTTCTTAACAGACTCAGAAATCTCTTTTTTGTGATTCGGATATTCATCCATCAGGAACTTAATTGTTTCTTTCAAAAAGACGCGCATCATGATGCATCTTTCTTCCGGTGGTTCCTTACAGGTCTCACACATGCCCTTGCAGAATACATTGCATACATTTTTTGCAATACATTCGGAACACTTGTCATAATCGTTGCGTGACATGGTGCGCATTTTTTCAAACACTGCACTTTGAGCCATTTCTTTAAGGAATCCCGGTTCACAGGCAATACTGTTAGCTCTGTCGTTAGCAATCGTGTGACATGGGTATATTCTCATATCAGGAGCAATCGTGATGTTCAGTCCGGCATCACAATGCTTTGTCTTCTGTTTCTTTGACAGATGCCAAATCAAGTTAGCGAATATGCTCGACATTATCGTTGTTCTGCCGTCAACCAAAGCCTCTAACGAATACTGAGCTATCTCTGAGCTCATCTTTTCCAGTTTTTCTACGTTTTGTTTATTCCGCAGATCAATTTCACAAAGATTTCCCTGCGTAGTTGCAGCAATCAGCTCATAATACTTGATCGGCAGTTTTTCAAATTCCTGCATCCAGATCTTTGCATCACCGGGCTTATAATGATCCAGATGGACCTGTGTGAATGTAAACTGGATAACGCAGGTGATGTTACGTTCATCAAGCCGCTGAAGCGTTTCCATTACTTTGTCATATACACTGTCTATTCCATCGCCGATTCTGCTCTTGTCATTAAAATGCTTGCTTCCATCAAGACTCGTGCCGAATAAGATGTGATATTCCTCCATAAAATCCAATATCTCATCATCCAAAATCGTACCGTTGCTGCCAATAGAGAATGTAGGCAATTTAGCCTTATCCACATGTTCATTCAAATAAACAACAAATTTCTTGATTTCTTTAAAGTCGAGAAGCGGCTCTCCGCCAAAGAAACAGATATTCCTTATTCCACCATATTCCGCCATAACTATTTCATATGCTTTCAGATAGTTTTCAAAAGTAAAAGTATTCTGTTCGCAAATATGGTTGTAGTTACCATGATCTGCATAACAATAAACGCATTTAAGATTGCACAGAACGGATGACAAAAATGTCAAAACAGGATATCTGTCCTCCGGCTTTTTTGCTTCCTTTACATCCGGATAAGCGTCATAATTGTCCAGGTATTTCTGCTTTTTCTCCTCACCTTTGACAATAAACAGTTTCTCTGAATCAAACCATGTGTCATTGACTACTTGATAAACCACGTCTTTTCCCTCCGAAGCTTTTTATATTCTTTATTTGCAATTAGAAATAACTGTCCTGAGCTTATGCATTGCGTCCGTTTCTAATTCTTTTATTTCTGCTATTGCAGGCACAGCAAAATCTGCATATCCGTTATCGAAAAACCCGCCGCTGCTCATCTGCTTCATTGCTCTTTTTCCCAATTCACGCCAAATCGCGGAACTTCTGAGAAAAGCATCACTAACAGATTCTGTTTCTTTTGATTCCGATACAGCTTTTACCGCGCTTGAAAACTCTCTTCTGTACAAACCAACCGTTCCAACATTAAGAGAAGCCGTCAACATTTTCTGCCTGAACATTTCGGCTTTGGGATTACTGTTATTACTGTCACGGGCTTGGGCAAAATCTCTGATCACATTTGAAAGCGCATCATACATCCGGCTTCCGGAAACAGCGCCTGATACTTCAGCAGAGTCATCCAGAAACTTGTTTATACAATTCATTAACTGCGTATATTGAAAATCACGGTCTATGGTATAATTCCGATCCATTATTCTCACGAACCTGCACGAATAGCTCATAGGAAATGTGGCTACCTTACTTAAGCTCATGAGTTCATTTCTTGAAATGTCATATTCGTTTTCATCACGGCATATACCAAGCGTAATCCTGTTTTGTTCTATGTTCTTAACAAAAAATCCCGTATAGAAAAACAGAAGTTGTTTTACGTGAGGATTTAACGTATTTATATTCATTAACAGATCTTTTGCACAGAAAAACATAATGTTTTCGCGCTCTGATGAATCAAATACTTCTTCTATTGACATAGGTTTATATGGTATGCCCAGAGCATCCAATAACTGAAGCGGATCACCGTAACCTCTTCCATCCACTATATAGAATGGAATATCCGAATAACGGAACTCACAAAGACGGTTAGCTATTCCGGATGTAACCATCATCGTCTCTTCAGAAACACCCGGTAAAACTGTTGAAATCAGTTCATGTACACAATCCATTTATTTACCACAAAGCACTTGCTAAAATTTAATATGACTTGGATAAGTCCATGAACGCTCATTACAATTCCGGCCATATGCCGGTATTCCCGTTTCCAAGACTTATTCAATTAAATAGAATTGCATCTATATCAAAAAACTCTGCAAACTACACAGAGATCCCTCATACCGAAGAACGCTCCTATCCCGCACCAATGATCCGAATAACTATCATCGATAGTTTCAATTAACATCTCGGATATTTGTTCTCACATCAATGGCCCGTTTACAGATTTAATGCCGGAAAATCCAACCAAAAAGTATATCCCACATAGAATTCCTCTCCCCTTGAAAAATAGCCTTCGCCACGGTTATCGTAGCAAAGGCCGTTTTTTCACTCAACCAAAAATCCGCTAACGGTCTTTTAAGTCCGCGAACGGTCTTTTATCTTAATTTCCACTAGTACTTTGAAGAGTTGATCCTCGGTAGTGATCCACATCTTGCCGCCCAGATCATCTACAACTCTTTCTACATTCTTCAGCCCGAGACCGTGGTTCTTCTTATCGGTCTTTTGAGTAGCCAGTATATCTTTACCTTTTTCTCTGAAAATGCTGTTTGCAATCATAAGTCTGCACACATCATCCTTTTGCTTAAAGATAATGTCCAGCTTTCCGGGCCGATCGGGATCGGATTTCAACTCTTCCACAGCATTCTGAATAAGATTCGCATAAATAGTACAGATTTTCATCTCATCCAGTTCCGAGACTGCGGCCACTTGGAAATTGATTTCAATTTTGTCCGATAATTGAGGGAGGAAGAAATTAGACATAATATCAAGTATTTCGTTCCCGGTTCTGTATGTCCTTCCCTTAATTCTCTGAAACTCACCTAACAGATCATCCAAATATGTTCTCAAGGCAGGTAAATCGCCCTTCTCTGCCAATGCACTCAGACAAAGCATGTGGTTTGACATATCATGCCGATATGCCCTGGTATCCTTTTCCTGATCAAGAAGCGCCTCATAATACTTCTTCTGCATATCTTTCATCATGAGTTCATTATTCATGAGAGTCTTCTGTTCTTCATTCAAATGTTTTACATAAATAGCCATTCCGACTAAAAACACAATGCTGATATAAGCAATTCCGCTGACAACCGTCGAGAGATGCTGGTACTTTTCATTACTGATCATATTTTGGGAATACTCAAGAAGAGAAATTGTAAACGTGATAATCATGGCTGTAAGAATTGCGGAGAAATCCATATGCTTCTCGGCAGACCGTATCCAATGATCTATGAAATCTTTTCTAACCAACCTTTTGATCAGGACGCCTGTGAAAACCAGTGCTATGGACATAACATCTTTGCACAGGCAATACAGATCAAACATATCCCGGGATATAACCTTATACAGGATAAGATTGTAGAAAAACTGTACTATCCCATCTACGGCTGTTACTACAAAAAACAGAATAAAAGCGGGAAGTATTCTTGATCTCCACTTCCCCTGCATCGAAAAGAAGCAGCATATGGGAACGACAATATAAACCAATAAGTACTTCGCATCTGCAGACAACGCTGGAATAAATGTTGTGGCGGAAAATACACTCAAACCGATCACATAAGCAATTGGTCTTTTGACCTTCCCGTTCAAAAACAAGTATTCTGCAAGTATATATTCTAAGATTTTTAATGCACAGGATATAATAACCATTCTACTCATCCCACTTATGACCCAACAAGCGAATATACATAATGGTCACAGATATTTCATTTGATATTCGAGATACTTTCTTTCGAATTCTGATTTCTTTCTTCTGGAAATCTCAAGTTTTTTCTCTTTGATCACAATGGATCCCTTATAATACCGTTCAATAGCAGACATATTGACTATGTATTGCTTGTGTATTCGAAAAAACAGTACATCATCCAATTCCTTTTCCAGATTCGACAAAGACTCATTTGTCCGCAAAACACAATCCGGAAGGACTATCTCTGAATAGCTGTCCATAGCGCGAAAATATAGGATCTTCTTTTCCTTGATCCTGCATAGATTTCTGTTGTAATAGGCTTCGATATAATTCTCGCCACGGTAGGAATCCAAAAACGCTCGTATTGCTTCAGTTATCTCTGCCTTGTCAAACGGCTTTGTAACAAATCTGAATGCCTGGATCTTGAAAGCCTCTTTGTAACAATCCTCTCGGCCGGTAGCCATTATTATCACACACGCCGGATTGATTTCCTTTATCTTGCTGCCTATGGTTAATCCATCATATACAGGCATATCAATATCCAAAAAGACAAGGTTTACTTCCTTTGCCTGTTTAAGCAGCTCTGATCCCGAGCAAAAGCATCGGATTTCATAGTGTTTCTGAAAACCAGCCAGGACGCTGTCAACTATTCTGGCCAGTTTTTTAACAATTGCAGTCTCATCATCACAGACAGCTACAACTAAATCTGCATAATTACCCATTTTCTTCCTATTTTTCTCAATATCAATTTATGAACAACGATCAAACACGACATAATAATTTGATAATTATAATATCACATGACACAATTAAATAATTATTTCAAAATACACAAATACACATCACTCACTTTGGTTTCTCAGTTTATTTCAGAAATCCGTGCCCCCGACAAACCCCATAACATGTGTTCCAAAGCTTTCCCTGCTATCGGAAAGTTAATTCCACGGCAGAAGCACATAATACAAAAGCCCCGCGTTGTTTACGGGGTTTTATATGGAGCCATTTGTGGGACTCGAACCCACGACCTGCTGATTATATAATGAAACGTTTAGTCAAACACTTTCTCTGCATCCGGGAATACATCATCAAAATTCTGATCTGCCCATGAACCTTGAGCAACATGAACCTTGATCGCACCATCAGAATGGGGATTAAAGAAAGATGTCGAATCATAACTTGTAAGTTCCATGCCTGCAGGAACAGGAAATTATTGCTTATCCTAGGAATTATCGATAATCATCCCATGACAAAAATCTACAAAGACAGAAAAGGCTGTAGGGAGAGTAATTTCAAAAATAGTGGACAGTAATCAAAAATATTCTCTATAATTTTAGAGAAGAAAACATGTTAATAAGGAGGCAGAGCCATGAAGGGCATGAAAAAAATCACGTCAATCTTATTAGCAGGTTCCATGGCCCTTACCTTCTGCGCATGCGTTAAATATGGTCATACAGATTCTGACGAGATCGATACAGAAATGAATTCAGAAGAAATAACCGGGACGTCAGAAGAAGTGCTCAAATGGTGTGAAATCGACCGCTTTTATCTTTACGGTCATGAAATTATATTTGGCGAGACCACAGTTCAGGAACTATATGATATCACCGACTGTTGCGAATTCTGGGACTGGGACGAGGACTACACTTACATGACCTACCATACCATTGATGACTTAGTTGATATTCCGAGCTGCCGGATTTATCCGAGTGAAAAAGCCAAAGAGTCTAAGGTTGCATCCGCATACATATACATACAAAGACCTGAGAGCTACTTTCATCAGGATTACCCCTTAAAGGAAGGCATAATCTACGGAATATCTTTCGAACTAAACACGGCTAACATCTGGGAGGATAACATAAGCTTTGATGTTCCTTTCGATATGACCCCCGAAGAGTTGATCGAGAATTCAGGAGAGCCCTACCGTTGTGAATACGGCATGTACGGATACAAAACCTCTGGCAGAAATTTAGAGGATCACACGTTTGAGTTTGATAAAATGGACCGGCTTGTCAATTTCACTTTAACCAAGGTTACGTGGGATTAACCGACGATTCCCCAAGCAAAAGAAAACCCCCGCAAACGCATTGTTTACAGGGTTTTATATGGAGCCATTTATGGGACTCGAACCCACGACCTGATGATTACAAATGGAGTCCCCTACTCGTTACAGGTTTATGAAATCCCTCAGCGTTCCCTCTTTCCAAATTCTTCCACACACTTATATTCGCCGGTTTCAGGATCTTTTTCCATGTACTCTATGTAGTAGATACCTACTTTATCTTTGTCTTTGGAATCGGAGAGAAGACCGCTGACAAAAATACGGGCACCTTCATCGTTGACATAGTACATCGTGTAAGTAAATTTGTTCCCGTCCGGTCTGTAATGATTCCCTTCAGGATCGTTCGGCTCGCCCACGAATTTATGTGAAGTATATCTGTCCATGTCTTTGGACGAGGTGTTTTCTACTCCACACTTGTCAAGAAACTCCTGCAGATCATCTTCGGACAGGTCATTTTCTTCCATCATATAAGGAGACATAAATCCGTAAAGATCGCGGGCATCCTTTTTTGCTATTGCCTCAGCCACTTCTCTGCGGTCAAAATTCCATCTGTTGCTATTCTTATCCAATACTGAACATCCACCCGCCATAACAATGGACAAAACCATAAGCACGGAAATGGTAAAAGCCCGTATCAGAAAATGGATCAAACTCTTCTTTTTGCCGGTCATATTCCTGGTTCTCACTTAGATTATAAGTTTATCGTCTAACACCTTCATTGTACCAAAATGGCGGATGTGTTAGATGGAAAATATTAACCTAAGGACTGATCAGGAGGTGTTTATGTTATACGATATCCTTAAGTATGTGTTTGTTGGAGCTGCAATAGTGATGATCATCATCGGAATCGTTATGAAGAGCTCGAAGTCGAAAAAAGACTAAACCAAATTTTCGCGGCCGGGAAATGAAGAAAATCCAGGGCGTATTCAATGCCACTAGCATAAAAGTGTTGATCGCAGTGAAATCATCATTCTGTTTTTGGATTTCCTCTAATTCCTCTTCTGTGAACTGCTTTTTGAGTTTCCCGCCACATTAAGGGCATTTCTTTACTGACAGATCAAACTGTTTGTCACACTCTTTGCAAACCTTATACATAAGTAATCCCCCACAAAAATAAGCAAACAAAACCCTCCGAATTTACCCGGAGGGTTTATATTACTCTTTCAACAGTTATAGTTCGTCAATTCAGAACCATACTTTCTTTGTTATCTTAATTCCCGGCGATGTCCGCGTCTCCTGTATCCTAAATTGAAATTGCGTGCATCCGGAAATAGCTGTTCTCTTACATCAGCTTCCTGAACATGGTCTCAAAATCTGCGATCTCGGCATGTCTCGGATTACCGGGTGCGCAAGCGTCTGCAGCTGCGGATTCGCAGAGGAACGGAAGGTCCTCTTCCTTCAGTGCTTCAAGTTTTGTGGGGATGCCGACATCAACTGAGAGCTGGCGAACTGCATCGATCGCAGCCTTGCGGTATTCTTCTGCGCTCATGCCGGAAGTGTCAACACCGAATGCTTCAGCGATATCCTTGAACTTCGTTCCGGTCGTCTCCTGATTGAACTCCATGACGATAGGAAGCATCATTGCGCAAGCGACACCGTGAGGCGTGTCATATACGGCACCCAGGGTATGAGCCATAGAGTGTGCGATGCCGAGACCTACGTTTGAATATGCCATGGCTGTAACGTATTGGGCAAGTGCCATGCCTTCGCGGCCTTCGGGTTCGCCGGCAACAGCAGAGCGCAGGCTCTTTGCAATGAGTTTTATTGCTTCAAGATTGAGCACATCAGCAAGCTCCCATGCAGCTGCCGTGGTATAACCTTCGATGGCGTGTGTCAGTGCGTCCATACCGGTTGAAGCGGTAAGTCCCTTAGGCATGGTTGACATCATGTCGGGATCGACCACTGCGATATCAGGGATGTCGTTGGGGTCAACGCAGACGAACTTTCTTCTCTTCTCAACATCGGTGATTACATAGTTGATGGTGGACTCTGCGCCGGTGCCGCCCGTTGTTGGAACAGCAATTGTAAAGACCGTGCGGTTCTTTGTGGGAGCAACACCCTCAAGAGATCTTACGTCATAGTACTCCGGGTTGTTGACGATGATGCCGATGCCTTTGCCGGTATCCATCGAAGAACCGCCTCCGATGGTTATCATGAAGTCCGCGCCGGAAGCCTTGTAAGCATCGACGCCGTGCTGGACATTTTCGATAGTGGGGTTGGGCTTGATGTCAGAATAAAGCTCGTAAGCGATGCCATTCTGCTCAAGCAGGTCAGTAACCTTGGCCGTTACGCCGAATTTGACAAGGTCGGGATCTGATGCGACGAAAGCCTTGGTCAGGCCTTTGGACTTAATGATTCCGGGGATCTCCTTGATGGCGCCGTAGCCGTGATAGGAGATGCCGTTCAGTACAAAACGATTCACTGCCATAGTAATACCTCCACTCGTAATGATAAAATTCCCGGGAAATATCCCCGCTGTTAAGTGTGATTATAGCACGCGAAAATATCTTTAACGAGCGAAGCAGTATTCTTGTTCTCGCGAAAAAATGTATTGATAATGATCGTCTTAAATAAAGCTCTTCACCCTAAGCTGTACTTCTCCTTGACGCGCTCGTCGGGCTCGTAGCCGTCCAGGAATTCATCGGCCATGGCGATGAGCTGCTCGTACGTTACCGGATAGGCCGAGTAAGTTGTGTCACTACCTTCTATGCCGTTCGACAGATCGTATACAACAATGGCGCCGCTCTGTTTCTCGATGCCCCCAAGTATGCAGTTACGGATGCTGTAGATGTTCTTGAAGTTCTCATCATAAACATCCACGTTCGAGGAGCTGAGATAATAATATCCGATGTTCTGGTCATAATAGAACTTATTTACCGAACCTTCGATAGAATAGATAGTCTTGATCTTCTCTCCGGTGGTGGAATTATAAATGTGGACTGCACCGTCATATAACTGGACAACACCCATATCGGCGTTCTCGCACATGACGACTCTTCTTATCCTGTTCTCCTGGAACTCGGTCTCGCTCTGCATGATAAGATTAACAAATGCTAAAGCGGCAGGGTTCAGGTCAATAAAACCCTGGTCATAGTAGTCGTATTCCAGCGCTTCAAAATCAGTAGAAGTAACAGTCATATAATCGGACTGCCTGAATGAATAAGTATAGATATGGTTATCACCCGTTAAGGCGGCATACAGCTTCCCGTTTCTGAACACCAGCATCCAGGAATATACAGAATCCGTAGGGATCGTATCATAGCAGTCATATGCGCCGTCCTGGATCTTATAAAGCTTGCATGTTGAATCCAGCAAATAGATTGCATCGCCGGAAACCAGTATCCGGGTATAATCTTTGGTCTCAAACCAGGTAATTTCATTAAGATTCGTATTAAATACCGTTACCGCCGTATTTGATATAGTGACCACGTCATCATTTCGGACAGCCAGGTCATAGATGGTGCTGCTGACTGTCATGCTGTCCGTTCTTCCGGAATTGACATCCATGATGTGAAGTGAATTATCGCCGTTATCAGGCTGCGTCCAGACGACGCTCTTTCCGTCCGTCACGAAATTAAAGCATACGTTGTTTGCGATCAGCATCCGGCGTGAACTGCCGCTTTCCATGTCGACAATAAATGCGGAAGTTGTCTGGTAATCATAATCCGTGACAAGGATCCAGCATTCGCTGGTATCGTTTATGAACGTCACCGTGATCTCCAGCCTTCCCACATCCGAGAATCCCTCGGCAGGAAAATTGACTGACCATATGGCATTGCTGCCGTTAAACACCTTGAGAATATCTCCGGATCTTATGGCGTAGCCTTCCCCATCGATGTTGGAATACAGATAGACATCGTTTATTCCAAGGCCAGTCTCTGTCCCGGTCGCAAAGTCGTAATATGCATATTTATTTTCCTGCCTTTTGAAGACACATCCCTTCTCGCCATCGAAAATAAAACTTGCATAATCATTCTCCTCAAAGCTCATGACCGTCTCACCGGACTCCATATCAACAATATATCTGACACGGTCAAGGTCCTTTAGCGATGCATATCTGCCGTTCGAAGAAACGACCAGTTCACTAAGCACCGAGCACGGCAGCAAAACATCGCTGTCGCATCCGAAGCTGTTCGGCAGATCGTAGATGCCGAGCGCATGAACAAGCGCTTTTGTCGCAAGCTCGCTGTAGTTATCTGTCTTCTCGTCAGAGAGCGCTAGCCTTGCAGCGTATACAGCATCAGTTCTTTTTCCGTCGCGCAGGAGATTATCAGATGTCGCGGCAAGCGTATCTGCATACTTAAGAGTAATGATCCCGTTCTGCTGCGAGATCTCTTCGTTTTGGCGTGCGATCTCTTCGTTCTGCCTTAATATCTCAACGTTCTGGCCTGCAATCCTTATTAAGAATCCTATGACGAGTCCCAGGAATGCTACCAAGACCCCGAAAACTATCAGCACACGGCTTCTTGTCTGCTTATACTGCTCCTGCCTGTGCCTTTGCTGCAGGTCATCAAACCCGATGCCTAAGATCGCAGCTATGAGGCGCAGCACAGCCTTATCCATCTTGGTAATTCTTTCCTTCTCATCCCCGCCTCTGCAGTCAGCAGCAAGCGGCTCTCTTAAAACCTTAGTCCAGTACGGGTTGCCGTCTGCACCAACCTTAAGGACATCGTCATAGATGACCTCAGGCGGGAACGCATCCATAGGTTCGCCGTCTGCCAGCACGAGCAGGATATGCTTTCTGTCATGTAGCCTTAAAAACGACTGGATCTCTTTCCTGCACCACGAAGACTGAAGATACGCGGGTGAACAAATGCAGATAAGATACTCTGAATTTGCAAGCGCCTCATCTATTGCCTGCGTCAGATCATCTGCCACGGCAAACTCGGTCTCATCGCGGAAAACCCGGTTGAGCTTAGGTCTGCCGATCTTCTTTGCTATTTCCTTCGGAAGGCGGAACCCTTCCAGCTTCTTTTGCAATCCGGCCGCTATACCGCTGTCCGGCTCACAATGCCTGTAGCTGATAAAAGCGTCATATTTATTTGTCTTAGCCATACCCTTAACCCATGAAAGCAAATAAACCAACAACTGCCGAAGCAGCTTCTCTCATGGGGTTATTATATCACGTGCGATTAATAAGACACTCCAAGTTCAATGATATTTGCCATCTCAGCCGGTGTCAGATCACATGATCTGTTCTCAAAGGCCGGAAGAGTGCGGTGCCATAATATTGGGTTTTGTAAATAGATTAGATGAGGCGTGAAGAACTGCCTGATCTTTATATTATTTCCAGGTGTTCGTAAATGACGCTTTCTTTATGCGTTCAAGGCTTTGGTCATCTCTGAGGAAGGGGTGCATCATGGGGTGCTCGAAGAAGACCATGGGTCTTACCTGGGTGGGAGCTGCGACAAGCCATAATCTGTCTGAAGCCATGCGTTCAATAACCTGGAGTGCCTTCACGTCTTCATTAAGGAAGAGGTATCTGATGATGGCATTTTCGCGGTCGTATTCGGAAAGTCTTCCGTCTTTTATCTCTTCATAGAGTTTGACTGCGTCCTCAGGAGAACCTTCCACGCAAACTCTTGTATAAAGCTTGTTCTTATCGCCTGCCTTTATCTTGCGTTCCTTGGCGATGACATCAACGGCTTTGGGAGCTGCAGGCGCCTTGTAGTCCAATTCATTAGACAAGGGCATTATTCCGGTATCCAGATATTCGAGCATGCGGTTGCAGTACTTGTGTCTCGGGTGCTTGCCTTCTCCGTATTTCTCGACATTTTTGGCAAATGTACGGTCACGCTCTTCAATGAGAGCCTGCCTTACCTGCTCTTCCTTCCCGCATTCTCTTGCGGCGAAGACCATGGCGGCCATGAACTCGTCAGGAACATTGCTGTAATACCATTCGTCCCAGTAAGGCATTATGTCACAGGTAAGATCTATGGCTGTCTCGTAATCCTTGTCAAAGTAAGCGACAGCTGCCTTTACGGCTGCAGCCTGGTGAGGATATTCACTGAAAGAGTCCAGTTTTTCGATGCTTTCATAGGAACCGTCTCTTATCTCATCACAGACTTCACTGAATTTCTTTGATACCTTGATCACGTCCATAGCGGTCTCTCCTTTGCCTTGTGTTGTTTCTTAAATCTTATCCTACCAGTCCGCAATCCTTGATGCTGTTATCTGCGTTCAAGCAGATTTGGATCGAGTGACCTCCGAACATATCGCCGTCACCATATGAGATCTCAACTTTGCCGTTGTTGTTTACGACCATCTCGTTTGGAGCACCCATCTTCTCCTTGAAAACATCGGGTGTAATATCAGGATCGTTCTCGTCTTCTTTCCACTCGTTTGCACTGTCTATCATGCGCTCTGCGCAGAAGTCTTTTAACTTCTTATCGAGTTCCTTCATATCCTGCATAAGTGATTCGAATCTCGCAGAAGCCTTCTTGGCTTTCTTTTTAGAGTTCCTGTCAAGGCAGAGAAATACTAAGCAGGTTCCGCCAAGGATATCTGCTTTGCCTTCAAACCATTCATATCTACGGTTCAAAGTGAATTCCGTATTACCGGCTTCGAGTGTGCCTTCTTTCATATATTCAGTGCGGATGGCTTCAAGCTCCGGATTGGAAGCATTATCCTCAATGACCTTCTTTACCAGATATGTGTTATTCATGGATGCAAGAAACATCGGGTCTAAGTCTTTGGGCACGCACTTGGATACCAGAAAATGGTAGATACCGTTCTCGTCAAAATGGAAATACTCATTCTTCTCATAGTCTTCGTCTTTTACCAGATAATCGATACGGCCGTCTTCTACAATACACTCGCCGGTTCTCAGATCGACCATTGCGGGAAAACACAATAAAATTCTATGATAATCGCCGTACTGGCCGGAATAGCCCCAGTTTACGGTAATATATGCCAGGATCTCATATTCTTCTTTCTGGAATTCTTCAAGGTATTGGTTTAAATCTTCCATTTGGTTCCTCCTGAATATGTCTTCTAAACTGTATTTTCCCCTGCTCAACCTTAATGACAAGCATATCACATGTCTTTCTCATCTTGGAGCGTCTGAAGCAGCTCGCCGGCATGCTTCCTGTATTTTGTATCACCGCCTGAATCGTATGCAGTCTGCAGATACTCTTTTGCTCTTTCCGGCTCGCCTTTCAGAATAAGGAGCCTTCCCAATGCATATGAATAACTGACCTTGGTCAGAGGAAAAAGCGGAGTTATGGTATCAAGCATTTTCCTGTAATACTCTTCAGCGCCTTCGTAGTTGCCCTGCTTGATCCTGATAACATATTCCGCGTTCTTTATAGTGATCTCGGAACCCTCTTTATACTGGGGATTTCTCATTTTCTCTGTCAGTTTCTTAAGTGCTTCCAGCTCTTGCTGAGCTTCTTCGATCCGGTCTTTACTCAGGTAGTAGTCGATCATGGATTTAGAGCGCTCTGCCATATAATTTCTTGCCTTGATCTTCTGGCAGCATTCATAGGCCGCGTCGTAATCATCAATGACACTGTATCCTCTGGCAAGAAGCGTGTTATAAAGCGATACTACAGACCCTTTTGTCTTGCCTTCAAACAGGCTCTTCAGATCATTTATGAACCTGTTCGCCTGGCATTCATTAAAGAGGGTCAGGACTTCTTCCGAGAGCTTTTGGACGCGAGCCTTGTAAAGAACTTCGCATCAACTACGACAAGCAGCAGAGCCGGTATCACCACCAGAAACGGAAAGTACCAGTCATTCCGCCAGAAGAGGATCATTACCGTTAGCATGCCTATTATCAGTGCTATTCCGACGCACCAGTATGCGATGTGATATTTCTTATAAAGTGAGATCATAAATTTGTACCCTTCTTCGGATCCTGTAATGCTTCTGTTATGCCGGCTTACACCTTCAGGATCCGTTTATTACCGGCTTCGTCAGTCAGGACCAGTTCATTACTGCTTATCTGTTCCACTTTATCGTACCAGTCGATATTATCAGGACCGCGTCCTTCTTCTGTCCACTGACAGGACTCAACATCATATTGGTAACTTTGGAAAGGCTCATTGAGTCTGTATAAGATATACCCGCATCCTACTGAGATGCAGAATCTTTCATCCTGATCGATCAAGGCATCATTTGGGTCCCCGTAGAAATCCCCCACGCAGGCCAGATGCTTGTCATCTGATTTTCTGTACAGGTTTACTTCTTCAGAAGAACCGGTCAGATAATAGTTTTTACTCTCGGCCAGTAATCGTTCTTTGATGTCTAAGGCTTTCATATTTCCTCTTGCGCGCCGGTAACTGATCTTATTTCTTACCGGCTGTCCGTATGTCTCATTATATCAATCTTGAATACCAGAACTGCCAGTTAATACACATCCACCCGCCCAAACCAAAAGCACTAAGAAATATTTAAGCCCGGATCGCTCCGGGCTTAACATGTCCTTGTTAGGAACTTAGACAAAATTTAACGCCTTATTGCCCAGTAATCTTTGTATGCATATCCGTCCATTGTTCCTACCAGCAACCGTTCCGTCTTCTTAAATCCGACCTGAGAAACAGCCTCTGCACGTTCGATGGCATATAGCGGTACTTTGGTTACTATTTCCTCGCAATCAAATAAATCAAAAGCTGGCGGAATTATGATCTGCAATAAATCTCTGATTACTTCCGCTTGTTCGAATTCACTCCCGAGATCCAATCTGAGCACACCCACATGATTTAACTCATCGTTTGCCTCACGATGGAATAATTCTATGGAACCGATCGCTCTTTTGAGTGTCTTATCTATAACAGTCCATCTTACAAACCATTTTGTCCGGTAAGAACTAAGCCAAAACTCAATTGCCTGTATCATTTTCTGCTCGTTTGGGTAATAGAAATTCTCCCCATGGCAATTATCGCTGTTAAAGAATGGCAGGGCGTTTTTATCGCCGTAAACACTAACCAGTTCTTTTGCATCATCAAGACAAGAGAATCTGATTAAATAATTATCATTTTCAAACTGAGGACATTCCTCATATACATTCTTCATTGTACTTTCCTTTATTCTCGAATTATCCCTATATTAAAATAGTCTCAACAAAGCAAGTGCTCTGTCAGAATAATTATACACTATGCCTAGTACGGATAATTGCGAGTTTGCGTTCTATGCCTTGTTCTTATTTTTCATATGTGGGCTGCCATAAAGCAAACTGATCCAGTTGAGAATCGGTGCGATTATAATATCGGATTCCGTTTTCGAGCTTTGCGATCTTTGCCATCTCATCATCTGTAAGACTGAAATCAAAAATATTCATATTATCTCTTATGTGATCCACATTCTTACTGCCGGGGATAACAACAAATCCCATCTGGGTATGCCAGCGAAGGATTACCTGTGCTGATGACTTTCCATACTTCTTTCCAAGTTCTGAAAAGACAGGTTCGTTTATAAGCTTCTTATCGCCGTGACCTAAAGGATACCATGACATCAGTTTTATTCCGTATTTGTCTAAAGTCTTTCTTAGTTCCTGCTGAGTATAGTACGGATGAGCTTCTACCTGGATAAACTGAGGAACGATCTCCCATTTTGTCTCAAGTTCAGCGATGTATTTCCCCTCAAAGTTGGAAATACCGATAGCTTTTGCCTTACCTTCCTTGTACGCTTTCTCAAGCTGACGGTATCCGGCAAGCCAGTTCCCGGCAGGCTGATGAATATAGAGAAGATCAACATAATCCACGCCAAGACGTGATAATGTTTCATCAACGGCATTTTCGTTTTCATACTCACTGGGCCATAGTTTCGTAGAAAGGAATATCTCTTCACGGGAAACGCCGCTCTCTGCCATACCGCGTCCGACCGCACGCTCGTTAACATAGGCATTTGCCGTATCGACCAATCGATATCCCATCTTCAAAGCTTCTCTGACACTGTTTTCTGCCTCAGCGGGCGCGAGCATAAATGTTCCGATTCCTACCATGGGGCATTCAACATTGTTGTTTAATGTAATCATTTCGATTCTCCTTCCATATTCTTTAATTTGTTAGATACCATGATCAATCCTTCATCTCATCCGGCTCAAGATACTTAATGACTTTTGCAGGCACTCCGCCTACGACTGCATAATCAGGAACATCCTTTGTAACGACAGCTCCCGCTGCTACAACAGCATACTTGCCTATCGTTACTCCGGGACAGATGGTAACATTCATTCCAAGCCATGCATTTTTCTTTATGAGAACTCTTCCGTATGTATATGTGACGTGACGGTCATACATATCGTGATTGATGGTAGCAATACGAACTCCGGGAGCACACATTACTCCGTCTTCAAATTCAATACCGCCTGATGCGGAAAGGATCGCAGAATGGTTGATGAATACTCCTTTACCGAACTTTACCCTGTTGCCGAAGTCACATGTGAAGGGCGTAAGTATCCTGACATCGTCTAGGCTTCTTCCGAAGAGTTCTTCCAGATATTTCACGTAAGAAGGATCATCAGGCAGCACAGCATTTGCTTTGGCACAAAGTGTTCTTGCACGCATCATCTCGTCAACAGCTTCCTTGAAATACGGCTCTCTTACATCTGTAGGTCCGCCATTATCCATCAGTTCATAAACATAACCTTGCTGGTAATCCATATTCTTTTCCTCCCTCAGATAATGCCGTTAGACTTAAGCCACTTTTCTACTGAAGCTTTTGACTCAGCTGCTCGGCTTCCGGTTATCGGAAGACCGCTCTTGACTGTTGCACCCCTCGCATATTTCTTTACGTCACGCTCGGATGAACCCATTCCGCTGCCTTCGTTAGTGCAAAGAGGAAGGATCGTCTTGCCTGAGAAATCGTATCTCTCGAGGAATGTTGCAACCGCCATCGGGAATGTTCCCCAATAGTTCGGATATCCCAGGATGATCGTGTCGTACTCATCTATGCTGTCGAGGTATTCTGTAAGCTCAGGTCTCGCATTTGCGCGCAAGTCTTTCTTCGCCTCATTGATGCACGTCATATAAACAGGTGAATATGGCTCTGCCATCTCGATCTTGAACATATCCGCACCGGTAATCTCATTTGTGATGTTGCATACGATCTCGGTATTGCCAACCTTCACATATCTCATGGCTCCGCCGAAATAGTTT
Source organism: Clostridiales bacterium (assembly GCA_017428155.1). Classification (GTDB taxonomy): domain Bacteria; phylum Bacillota; class Clostridia; order Saccharofermentanales; family Saccharofermentanaceae; genus Saccharofermentans. Next base: position 5,915 of record JAFRRJ010000049.1, on the reverse strand, counting down.
TCGTCCGCCCTCGAAAAGAATGCTATCAATGTCTTTGCCATATCCATGTCCTCCGTTTCGCTTTTCTATGTTTACATTCTGACACGGTTCTTATAGAATATCCAATAGAAAGAATAGATATTCGATTTAAATTTTAAATAACAAGCGGTTGATATGAATACCAAGCAGATAGACTATTGCATTGAACTCGCGAAAACACAGAACTTCAGCAGAGGCGCTGAGAACATGTTCGTAAGCCAGCCAACTTTTTCGTACCAGATAAAGCTTCTTGAAGAAGAAGTCGGATTTGCTATTTTCGAGAGAAACGGCAAAGGTGCCACTCTTACTCCGGCAGGAGAACAGTTTGTATCTTACCTCATGGGCATGAGGGAAGAAATGAAGCGGGCAATAGAATTAGGGCAGAACTTCAGTGCCAGATACAAAGACAACATCACGATAAGTCTTATGGTGCGTCAGGCCGTGTATTTCCTTCCGGAAGCTATCCGCCTGACAGAAAAGAAAGATGCCGGAATACAGATCACACCCGTATTCAAATACGATAACGGACTTGATTCATTCATGAAGAATGAAACTGATATTCTCTTTGCACTCAAAGAGCAGACCAGACAGCTTGCAGGAGTGAACGTTCACGAGCTGTTTGTAAGCCACATATACCTGATATGCGGCAGGAACGATCCTCTTGCTGCAAAGGATCTGATCAGAGAAGATGATCTGTATGGCAGATCCCTCATGGTCGGCGGAGGTTCCCCGCAAGCACTGAGAAGCGTTCAGCAGCGCCTGATATCTACCGGAAAGATAGATTACTTCAACAGTGCCGATCACGATACAACACTGACTAACGTTGCTGCCGGCAAAGGGATATGTCTTGCTCCGGGGTTCTTAAACGATCACAGCGGACAGTTTTCGTGGATACCTTTTGACTGTGAAGAAACATTCTCATGCGTTCTTCTGACACATAAGAATGATACTCGAAAGGAACTGGCGGATTTTATAAAGACTCTGCAAAAACTTTATAAGGAAGCAGTTGCTTTTCCTTTGTAGTCTCAGATACCAGCTTTCATAAAATTAACAATCCAAGATTCTGCTTCTTTTACACCGGCAAATTGTTCAAATGCCTGCTTGCCATGTGATAACAAGTCTTTAAGGTCTATACTGTCTTCAAAGCAATATATGACAACCAGTATATCCGTAGCACTCTCTTCTACCATTGCACGGGTCGAATCAGACATGGATGAACCGAATATACCATCATCGTCGGCTAATACGAGCATATTCTCCATATCAAGAAATTCCTTGCCAATACCTTCATAACCTTCGCCGGATTCTGCTTTGCGCAAAACAATATCTCCATTAATGTGAGAAAGATCATACGAGCCTACAGATAAACCGCTGGTTACGGAAACAAGATTGTTGACGTCTACTACAGAATTAATATGGTAGAGTTCATCCTCTCTTCTGACTCTTCTTAGAAGCGATTCAGATGATACACGGTATCTTCCGGGATTTCTTCCGAAAGCTTTGTATGCTGCCCGGCTGCCACGAACTCCGGGAATCTCACTCCATTCTTTTCCCTCAATATCACTCCTGACTTTAGGAAGAACTTCTGTATTCATATGACCCCAAAAGTCATCACTGCTTGGTTTTACTTCTACTGAAAAGTGAATACAACCCAGACGGATCTCGGAGTATGTATCCTTAAGTTTGTTATCTATTGAAATATTGATCATCAGTATGTCCCCAAATTAAAATACTATTGACGAATGGGCCAATCTCTCCGTCACTTATGATTATACCTTGTCAGTCAATGATTTTGCGATCAGCAAATCCATCTCAAACTCTTCGTAATACTTCCCCGATATCTCCTTTGATCAGAATAGACTGATCTTTTAAAACATCAGGACAGATAGCTTCATCGTAATTCAAGCATGCATATACAGCTTCTGGATTCTTCGCTGTCATCTGCCAGAACGGATACTTGATAATGACCGGAGTGTTATAACCTACACCCAGTTCAAGATACAGCACTTTTTCATTATGTGTGCGAACAAATTCATCGTATCTCGCACTAGCTTTGTGCCAGCCTTCGTCTTCGACAAAAGAATCATCAGCACGCAGATTTGTCGTTACATCCGAACCGTCATCCGGGCACTTCGGGATCAGTTCTGTCGGAATTCTCATGGTTATTTTCTTATCATCCGGCACCTGAAACACACCGGCTTCGTCTTTCGCAAACCCCTGTGTTTCCATTGCCTTCATCACCCATGCCTCATTATCATAGGTCTTCTGAATATGACCATCCACACACTGAAATAAACCGTAATCCCCTTGCGTATAGAAAAGTCTCTTTTTATCGAATCCGGCCTTTTGGAACTGATGATCCACATTCGTTGTGATAACAAAATAATCCTTATCCTTCAACAGTTCATACAGATCACGATATACCGGCTTGGGAGCATCAATGTATCTGTTGTAATAGATATGCCTTGCCCACCATGCCCAGCGTGTTTCATCATCGGGGAAAGGATAGAATCCACCGGAATATATATCACTAATTCCGAACCGTTTTGCGAAATCAAAGAAATACTTCTCAAATCTCTCACCAGAATAAGTAAACCCTGCAGAAGTCGAGAGACCGGCACCTGCACCAATTACGATGGCATCGGCTTCATCTATAGCTTTCTTAAGTCTTTCAATATTATCCGAGTAATTCCCGGTAGATCTTATAATCGATATCCTTCCAAACATTGAATATCACCTCAATCCCGCTGTTTGTTTCCGTCCTGTAATCCTTTACGGTTTCTACTGCGATCTCTGCAGCCCTCTTATTCGGGAAATGGAATTCTCCCGTGGAAATGCAGCAGAAAGCAACGTTTTTTACGTTGTTCTCATCTGCCAGCTCAAGACATGAGAGGTAACATGATCTCAAAAGCTCTTCGTCTTTGTCCGTCAGTTCTCCCGTTATTATCGGTCCTACTGTATGAAGCACATACTTACAGGGAAGATTAAACGCAGGCGTGATCTTCGCACGCCCTGTAGGTTCCTCATGTCCTTGCTTTCTCATAATTTCTGCACAAGCATTTCGAAGCTGTATCCCGGCATATGTATGGATACAGTTGTCTATACAGCCATGACAAGGAGCATAGCATCCCGTCATGCCTGAATTGGCTGCATTCACTATCGCATCGCACTTCAGTGTCGTTATGTCGCCCTGCCAGATGTATATACCGTCTTGAACAGGTGTGAGTTCAGAAAGATCGGTTATACCTTTCTCGTGAGTTGCTTCCGTAAGATATTCATCCTGGATTTTGAGAAAAGTATCATCGATCTTGCCCGGAAGCCTCACGTTAAAAAGGCTCCTGAGCAGATGCTTCTGCTCATCTGAAGAGGCCGGAATATCTATCTTCTGATACTCCGGTCTCTCGTTTAGAAGCTGTCTTATTAGTTCTGTCCTTCGTTGTTCCTGATTCATTTTTGATCTTCGTATATCTTTAAAATTATCTAAACTAACGACTACATTATAGCAATCATTTATATTGAAACTCATAGAAGTAGTCTGTTCCACCATCAAGCCAGTATTCAAACCATTTCAAAAAACTCATAGCAGGACATGCAGGTTGAATGCCAACATCTGTATAAAACCACATTTCGCCGTATTTATCGCCAGCAACTACTATATTCCAGTTCTGTGCATCTCCTATATCAATCAACTCGATAATGCCATTTTCGATTTCTTTTAGATCGTGAGTAAGTTCACTCTCACCCTCCCAAATCCAATAGTTCTTAAACCCAAACGGAATATGTATTCTCTCAGGATCAAACTTCCACTTCTCAAATGGATAAAGATCAAATCCGTCTATCATCTCGCAACCATTGGATATTAAGGTATAGAAATCCACCAATTCTTGAGGCAACGAAATATGATAAGCCTTTTCAAAGCTCCGTATATCCGAAATATCAACAGGAGTTCGCAATTCAACATGTTTGTCTCTAAGTTTTACTTTGATTTGATCTATTTCGTCCATAATACAAAAGCAATTACTGTTAATTAACTAATCTAAACTTACTCTTCTTATCTTCGGCGGTTCATTTGAAATGATATCCAGAATGTGGTTCTCGGTATATATACCGTAATGCTTCCTTTGCGTCTTCTTAATTTCTTCAGAATCAAAATCGAAAATGACATCTTCATAATAATCCAGAAGCCGGGATTTCTCGAACAGTATAAGGTAATTGCCTTTCCTGACTTCATATTCATCCCAAGAAGTATAGCTCTCGTTACGCATCTGATAGAGAATATAGTGTTCAAAAACTATCTCATAAACCTGGCTCATATCCGCGCTAACAGGAATAGATTTAGCCAGAAGACCTTCAACCTTTCCTCTCAAATCTTCAGGAAAAGATTCCAGATTGGATCCCGCTTCCCCGTCTTTAGGAAAAGCAATAACCACTTTTAAAGTAAGATTCTGGTCATCTGAAAGAGACAGCAAAAATGGTGCCAGGCTACTCTTTTCATTTACTTCCAGATTTTCGCCACCGAATTCCAACATATCTCTCACTCCTATTCAGCTTGCAGTCCTGATGATATTTTACGTCCTAGCGGAATATTATGCATTAATGATTGCGCAGTGTCTGTCGTATGGAGGATATCAACCTGTATATATTCCTACTGAAGATGACGATTCCGTAAAGGAATACCTTCGAATGCGGGATGACCACAAGATTGCACTGAAAAAGGTAAAACAACAGATAAACGCATTCTGTCTTCTGTCACGGATCTGCTCCGGACAGAATCTACGCTACCATTCAGGTAAGTCAGGATTATAAGAACATATTGCTGTTTATAGAAAAAGTGAAACAAAAGCTCCTGTTTCAAAAAGTCTCTTCAGTGAACATGGATTCTGCGGAATCGCATATTTGATGCCTGCTTCTTTAAGGAATAGAGGAAAAGTCTTTTTAGTAAAACCACTCCTTTTCCAGGAAAAAAACATAAGAATATCCAGCCAGTTATTGAGTTTGAAATTAAGACACCTTTTTTCTACAATCTTCCCGTCATGAAAGATTCCTACATAATTGTTTTCGATTACCCCTGTTTTTTCATCACGTTCACCGAATAAGACATAACAGGTTCCGTCATTTTCTATCTCGATTTCCTCAAGTTTGATTATGCTCTCGTTCGCAAAATACTCTTTTTCGATTTCAAAATTCTCAGTATCATAAACAACGAGCCGACTCTTCAGCCAGTCATCCCAATGTGCCTGAATACAATATAGATGTTTGCCGTCGCTCGAAAAAGCAACTCCGGTATTTTCGCTCCCGCCACAATTGCTAGTCTTGATTTTCTTCAACATTTTCATATTAGCTATGTCATAGACAACCAGATGATTCTCATTTGTATGAGAAACGAAAATATCCTTCCCTGGAACAAACGCGCCTTCATAGGAATATGGTGTCTCTGTAAAACGTCCAAGAAGATTGTCTTCCATATCATAGACCCAAACCGTTCCGGACATCCCTACTTTATATTTACCGTTAGTATATAATCCGTAAAAATTTCGCATTCGCCATACCTTCCCTTTACACTACTTCCTGTTAGGCCAATAGTGAATTATCCTGTTTATTATCTATACGGCTGCCTGTTAATACAGTTGATCCCACTGAATTTTGATTGACCTGCCGTTATTCATATAATAATCCATAAGTGCTGTCATTGCTTCTTCCTTACTTATGATCTGGTCTGCATGGATCTCATACTGCCCATCGCAAAAAGATACGAGCCCTTCCTTAGCACTTCCGTTACAAGAAGAGTAACAGCTCCCATCGTCACCAAAATGATTTAGCACCGCATTATTCTCATTGACCAGCAACGCCATACAGGGATACTCGTCCTGTTCTCCGTTTTGAGATATCCATACCTC